>DATGLE010000170.1:0-34520 GCA_035294325.1 Ktedonobacteraceae bacterium | reverse complement strand
GGCGCTCAAGGTCGCCGCCCGCGTCGGCCAGCGTCTGGAGGAACTCACGGTAGCGGGCGCGCACGGAGGCTGGATCGAGTACTTCGAGCGCGGCCTGTCGCTCGCGCTGGCGCTGCTGGCGTTCCTGGCGCCGCATCCTCAATATCGAGCGCATCGATAGCCCTTCGCGCGTCTCCTCCTCGCTGCCATCGTCGCGCGCGATGTGCCAGCGCTTCTGGAGCGTGTACAGAACGAATGCCAGCGCGAGCAGGAGGGCGATGCCCAGCAGGATCAGCCCGACTGATGGAGCGGCGTGCGGGTGTTGCAGTGCCGGTGGGGGTGCGGACGGCGCCAGCCTGGTTTTTTGCGGCTCGGTGCCAAAGAGCAGGCCCAGCAGCGCGAAGAAGATCCCGAGCATGAACAGCGCGATGGTAGTGAGAATTTGCGCCACGAAATAGAGCGCGAAGATAATGCCGTTGGCAATGATGCCCAGCAGCGTCCAGAGCGGTCCCAGGACGTTTGCGATAGACTGAAACGAGAAGATTTCGAGGGCGAGAGCGGCGGCAACAACCACAATCCACACGCTTACCAGAGCCACGAGCCAGGAGCGCGTCGGATCCGCCCCGCCGGGCGAGCGGCGCGCGTTCTCCTTCCTGATGATACCCAGGCGCGTCAGCGAGAGTCCGATCAGCCCGCTGAGGAAGAAGAGGGGCAGGGCGTGAGCAAGCGCGTCCATGAAGCCGCTGCTGAGGAAGTTATAGGCTACAGTGTTTACGACGGAAAAGAAGAGCGCGACAACGATCACCACAAAGCCAACTTTAAAAAAGAGCACCTGCTGTTCGTCGTTCAATCCCTTGCTCGCTCGATCCATGCCACGCTTCCAGAACCAGAGTGCCAGCACGAGCAGGATGATAAGCGCAGGGATGTCCTTCACCATCCCCAGGTGCGTCGCAAGCACCATTGTGAAGGCGAGGAAGAGGCCAAGCAGGTGCATAACCCGCGTGTGATATTCGTTCAGGCCATGCTCCACGCGATACCTGACGAATATCGCCCACCAGTGCAGGCCCAGGATCAGCAGCATAATCGTCGCTTCGTCCAGCGAGGTGATCGCGCTCTGCCCGATGAAAAACGGCAGCACGATCATGAGGATGAGCGCGATGGGCTGCGTCTCCATGATGCTGTTAGCGATAGGAACAGCCAGGATCTCAATCCAGTCGAAGGACCGTTGAACTTGTGCCGGCGGCTGCGCTTCTGCCGCCTCCAGCGGTTCTAACGAGTTCATGCCACTGCTCCTTTCCTCCCAGGTGGTGGACGGGCAAATCATACGTCTCGGTCATCGTCCTGTTGTCCAGATCGTCGGCGAGCACCAGATGGACCGCGCTGCCATGCCGGCGCCGCTCCAGCAGGCGCTCAACGGTGGCTTCATTGACGGTTGTCGCCGCGCTTACCAGCACAATCGTCGTGCCGAGGGGGAACATGTGATCTTCGCTATCGATAAAGCGCTCGATGGGAGCATTATGCGCCGGGACCAGCCGCGCCAGCGTCACCAGAATACGTTCGTATTGTCCATGATCGCGGGCGAAAGGCACGCTCACACCGGGGGGCGAAATGCGTGTGCGGATGACCTGCCGGGCGCGCTCGATGCTGTATTCCTCTGTAACAGAGCGCCTGGCGCTCTCGGTCCTGTAATCGATGGCGCTCTGTGGCGTCGCTGCCTGCGTCTCGATGGCGGTAATCATCGCGCTGTTGGTCAGGATACCCACCATATAGCCCTCGTCGAGCGCCCAGAGCGCGATAGAGGCCGCCGCCGTGATCGTCAACTCCTGGATCTCAAGATCGATGCCCTGGCTGGCGGGCGAATAGTTCCAGGGATCGAGCAGCAGCAGGAGGCGGCGCAGGCTGCTGTGCTCATAGATCTTGCTTTGCAGCGAGCCGGCGCGCGCGGTGGCCTTCCAGTGGATGCGGCGCGGATCGTCGCCGAGCATGTAATCGCGTACCCCCGCCACGCGCAGCGGATCTTCGAGCAGGGGACGCTGCGTGGTGTGCTCGCCCAGCGGATGCACCGAGGGCAGGCCCAGGGTTTCGAGGGGCGCGATCAGCGGATAGACCAGCAGCGTCGCGCTCGCCGGAACGGTCACGTCGCTATCGAGCCAGCCAAAGGGGTCGCTGCTGGTGAGCCGCAGCGGGCCGAAGATGTGGAAGCCGCGTGTATGACAGAGCAAGCGATAGCGCCGCGTGACGCGCTGGAAGGACCAGAGCAGCCAGGTGCTTGCGAGCATATCCTGATTGGCGACTCGCAGGGGCGAGGCGCGCCGGCTCAGGACTGTGAGGGGCGGCGATATGATATCTTCGATTTGCAGCCAGGGCAGAGGTAATAATTTCTGGTTCTCAATACTGATCGATAGGGTCACTTCCTCACCGAAGAAGAGATGCTCCTGGCTGACCTGCTGGCGAATCACGATATGACGCAGCGCGTAGCGGTACCACAGGTCGGGCACGAAGCCAACCAGCAGCGTGAAGAGCGCAGCGAGGAAAGCCAGCGCCTGGTGTACGAGCAGGCTGAGCAGAAAGAGTGCCAGCGCCAGAAAATACCAGGGGCGGCGTTTTTTCAGCAGTTCTTCGTCGTGAGAGATAGTGAAGAGATCGGTCTTCATCCCTGAGATTACCTTTTAGGCGGAGGCGTAATCGTCTCAACGGGCACGGGCGCGGCATCTACGATCTCCGCGATGATTTCCAGGTTGCGCTGGCCGCGCATGCGCGTGCGCGTTGTCGTCAGCAGGCGATGGGCCAGCACGCTCGGCGCCAGGCGCTTCACGTCGTCGGGCAGCACATAATCGCGGCCCTGAATGGCGGCGAACGCTTCGCAGGCGCGATAGAGCGCCAGGGCGCCGCGCGGACTGACGCCGAGCTGTACCGCCGCATGGGTCCGCGTCGCGCGCACGATCGCCAGCAGGTAGCGCTCGACCTCCGGCTGCCACTGTACAGAGCGCACCGCGCGTTGCAGTGCGATGATCTCTTCAGCAGCGATCACGGGCTGCAAGGATTCCAGTGGCTCATCGAGCTTGAAGCGATGAAGGATGGCCTGCTCCTCATCCTCGCTCGGATAACCGATCTGGATACGCAGCAGGAAGCGATCAAGCTGCGCCTCAGGCAGCGGAAAGGTGCCCTCCAGTTCGACGGGGTTTTGAGTCGCAAGCACAAGGAACGGTCTGGGCAGGAGCATGGTCTCGCGCTCGACTGTCACCTGGCGTTCGGCCATCGCTTCCAGCAGCGCCGACTGTGTGCGCGGCGTCGTGCGATTCACCTCGTCGACCAGTAGAATTTGAGCGAAGAGCGGGCCGTGACGAAAGACGAAATCGTTGCGGCGCTGATCGAAATAGCTCACGCCGATGATATCGGTAGGGAGCAGGTCGGGCGTTCCCTGCACGCGTTGAAAGGTCGCCCCCAGCGAACGCGCCAGAGACTTCGCCAGCATCGTTTTGCCCATGCCCGGCACATCCTCGATCAGCACATGCCCATCGCTCAATAAGGCGACGAGCAGCAGGTCAATGGCCTCCGGTTTGCCGATTATCACACGCTCGACGTTCGCGCGTATCGCTTCCGCTACCTCTCGTACTTTGTCCAGGGGGGCGGAAGCGCTCTCGTCAGTCATCGGGGTGAGTCTCCAATCTTTCGAGAATCATTAATTATACTATACAATATCGCGTGCGGAATCGAAAACGTTTTCGATGCCTATGAAACGTAATTGCGGGCAGGTCCTCAATGTCTTCACTCTCTCGCCGGGCCTTCGCGCGGCACCCCCGCACAACTGACAGACAAGGCGAGCGCCGCAGGCGCGAGCAAGCGAAGGGATCAGAAATCAGGTACACTCTGGATAAAGAATAAATATAACGGATCATTGATGGGTTAAGAAAAATAAATGCAAACGTATAAATTAAACACCTTTTCTTAACCTTATCTCTACCTCTTTTGATCTGATTATTTCCTATTATGAGATCAGGCATATTTATACAATAACTGGCGCTGCTCTTTAAAATAGTAATTTTGCTATGTAAAAATAATACTGGAGCAGCGTTCTTGTTGTGGAGATCCGGGCGACTTTTTTGGAATACGTGTTGTTAAGGTAGAATGCCCGAAAGGGGACTTGTTATGAAGCATTATTTTCCTCCTGTGCGTATCTTTTATCGTATTGGAATCGTGGGTATTGCGTTTATTCTGGCAGGTTTATTCTCTCTCCCCGCATATGCCGCCACCACCCAGAACCCCGCCTATGTGCGCATCATCCACGCCTCTCCTTTTATTGGTACCGCTGATGTATTTGTCGATGGCAAGCAGCTTCTCAGCAGCTTCCAGTTTGCCGCCGTGACCAACTATGTTCCTGTGCCGGCGGGCGTCCATAAGGTGCAGATCGCCCTTGTGGGCAAGGGTATCAATGCCTCCGTAATCACGCAGGATCTGACCGTTAATGCTGGCTATGTCTATACCGTTGCGGCTCTTGGGGCAACGCCGAATAATCTCTCCTTGCAGGTATTTGTGGACAATAATCTGGTAGCACCGGGTCAGGCGAAGGTGCGCATCTACTGCCTCTCGCCCAATGCCGGGGCAGTTACTGCTGCTATGGGAGAAATCAAGCTTACGAATCCGCCCTATCCCTATGCCAGTAATTATGTGAACATGAGCACAGGCGCCTATACGATCAACTTCAGCGATCCGCAGCACAATGTAACGCTGTCTATGCCGATGACGCTGGAACCCAATACTGTCGCCAGTGTGTTTGCCGTTGGCCTCTTCGGCGGGAATCCCAGAGCGCAGCTTGTGACTGCTGAAGTACCAGGCATACCGGGGCTACCCGGGACCGGGAGCGATCCAACGCTCATCGATCATGTAACGATCCAGCCCTTCCTGACATGGTTACTGGTTGCGGTCCTGATCCTTCTCGTCGGCATCGGGCCGGCTATGCGCTATCTGAAACGGACTTAACAATTTTGTCAATATGTGCTACTATGCTATCTGTAAACTCCCTCTTCAATCATGGATCGATGGGTAGCCATATTTGCCATGAGCGGGAAGGGCCGGCTATGTCGTCGCGCGGAAAATCTGAGGGTGACGGATAAAAGATGCGCGTGCAGAGGGGTTATTTGCTATGCACTATTATCCTCAACTGCCTGGCTGTTGTTGTACTGGGTGGGTGCAGCCAGGTCGTAGCGCGTTATCCGGGAGTTGAAATAGCGGAGCGCCGGCCCTCTGCACCGCAGTCCCTGGCGAAATCAGCAGCACATATAGTAGATAAGCCGATGCGCCTCATCATTCCATCAATTCAGGTTGATGCAATGGTCGAGGCCGTTGGCGTTCTGGCAAGCGGGGACCTGGACACACCCCGACAAAATCCCTGGACCGACGTAGGTTGGTACGAGGCCGGTCCACGGCCCGGGCAGCGCGGCAGCGCGGTCATGGATGGGCACCTGGATCGTCCCGGCGGTTTCCCTGCTGTATTCTGGAACCTGCGCAACATCCATGCAGGCGACAAGATTACAGTGATAATGTCTTCTGGGAAGAAGTTGTTATTTCATGTAACCAGCTTCGCCTTCTATCCTCCCGAGGAAGCGCCATTGCAAGCCATCTTTGGCGATGGGAGCGGCGAATATCTCAATCTGATTACCTGCGCGGGTGATTGGATTCCGAGCCAGCATCAGACAACGTTGCGAATGGTAGTCTATGCCTCTTCAGGGTAAAATCGGTATTATGCCCATGATAGAAGCATATGCGTTTAACTTGAGACGGCTATAGATTGTTGTTTGTAAATGCGTTCGTGAGGTAATCAGTGATGCAGCAACAGATGACGCTTCCGATGGGGGCCATCATACGTAGTCCTCAGGCAGATGGTTATGTTGTTGAAGGTATCCTGGGCAAGGGCGGCTCCAGCGCGGTTTACAAGGTGAGAGACTGGCGCACGCAGCAGCTCTATGCTCTCAAGTCACTGGTCAATCCCAGCAGCCAGGACAGGCACAGTCTGACCTTTGAGGCCGAGCTGCTTATGCGCCTGAATCACCCCTCACTTCCTCACGTCTACCAGGTTTTTGAAAATACCAGGCATAACCGTATCTACCTGCTCATGGACTATATCGAGGGAAAAGACCTCGAAAGGCTGCGCATGATGCAGCCAGATCTCTGCTTTTCTCTGCTTTTTGTGCTTACGCTATTAGCGCCCATTGTCGATGCGATAGCCTATCTGCATACGCGGATGCCGCCGGTTGTGCATAGAGATATCAAACCTGGCAATATTATTGTGCCCGAGAGGTCGGCTGATGCACTGCTGGTAGACTTTGGTCTGGCGAAGGAGTATATAGTTGATAAGACGACCAATCTCTTCCGCTTTGGCACGCCGGGCTATGCGGCTCCCGAACAGTATGGGCAGGGAACCGGTCCACGCACCGATATCTATGGGCTGGCCGCCACAACCTATACCCTGCTGGCCGGTATCGTGCCGATAGATGCGCTCACCAGAAGCGTGAATCGCTTCGGCAGCGATCCGCTTATGCGCGCCGATCAAGTCTGTTCAGCAATTCCGCCCTCCGTCGGTAAGGTCATTGCGCGTGGCATGAGCCTGCACAGCGAGGACCGCTACGCCACAATCGAGGAGTTCTGGAACGCGTTGTCTGCCGCCAGCACGCAAACCGAAGCAGCCGAGGAAATCCTGCCCCTGGTAGTTACCGGTCCCACCAGCGTCGAAAAAATGCCCCTGACGCTTGAAAGACAGGCGCACCGGGAGCAGGATCATTCATCTGATCAGGAACATTCACCTGAAAAGGGGCGCTCGCCTGGTTCCTGGAAGCTGCTGCTGTTCGCTCTGCTATCTATTGTTGTGCTGGGATCTGTAGCGGGCGGCTTCCTTCTGTTCACGCTCTGGTCTCGCCATCCCACCCCTGCCCCTGTCGTTCGCCGCGCAATCCAAAAGCCAGCGCCGACATCAACTTCTGCTGCCTGTGCTGCTCCCGGCACTCCTGTTCCCGATTCCCTCTATCCTCAGCTTGCGCCATGTTATGCTGGCACAATCAATGATGTAGGAGTGGCGGGAAGAAAGACCGCCTTATATCTCACAGGGGTTAATCAGCAGCAGGGAAATATCTCAGGACGCTTTCAGGGACTTGGAGTAACCGGAACCTTTACAGGAACGATCAGCCAGAGCGGAAGTGTGCAATTTGTGGTGAAACTAACCGGGAGGGCGGATACCATCCGCTTCGAAGGGAATAGCAAATATGGCGGCGATATAACAGGGTATTTTACGGCCTATGACAGGGATGGGCAGCCTTCTCTGGATGAATACGGCGACTGGTATGCGCAGCCCCTTCCTTAGATGTGCCTGATTGCTAGCACCCTCGCATGCTCGCGCCTGCGGCGCTCGTATGATAGCAGTTGTGTTGTGGAAAATGCGTGAAGCGCATTTTCCACAACACAACTGCTATGTCTCTGGCGCGGCGGCGCCACGCGCACCAGAGGAGAGGCGGCGCGAGGCGTTAGCTCAGGCTGAGCGAGGGCTGGCCGAAGAAGATCTTGTTCTGAGAAGGCGGTTGAACGCCGACGCGCATCAATATACGCCCGCCTGGTCCCATATAGGCCACCGTATCCGTGGTCTTGAAGCTATCTCCTCGCAGCCTGATCGCGTCCCATTTTTCCGTGCGCCAGTTGTAAAGCTGGACATGCAGAGGGCTGGCTACGAAGTCGGGTTCGCTGATCGTCAGGGCATGCACCGGCTGATTGGTCGAAGCCGGCGTGAATTCAAAGGTCAGACTGCCGTTTGACATGCTGTAGATGCCGGGCAGGTTGAGCTGAGCATCATAGCTCTGAATGTCGATGACATGCCCCAGGATGAAATCTTGTGGCAGGCTGGCGGGGCTGGAGGCGCTGATGTTGAGCGGTACCTGTAAAAAGTCCTCGTGCTGACCGGCAGGGCGCGTGCCATTGATGGTCGCGTTATCGGCGTTAGTCATGGGCTGGTCGGCCCAGCCGATCAACGTGGCCGGCGCGCCCGGCAGCACAAGCGGATCGGGGCCGCCGATGCGATTGGGATTCGGCACCTGGCTGCCGGTAACGTAGATGACGCCGCCGCTGGTGATAGCGTGGGTGTTGCAGGGGCCATTGCAGGGCGGATAGACGTAGCCGACGCCGCTGAGGGCAGACAGCAAGGCCATGTGGCGCTGAAAATTGTTCTGCGGCCAGCGGTTCTGCTGGTACGGGAAATAGGGCGTGGGCAAACCGTTGTGCTGCGCGATCTGGTCGGCCAGCGATTGGATAGGGAAAGGGGGCGAACTGTAGAGCGGAAGGCTGACCTGCCGCGTCTCCCCGGCTGCCAGGTGCCCCACCGGCGCGAAGCTGTGCGCTACGAGTACATAGGCATCGCTCAGAGCAGTGGGCAGCGTATTAGTAATCGTGCCCACGAGCCGGTTGTTACGCAGACTCAGATGCGCGACCAGGTTCCCATGAAGGTCAGAATCCTGCTCGGAGACTATCGAGTGCAGCGACCAGGAACTGCTGGCCTGGCGCTCCAGATCGCTGCCACCCGGTCCAAAGGTCAGGCTGGTCGGCGCCATATCGGCGGCATCGGACGATATCGAATGTGTGGCCGAGAGAAGCTGATCCGGTACAGGCTGTGCCAGGCTTCCGCCGGGCAGGTGCAGATCGAAGGTTCCCTGATCGGGTACAAAGATGCCCATGTAGGTCGTAACGTGAGCCAGCGAACCGTCCTGATCAACCTGGATCAGCGAGATACTGTTGTCGGTAAGCGAAGCCTGGCGCTGGAACGAGGAGAGCGCATAGGAGAGCAGCGAGAAGACTACAATCGCGCCGATAATAATGCGCCAGCTCCACCAGCGCGGCAGTTTGAAGCGCCTGACGATCAGAAGGCGCACCGGACCGAGAATAGCGAGGTAGCCGAGCAGCAGGACGATGATGATCCAGGGACCGAGCAGCGATTCCGGCTCGACCATGCTGAGGATGCCCGCGCGCGACAGGATATTGCCGGGGCCAGCGGGATAGGTTGGCACGACGTTGGAGATGAGAAATCTATCGCCGAAGGCGTGGAGCAGAACGGCTTCCCATAGATCGCTTGTGGTTGCCCAGGTGGCGAACGGCGCGCTGGCCGGATCGAAGGCCAGGTAGCTGAGCACTCCCTGCCCCTGGCGGGCCTGGAGGATCAGCGGCGTCGTGGAGGAGGCCAGGATGGTCTCGCTCTGTGAGAAGGCGTTCTGCGCGCTCAATGTTGCTGTGCTGATGGTGGCGGGTGCGGGCAGGATATCATTGTGCCTGTACTGAGGATAGGGCAGCAGCGCCGGATTGATATGGATCGAGCTGCCAGCCGGCAGCATGTGTGTCTTTGCCGGAAGCGTACTCGTGCCGTTGACCGTCACCGGCAGCAGATCGGCGGGCAGCGCGCTCAGGGTGCGCTGCCACTGCGCGCCGCCGACCTCGATCAGCACGCCGCCCTGGTTAACCCAGATCTGCAAGGCCGACAACTGCGCGGGGCTGAGCGTGCGGGTATTGAAGTCGTCGAGGATGATGACCTGAAAGTTCGCCAGCACGCTGGCTAAACTGGGCATAATGCGGGCGTCCAGAGGTGCCAGGGTGAGCGAATTGGTCTGGTTGGGGAGCGAGACGCTGGACAGTCTATCAAAGCCGGCCTGCACGTCGGAAAGCACGCCGATAAAAAGATCGCCCGTCCTGATCTCGTAGCCGCTCTGGCTCTGCTGTGTGGTGATAACGCGCCCGTGAGCATCGAGCAGCCGCACGATGACGCCGTTCGGCGAGAAGTTGCCGAGGTAGAAGGGCGCGTACAATGTGATCTCTTTATGCGCGCCGGTGGCAAGCGAGACCGGCGCCTCGAAGCTCCACGGCGAGATAGCGGCGGTGGGCACGCGTGTATTGCCGCTGTAGACGCGCACGGAGAGCGAGCCGCTGAAAGCCGGGCCACTGTTATTGATGCTGACACGTACCGGCGTCCAGTAACTATACTGGAAAATGCCGCCTCCAAAGCCCACATCCACGCTCAAGGTCGGGCCGCGCGCGCCATTCGCAGCATCATGGGCCGCAGCCGCAGCAGGAGGGCCGAGCAGCAGGAGCAAAGCGAGCGCCAGGCAACCGCCCACAAGTATCTGGCAGGCTGTCTTCAACTGGCGCCAGGCGCGATTATCGATGGGCATTCAAAAATCTCCTGCTGTCATACATTGCATTATCTTGATATACTACTACAGCCCCTTGCCTCCCACGGCGGCTTATCTATGAGAGATGAGAACCCTCACAGCCCCTCGGCCCGATCCCTTGCCTCTCACGGCGGCTTATCTGGGAGAGGCGATACCCCTCACAGCCTTCAGCCAGATCTCTTGCCTCTCACGGCGGCTTATCTATGAGAGATGAGAACCCTCACAGCCCTTCGGCCCGATCCCTTGCCGTCTCCGGCGGCTTATCTGGGGGAGGTGAGTGTTGCTGAGGCGGACGCAGTTCGCCTCAGCAACACTCACCTCCCCCACTTGCGAAGCGCCGAAGGCGCTGAGGTGTCCGGGAAAAGTTATCCTTGATACAAACAGTATTACGTTCTGATGGTCGAGTATTTCACAGCACATACTCACGGCCCAGGCGATACTTGATATCGTAATAGATAATAAAATCCAGCTCCTCACCCGTAAAGCCATAATGCCGCGCCAGTACACAATCGATCTCATCGATAATCGCTTTAGACTTTCTGGCGTAGACGGTATAACTGCCGGTCTTGCCGCGCTTGAGATGCTGCGCGTGGCGACGAAAATCATCCATGAGCTGCTGGCAAAGCGCCTTGAGCGCGCTGGTAATTTCCGCATCCTCTGGATAAGAGAAGCGAAAACCCAAAAGCATGTAATCCTTCAGATTAAAGGTATCGAACGTGACCGTATAATACCACCAGAACAGAGAACTGTTAAATAGCGCGACGAAAATATCGCGATCATATGCTTCCTGAAAGCTGCACTGCTTATTGGAGGTGGTGTGATAGGGCCAGGCGAAATTGGTAAAGACCTTCCAGTACAATCCGCCGGCGGAACGATAGTACATGGTGTTCTGATTGGGCATGCGCGCCAGGTAGTCGCGTACCGGCGTATGGGCCAGTACCTTCTCCAGCAGAGCGTTTTCAAGGGGACGCCCGAATTTGGGATAATAGTGGCGATTGACGGGATCGCGCGGCGCGGTGACGCGGCAGTAAGTGAGCGAGGGGAAGATCAGGCCGCGATATCGCGTCGGCCACTTGGCGATATGCGTGCTGAACCGCTGCTCAGGCCCCTGCGTGCTGGCGAGGTAGATGCAGGTTGGAATGCTGGCGACTTTGCCGCCTGAAAAGAGCATCGCAGGGCGAAAATGGTAGAAAGAGAGCCAGGAGCGAGGGAACCAGCGATAGAAGCCCTCGATCAGGGGGATCATATTGCGCGTCGCGAAAGCCGCCAGGGGCACGATCATTCCCTGACGACCATGCTCCGCGAGCAGGAGCCGGCTCCTCTCAATTACACAGGGGTACAGATTGGCGCATGGCAGCGTTGCAAAATCGCGCAGCGTGTAGGAGAAGCTCCCGGCGCTGTACTCGACATACGGCGGGTTGCCGATGATGACATTAAAGCCGCCCTCCGCGAAGACAGCGGGGAATTCGGCGCGCCAGTGGAAGGGAGGTTGATCGGTCTGGGAAGGAGAGGAGCCGGCAAGCCTGTCATCCTGAGCGGCAGCGAAGGATCCGATGCCCCGGACCGCGGATCCTTCGCTGCCGCTCAGGATGACATGCCCCGACGAAGCGAATTCTGAGCGCAGCGAAGGATGACCTTGCTGCTGTTGATCGTTAATATTCATCATTCGGCCCCTACCGGGGGAGATATCCTCGATAGAGCCAACGAGGGCGTTGCCAGAGCGGATATGCTGGCCGAGGGCTGGCAGTGGCTCCAGGTCTTCACCGCGCTCGACCTGCGCCGCCAGTTCAAGGAAGAGGCGTAACTTGCAGATCTCCGTGGCCTCCTCCATGATGTCCACACCGTAGAGGTTGTTGCTGATGATGGTTTTGAGAATAAAATAGCGGCGGCCGGGCTGCGCCTGAATTTGCTCAAGGGTGGCGAGAAATTTATTGCGCGCCGCGTGATCGGAGGTTAATTCACACATACGCTCTATGCAGGCTTCGTACAGCGGCGCGAGCAGGTGCAGCGCGGCCAGCAGGAAAGCGCCGGAGCCGCAGGTAGGATCGAGAATCTTGATTCGCTGAAGTTGCTCATAAAAAGTGTGTAGCAAGGCCGCGTCGTCTGTGTGGCAGAGTGCATCGCGCGCGAAACGGAAGATATCGAGATTGTAAGTGATCAGATCGTCGATGTCGTGGATCTCGCCATTCGCAAGCCTGGCATGTAGTTGCCTGTAGTACGAGCGACGGGCCGCATATTCCCTCTCCGTTTCGGCTGGCAGGGCTTCAGTACTGCGCACCGGGGCGTAGATATAGTGATCTGGCTGCTGCTGGAGAAGGCGCCAGAGCGGGCCGCCTGCTCTGAAAGCGCCGGGGTATACCTGTGCGACGCTGTTGAAGAGATACGGAATGATCGTGTTGCTGGCGATGTAGCCGGTCACATCCTCGCGGGTGTAGTATGCCCCCATCTGCTGATTGACCTGCTGCTCGAAAATGTATCCCAGTATGGCCGGGTTGATCTCGTCCTCGCCGCGCGGCAGTGTGCCAGCCAGGTTCCAGTGGTAGCCGTCGAGGAAGGCGAATATGCGCTCGAAGGCTGTGTCTTTGATCTGAATGGCGGAGTAGCGGCGTTCAAGTTCGTGCGGCGCGAAGAGATTGCCGTCGAGGCGCGGCACGCTGCCGAAGAGATGGCGCGCTGTGGTGGGGTGCTCTGCCCGGGCCAGTCCCTCGTGCAGCAGGCGCAGCAAGAAATGGCGGTAAAACGTATGCGCTCCTGCCTCTGCCTGCACCATGCGCAGGCGATGGGCGAGGTAGTCGCCGTCACCATCCAGGAAACCTCTGCGCTGGATGAAATAGAGAAACATCAGGCGGTTGAGTATGAGCGTGGCGTAGCGCGCACGCTCCGCCGGGTCCGCGATGCCCTGGATGCAGGGGAGGAAGGCCGCGTGCTCGTCAGTGAAACGTTCATAGAAGCGGCGCGCAATGCGCTGCGCAGCGTGTTCCGGCTCTATATCCGACCGCTCCAACCCGGCGGATATCATCGTCTCATGGCCGTCCTCTCTGACAATCTCTGCGCTGGTGTACGCACGTCTTCTCCTACCTGCCCCCCTGCCCGAGACGATATTTGATCTCATAGTTCATGATAAAGTCCAGTTCATCGGCTGTAAAGCCGTAATACTCTGCCAGCGCCCTATCGATCTCATCGATAATGGGCCTGGAATAACCCATCCTGTATTCTTCTAACTCGATCAACTGGCCCGCTTTTTTCCCCGCCGCCGATGGCCTGGTATTTCTCGTACTCAGGCGGGCGTGCTGCTGAATATCTTCCTCCAGGCGCCGGGAGAGCAGTGGCAGTTCCTCAATATCGTACAGATCGCTGCCCGTCGGGAACTCTTTGACCAGCGCATGCGAAAGGTGGAAGCCGTCCGCGTAGGTCACGAACCAGAGGTAAAAGAGAGAACTGTTCATAACGGCCATGATCGTGCGGGCAGCGAGAGCATCGTTGAAGAAGAGAAAGCGCCCGTGCGGCGGCTCCATAGTAACGCCATTCTTTTTATAGAATGGGACGTGGCAGACGGCCTTCATCCAGTAGTTGGTGGCCTCCTGGTAGTAGATAAAATGCGGGGTGCGCTCATCGGTGAGCGCTGTGGCGATGCTGATGCCCCCGGCGCGCTCCAGCACTTTTTGCAGGATCGTTTCTTGCAGCGGGGAAGCAAGTTTGGGAAAGACGCCGGATCTGATGCTGTGCCGCACCTCCGTATAAGAGATCAGGTCCAGCAGATGCGGGCGCTCTGCCGCGTACCAGCGCTGTATCCTGGTGACGTATGTGCTGCCACACCGCGCCGTATCATCGCGCCGAGCTATGAAAATTGAGAGCCGCTGAAAGGCGCCCTTGAAGAGCCGTCCGGGAAAGATCTCAAAGTTTGCCAGCCAGCGTGCAGCGGTCTGATCGAGAATGGCGCGGCGTAATGGCGCAAAGCGCTCGCTGCCACACAGGCTCAGCGGCACAATCAGCCCGATATAGCTGTGCCGCGAGCGACACAGGGCCAGCGAGCGCTCGACCACTGCTGCGTAGAGGTTGCCGCAACTTCCCGTCTCGTAGCCGCTTACCCTGTACTGCTGCCTGACCTTGCTGTACTCGATATATGGCGGGTTGCCGATGATGACATCGAAGCCTCCCCGGGCCATAACATCGGGAAATTCCGCATGCCAGTGGAAGGGGCGCTGATAGGTCTCACCTTGCACCCTGCCGGGAGAAAAATTACCTGTAGATCCGACGAGGACATTGCCGGCGCGGATGTTGGCCGTGAGGGCGGGCAGTGGCTTGATAGCGCCGGCGCGCTCGACGTGGGCGAGCAGGGCCAGAAGCAGGCGCTGCCGGCAGACCTCTATCGCCTCGGGCATGACATCCACACCATAGAGGTTGTTGGTGATGATGGTACGCAAAATGTAGAGTTCGCGGCTGCCGTACAGCTCGCAGCGCTTGAGGATAGCGCGGCACCTCTCGCGGTCCGCATGATCGGGCGCGTGGTCTGTGGATGGTGAGTGCGTTATCAAGGCGTCGCGATTGTTCACAAGGGTCTGCATGCGGTCCAGGCAGGCGGCGTAGAGCGGGACGAGCAGGTTGAGCGCCGCGAAAAGGAAGGCGCCCGGCCCGCAGGTAGGATCGAGGATAGTCATATGATCCATGCTCGTATAGAAGGCCAGCAGCAGAGCGAGATCGGCGCAGCTTGCCAGAACATCGCAGGCGAATTGCTGGATGGCAAGGTTCAAAGTAACAAGCGCCTGAATACTATCGATGGTTCCAGACTCTAGCAGCGTGCGCAATTGCCGGTGGCGAGCGCGGCGTGCCGCGTATTCGCGCTCCGTCTCGGTTGGCAGGTACTCAGGCTGGCGTATGGCGGCGGGAATGTAGCGCTCTGGATCGGCCTGGAGCAGCCGCCACATCGCCGCTCCGCGCGAGAACGCCGCCTGGCAGCGTTCTCTGGCGGCATCGAACAGGTAAGGAATAATGGTGTTGCTGGCAATGTAGACGGCCACATCTTCTTTCGTATAGTAGGCGCCCATCTGCTTCTGATGGGCGCGCTGCTCAAAGATCGCAGCCAGCGTAGAGGGATAGAGCGCCCCCTCATCCATACCGTATCTCCGGTGCCTCGACCACGTTTGCTGCTCCTCAGCGATAAGAAGCAAGGTGATTCCTATCGCATGTTCATAACGTATAATATAAGAAGGTGCCTTTTGAAAGAAAAGGCTCAGTTTGAGTATCCTCGAAACCGATGACAAAGCCAGCGGCTCCAGGTCCTTCCTTAACAGGGGAGGATACATGGCGAGGGTAAAAAAGTCAAGTAATTTTCTGCACTGGAGCCTGAAAGCGGATAAAGTGGAGTGAAGATACCCGATATGGCGAATTGAAGAGATGAAGGAGAGACAATGACGACGACACAGACGAACCCGCAAGTACAGCAGTGGACCAATCTTGCTCAGCAGTTGCGTGTCGATAGTATCCGTTGCACGACTAATGTCGGCTCGGGGCATCCCACGTCTTCCATGTCGGCGGCTGATCTGATGGCCGTGCTCATGATTAGCTACCTGCGCTACGATTTTGACAACCCGAAAAATCCTGACAACGATCATCTCATCTTCTCCAAAGGACATGCCTCGCCGCTGCTCTACTCGATGTACAAGGCTGCTGGCGCGATCAGCGATGAAGAATTGATGACGCTGCGCAAGTTCGGCAGTCGCCTTGAGGGCCATCCCACGCCGGCATTGCCCTGGGTGGATGTCGCTACCGGCTCGCTGGGCCAGGGCCTGCCCATTGGAGTCGGCATAGCGCTTGCCGGCAAGTACCTCGACAGGCTCTCTTATCATATCTGGGTATTGCTGGGGGATAGCGAGATGGCCGAAGGCTCGATCTGGGAAGCCTTCGATCACGCCTCACACTACAAGCTGGATAATCTTGTTGGCATCCTCGACTGCAATCGCCTGGGCCAGCGCGGCGAGACGGAACTTGGCTGGAATACGGAAGCCTACGCCGCACGCGCAAAAGCCTTTGGCTGGAACCCTATCGTTATCAACGGCCACGACTACAACGAAATCAGTTCGGCCTACGACCAGGCGCTCAAGGCGAATGGCGCCCCGACGCTCATCATCGCGAAGACGATCAAGGGCAAGGGCGTCTCGTTCCTGGAGAACGTCAACGGCTGGCACGGCAAGGCGCTCAATAAACAGCAGGAGGAGCAGGCTATGCAGGAGCTGCATCCCTCCGCGCGCAGCATGACCTTCCCCGTGCAGAAGCCAGAGAACAGGCAGCCCGCTCCGTTGCCTGAGCGCAAGCCGCTGGAGCTGCCGCGCTACGAAAAAGAGCCTATCGCGACGCGTAAAGCCTATGGTGACGCGCTCAAGGCGCTGGGGGCCGCCAATCCAGAGGTAGTTGCCCTCGACGGCGAGGTGAGCAACTCGACCTATGCCGAGGAGTTCGCCAAAGCATTTCCTGACCGCTACTTCGAGCAATACATCGCGGAGCAGCAAATGATCGCCGCCGCTGTAGGCATGAGCGTGCGCGGCAGAATTCCGTTCGCCTCCACGTTCGCGGCATTTCTCACACGCGCCTACGATTTCATCCGTATGGCGGCGGTCTCGCAGGCGAATATTCGTCTCTGCGGCTCGCACGCCGGCGTCTCGATTGGCGAGGATGGCCCTTCACAGATGGGCCTGGAGGATCTGTCGATGATGCGGGCAGTCTTTGGCAGCACCGTGCTCTATCCCTGCGATCCCAACCAGACCGCGCAACTGGTGGCGGAGATGGCCGCGCATAGCGGCATCGTCTACATGCGCACCACGCGTGAAAAGACGCCGGTGATCTACGGACCCGATGAGAAGTTCAGCATCGGCGGCAGCAAGGTCATTCACCAGTCGCCCGACGACCAGGTGACGGTTGTCGCAGCCGGGATCACGCTGCACGAGGCGCTCAAAGCGTATGATGAACTGCGCAATGAGGGCATCACAATCCGCGTGATCGACGCCTATTCGGTGAAGCCCATTGATGCGGAGACGCTGCTGGCGGCGGCGCAGGATACGGGCAAGATTGTGACCGTGGAAGATCACTGGCCGGAGGGCGGTCTGGGCGATGCCGTGCTGGAGGTCTTCACCGGGAGCGATGACCCGCTGCCCCGGGTGGTGAAACTGGCAGTGCAGACAATGCCGGGTTCTGGCACGCCCGACGAACTGCTCGAAGAGGCCGGCATCAATGCCCATCACATCGTGCAGTCCGTGAAGGCGCTTGTGCAGCGCGCATAACAATCAAAGCGTGTGCGGCAAGGCTCCGCCTCGCTGCACACGCCTGCCTGTCTGTATTTTCAGGAAAGTAAACGTTGAAAGAATCACCCTGGCGAGCCTGATCCAGAGCAGCTAGCATGGGAACTCACTGGCCGCCTGTGACCGTAGTTATTCTGCTCATCTTCTCCCGCTGATGCCCAGGCGCCTGATGCATCCTTCGCCATTCGTATTACGTGATATACTCAGCGACAACCCACACTTAAATTCCCGAACACAAGGGGGTACATAAAGCATGCATTGCAAAAAGGCGGCCCTGGTCATTAATCCCAGGACGGGCCAGAATCTGGCGAATCTTTCGGATGTGCTCGCGGTACTGGCGGCGGCGGGTTGGAAGACGGATATTGCCATTAAAGAATATGGCGGCCATAGCATGGAACTGGCGCGGCAGGCAGCCGAGGACAAATCCGACCTCATTATTGCCTACGGTGGCGATGGCACAGTCAATCAGGTAATTAACGGCGTGATGAACGCCAGGAAGCAGCGCGGCATCGTCGGCGTGATTCCCGGGGGAACGGCAAACCTGTGGGCGGGCGACATCGGAACGCCCAGCGATCCCGTGCTTGCCGCGCTCTCCCTCGTCAATAGCGAGCCGCGCAAGGTTGATATTGGCCTGGTCAGCGTGCAGGAGATTACGTTCCCGGATGGAAAGCGTAAAGCGGTTAAGAGCAGCAAGAAGCTCATCAGTAAGGCCAGGCATCACTTCCTGTTGATGGCGGGCCTGGGCCTGGACGCGGCGGTAATGAGCGGTGTTTCCAAGTCGCTTAAATATCGCGTTGGCCCGCTTGCCATCGGTGTCTCGGCTGCCAGAGAACTGCCCGCTCAGTCTCCATTCCCCATAGAGATCCGCGCGGCGGATGACGGGGGGAAAGATGAACTGCTCTGGCAGGGGGAAGCGGTGCAGATTGTGGTCGGCAATACGCGGCGCTATGCAATCGTGCTGGAAATGACGCCCGAAGCCTATATCGATGATGGTATTCTCGATGTTTGCGTCATCACCGGCGGCGACCCGCTCTCGACGATACAGCAACTCTCGTCGCTGATCCTGCGGCGCAAACCCGATAACGTCAATACCGAATTCTTCCGGGGCGCCCATCTCTCCATCAGGGTGCCGGCCTCGGTGCTGCTAGAGCTGGATGGCAGCTTTATCAAGCTCAAGGATTACCTGAGCAAAGCGGATTACGAGGCCATTGAGCAGACGCACGATAAAGAGCATGTCATGGTGACGTATCGCTTCGATGCGCTGCCGGGAGCGCTGAACATTGCTATCCCCTGTACGTATGATGGGGATCTGTTCGAGCACGGCGCTGGTCATAATGGTTCGCATGCTCACGGCGAGAAGCAGAGCAAGGCTGTGCATGAGCAAGCTGAGGCTCAAGAGAAGGGTGGGCAGCCTGAGCAATCGCCATCGCAGGAGCATACCTTGCTGCACGAGACGCAGCCACTCTCTGAGGAGGAAGCGGAGAAGCAGAGCAAGGGACACGCGGAGGAAGCAAAGCCGCTGCCGGAGCTGGTCAGCGCGCTGCTCGAACGCGGGCGCAAAGTGACCATAGTGGGCAAGACCCCCAACCCTGATAAGCCGCAGACCTTCATTATCGCCGGCCATACGCCGAAGCAGTTGTCGGGCGATAACCGACCCGTTGCCGTGGTCGTCAATGACAAAACCGACCTTTTCAATCGTGATGGGCGGCGTGTTTCGCTGGCGGCTCTCGATGAGCAGTTGCAGACGGGAGCAGAGATTGTTGTTGAGGGCAGCAAGAACAGGTGGGGCGTGATCTCCGCCAGGCGCGTCGTGCTCTGATATCGCGCCGCGCAGCGCCCCGGCCTTTTTACCAGGCAGGTCTGGGCGATCATTCAAGACGGGGGCAAGAAATGTAGAGACGGGGGCAAGAAATGTAGAGACGGGGCTTGCCCCCGTCTCTACATTTCTTGCCCCCGTCATATTTCACAGGCGGGCACACCAGACAAGGCGCGCCTGTCATATCTCACCGAGTGTGCACACGTATAAACTCGCCGACGTGGGCGAGCGCCTGGTGCGCCTCGGGGAGCAGCGTGCCCCATGCCTGCCAGGAGTGGAACATGCCCTCCCAGATTTCTAACGTGACCGGGACCCCGGCATCGCGTGCGCGCGCTGCCAGCCGCGTCGCGTCATCGAGCAGCACCTCGTCGGTCCCCACCTGAATGAGCAGCGGCGGCAGGCCGTGCATGTCGGCATAGAGGGGAGAAGCCAGCGGCGTAGCCGGGTCTGTCTCGCCGAGATACGCCTGGATCACCAGCGGCATCAGGTCGGCCTGGATCATCACATCGGCCTTGCGCCTGGTCTTGAGCGAGGTACCGGTCAGCGTCAGATCGACGAATGGCGAGAGGCAGGCCGCGACAGCGGGTTGCGGCAGTCCCTCATCGCGCGCCGCGACCAGCAGAGAGATCACCAATCCTCCGCCAGCGGAATCGCCGGCCACAGCCAGATGGTGGGGCGCGGTCCCCTGACCGAGCAGCCAGCGATAGGCCAGCAGCGCATCTTCAAGCGCGGCAGGAAAAGGATGTTCGGGCGCCAGGCGATACTCGACGAGCAGCACACGCGCCTGCGCAATCTGCGACAGGTCAGCGGCCAGCGAGCGGTGGGTGTTGATCGATCCCATAATGTAGCCCCCGCCATGAAGGTAGAGGATCGTGCGCTCCTCGCCGGCGCCGGGTGCGCTAATCCACTCGGCGGGCAGCCCGGCCACGCTGCACGGCTCATACCTGATACCACGCTTCCTGGGGACGCGCGCGACACTGGTCTCAAGCGAGGCCCGCGCCTTCTGGATCGAGCGTGACCTGTAGCTCTGAAGTTGCCACAGGCGCAGAGCCAGCTTGATAACATGGCTCTGCCAGCTTGCCATGAGAACCCTCTTTCTAGTTCGGCTTTCCTGTTCCTCTCTATCATCATACCGCTACCGGCGCTGGCATGCAAGGTTTTACCAACGACCAAACCTTGACGTAATGCGCCGAATTCTCTAAAATCAACAGGGATACCTGCTAAATAGATAGAAATATCTTCTTTCTATTTGTAGAGTGTGTCTGCTTGCCGGCACAATCACGTACTCGCGCTGCGGCGCTTACCTTATGTAAATTGTATTATGAATGTGCTCTTCGTGCACATTCATAATACAATTTACATCCCTTGCGCGGAGGAGCCGCGCGGAGGAGACATGGTAGATCGCGTGGGACAACAACTTGGTAATTATCGCCTGGTGCGCCTGTTGGGGCAGGGGGGCTTCGCCGAGGTCTATCTGGGCGAGCATATTTATCTGGAGACGCCCGCTGCCATCAAGGTGCTGCACACTCGTCTGACCGAGGGGGATGCCGAACATTTTCGCAACGAGGCGCGCACGATTGCTCGCCTGGTGCATCCTCATATCGTGCGCGTGCTCGATTTTGGCGTACAGGAGACGACGCCCTATCTCGTCGAGGACTACGCTCCCAATGGCACCCTGCGCCGGCTCTATCCCAGAGGCTCGCGGCTCCCCCTCGCGACGATTGTGAGCTACGTCAGGCAGATCGCCGACGCTCTGCAATACGCTCACGATCAAAGAGTGATCCACCGCGATGTCAAGCCGGAGAATATGCTGCTTGGCCGCTCTCACGAGGTGCTGCTGAGCGATTTTGGTATCGCTGTGATGGCGCAGAGTTCGCGCTATCAGAGCACGGAGGGCATGCAGGAGATGGCGGGTACGGTAGCCTACATGGCGCCGGAGCAGATCCAATCCCGCGCGACGCCGCGCAGCGATCAATATGCGCTGGGCATCGTCGTCTACGAGTGGCTGACCGGCGAGCGTCCTTTCCAGGGATCGTTTACCGAGGTCGCCGTGAAACAGGTATTGACGGCTCCGCTGGCTCTGCGCGAGCAGATACCCGCGCTGCCTTCCGCCATTGAAGCGGTAGTCATGAAGGCGCTCGCCAAAGATCCCGAGCAGCGCTATCCAACGATCAAGGCGTTTGCCGATGCATTGGAGGCAGCCTACCAGCAGGAGCCGCTGCCGCCGGGGGTGTTGACCGATGGCTTTATCCCGTCAGCTCAGGCATCCTCCAGCGAGACCATCCTGCTGCCGGATCGTGAGGCGGCGGCTGCGCCTTTGCTGGACGTACAGAGCAAAGCGCCCGAGACGACGCGACTGCCTCCCGAAACCGAATCGCTGGAGACAATGAAAGTGCCCGAGGAGGCTGTAGCGATTGAGACAACGAAGCCTCCCGGCGAAGCGCTGCCAGATTCCTTGCCCGGCGAGACAGCGATTCCTGCATCACCGCCGCAGGTCGTGCCATCAGGTCTGTCGCGGCGCCGTGTGCTGCTGGGATTGGGCGGCACGCTGGCCGTGGCCGGTGCGGGCGGGGGTATTGCCTGGCTGGTGGGGAGGAGACTCGAAACTTCGTCTACAGCTTCTCCGGGGGGGACAGCCCTGCTCTACACTTATCGCGGCCATGATGCGCAGGTGTGGTCGGCGGCCTGGTCGCCCGATGGCAAACGTATTGCTTCGGCCAGCAGCGATAAGACGGTGCAGGTCTGGAATGCGAGCGATGGAATGCTGCTCTATACCTACACCGGCCATAGCGACACGGTATATGCTGTAACGTGGTCGCCCGATGGCCGGCGCGTCGCCTCGGCCAGCTATGATCGAACGGTACAGGTCTGGGATGCGACCACTGGCTTCTATCCCATCACCTACACCGGCCATACTTCGTGGGTGTGGACAGTAGCCTGGTCGCCCGATGGCCTGCGTATCGCATCTGGCGGCGGCGACAGGACGGTGCAGGTCTGGGACGCTGCCACCGGAGATGCTCTATATACCTATCGCGGCCACACCGGGTTTGTACATAACCTGGCGTGGTCGCTGGATAGCAAAAGTATCGTCTCGTCGGCAAGTGACATGACGGCGCAGGTCTGGAATGCCAGCACGGGAGCGAACCTTGATACCTACCGCCCATACCAGGCTGCGGCATGGGGCAATTGCTGGTCGCCCAATGGGGAGCGCATCGCCTCCGGCTGTGACGATAAGACGGTGCAGGTCTGGGATGCAATCGGCGGCGATCATCGCTACGTCTATTACGGCCATAGCGATTTCGTTTACTCGGTGGCCTGGTCGCCCGATGGGGAGCGTATCGCCTCGGGGGGCGATGATAAGACCGTACAGATATGGAACGCCGTGGATGGCAGTGATGCCGTCACCTACCAGGGCCATACGCTGGGAGTGCGTTCGGTGGCCTGGTCGCCCGATGGTAAGCGTATAGTTTCGGCATCCTGGGATAAAACGATAAAAGTCTGGGCCGCGCCAGCATAAAGTGAACTGGCTTGCATCCAGGTCTTTGCCTGCTAGCTTGACATATGAGCGATATTTATTGTAGCATGGCTATATTGACGAGTCTGGACGACAAACGTTAATACTCGATCTATTTTTTCCCTTTCCCACGTCGTCCCGGCCCATCTTCCCGCGTGCATTGAGATGTGTGGTCTGTGTAAGCAAGGCGAACGTTAGTCTTTACATGGCTGGATATCTCAGCGCTCCGCCGGGCAGGGTGCGAGCAATCGTAAGCATGGGCTGAATGGGAAGGGAGTTGTAGTTGTCCTCCTTATCGGTCTTCTAACTCAAGGGAGAAAAACGGAATCGGAGGGTTCTAAACCATGAAGGAAGTAGACTTCTCGGACATCTATTCCCGCCTCTCGCCTATTGGTCGGCGTAAATTCCTGGGCCTCTCAGCCGCCGGCGGTCTCTCCATCCCCGCGTTATTAGCAGCTTGCGGCGGCGGCAGCAGCAGCGGCACCACATCAGGCACTTCGAGCACATCAACGTCGTCGGGCAAAACCGAAGGCAACTTCCCCCCGCATCCCCAGTGGAACTTCGTATTTGTTAACCATGTGACGACGAATCCCTTCTTTGTGCCGACCCAGTACGGCATCCAGGACGCCTGCGCGCTGCTGGGCTGCAAGTACCAGTGGACCGGCTCAGAGAACAGCGATGCCGGGCAGATGGTCAATGCCATGAACGCCGCCATCGCCGCCAAAGCTGATGGCATCGCCGTCGCTATCGTCGATCCCACCGCCTTCAACGATCCGACCGAGCGGGCGCTCTCGGCAGGCATCCCCGTCGTCTCCTACAATGCCGATGCGCCGGCCAGCAGCGGCAACAAACGGCTGGCCTATATCGGACAGGACCTGTTCCAGTCTGGGGTCAAGCTGGGCCAGCGCCTGGTCGAACTGGTGCCATCGGGCGATGTCGTCGGCTTCATCGCCACCCCCGGCCAGTTGAACATTCAGCCGCGCATCGATGGGGCCAAGCAGGCCATCCAGCAATCGGGCAAGCCGATCAACTTCAGCGAGGTCGCCACCGGAGCGGCGGTCAACGATGAGCTGTCCAAGATCGAGGCGTACTACCTGGGCCACCAGAACCTCAAGGGCATGTTTGCCGTCGATGCGGGCAGCACCCAGGGGGTGAGCCAGATCATGGAGAAGTACAATCTGGCCTCCAAAGGGGTGCATGCCGGCGGCTTTGATCTGCTGCCCATCACGCTGCAAGAGATCCAGAAGGGGAACCTGGACTTCACCATTGACCAGCAGCCCTACCTGCAGGGGTTCTTGCCGGTGGTGGCGCTGTTCCTGTACAAGCTGTCGGGTGGGCTGATGGCGCCGCCGGAGACCGATACGGGCCTGCTGTTTGTCACCAAGGACAACGTCAAGCCGTATCTGACCACCCAGACGCGCTTCGAGGGCAGTTCGGATAAGGAACAGGTGGTGACGCCGCCGTCCTCGTAGGTGCCGTCTGCGGCCAGGCTCCCGCAGGCGGAACAGATCGCCGACTACTACATTTTCTACTGCTAAAACTGCGCGAGATCCACTGCGTCTGCCAGGCGTTGATACCCAAGATCGTTGGGATGGGTCCCGTCCCCCGAATCGCAGGTAGGATCGAGCCTGGCCCCTCCTGTGGGATGCTGGAGGGCCGCGGCGAAGTCGAAGACGGCATCAAACCAGTCAGCGCCTCGCTCACGCAGCCAGGTATTCACCGTGTGCCACTGTTCGGCCTGGGAAGGGGTAGACACCGCCGGTACAATGGTGGTGCCGAACACACGCACCTGGCACGCTCGCGCCTGCGTCGCCAGGGCTTGCAGGCCCTCAATGATTGCCGTGGCCGGAGCATCATGGCGCAGATCGTTGATCCCGATCTGCACGATCACGTCCGTCACACCTGGCTGCTCCAGGACATCCCGGGTGAACCGCTGCACGCCGGCCTCCCCTGCCAGGGGCATCCGCGAGGTCAGTAACTCATTGAAGCTGATCCCGGCGTTCAGGACGGAGATCGCCCCTGGCCCACCTGCCGCAGCGATGCGGCGCGCCAGATAATCGGGCCAGCGCCGGTTCTGGTCTCTGGTCGAACCATAGCCGTCGGTTGTCGAATCGCCAAAGGCGACCAGCGCCTTGAGCGGCTGAACCGGCAAGACCTCCACCCCGCTGAGCGCCCACCAGGATGTCGTCAGCAGGGGGTAGGCGGGAAGCAGGTCTTCCATCTGCACAAGGGCGCTCTGGTCGCCAGGGGTGGAGACATAAGAGGTCTGCATGGCGACAAAGTGCCCGGTGAGGATGTCACCATTTTCTACGAAAAAACTGATCGCCAGATTGCTCTGTGCCTCGACCGGCAGATCGATGGGATCGCTGAGGATATCCGCACCGGGGGCAAGCGTGACGCTGTCCTGCCCCTCAAAGTGCACCGGGTGCCTGGACGCTGCTTGCACCAGCAGACCAAAGAGGACGCGCCCGACGGCAACCGAGGTGAGCGTGAGGGGGGCTGCTTCATAACGATTGGACAGGCGCAGTCGGATCTGTTCTCCGCCGGCATGCAGATGGACGATCTGACGCAGCGTGCGCCCGGTCAGACCTGCCGGGCGCATGCGCATCGGGGCCGCGTACCAGGCTCCGACCCAGCCCCGCCTGGTCTGCTGGACAGCCTGCTTGATTGATTCTCTCTTCATGAGAACAACTCCTTCTTTCATTTCATGGCTTGCTCACGCTGCCAATCAGGTCTGCACAAGTGGGGCCTGTGCAGGCCCGGTTTCTGACCAGACCATCACCAGGCCCAGAAGGACCCAGAACAGGCCCCACAGGTCAAGCAGCGGAGCGAAGAGGGGAAGTCCCCGTCTCAGAAAGAAAGGGACCTGGATAACGACCAGTTGGACGAGAAAGGACAGACCGACCAGCAGAGGCGTCCATGCCCGCCAGCCAGGCAGCCTCTTGCCCGATAGCGTTGCCATTCCCAGTACGAGCATGCCCAGCGTGATGAGGATGCCGCCCAGTGGGGTCAACACCTGCCCAGAGGCAGAGCGGGGGAGCAGCAGGTAGCAGAGCATGCCAGCGATCTGACTCAGATTGCCAGGCAGCGTGAGGCCGGCTCCGGCCATGGCTCTCCCTCCAGAAGGGACCAACCGATAGGCAACGATCCCGATGGGTCCCCCCATGAGCGCGATATTCGCCAGACCCCAGATCCCGAGGGCCACCGCGTGGATCGGACTGGTGGGGGCTGACCACCAGACATCGAGGGGCAGATCACACAGTTGAAGGCTTCCACCAATCAGACAGAGCAGCCCGAACAGACGAACACGTGGTGAAACCGGCATGAGATGGTCCTTTCCCTCTGGCGTTGCTTGCTCAACTCTACCGTGATCCGGCCTGGGAGGGCGCCGCCTGCCTCTGCTGGGCGCCTCCGCTTCCCGGGTCAGTCTCGGTGGCATCCAGCACAATCTCATACACCGCTGTCTTCTCCCCAGGATATTTGAGATCAAAAAGGATCCCGAAGAAATGGCCCACGATGCCAACGCGCAAGAGCGCTCGCGCGCGCCTGGCCTCCTCATCATGCAAGCGGCGCACCGTGCCTGCAATGGCCGGGCCACGCGCTTCCCCTTTGCGGGTGCCAGGGGCCAGGGTGACGCGCTGATTGTGCGCCAGACGCTTGACCTTCCAGGTATCCGCCGCCGTCATAAAGTAGAGCTTGCCGCCCAAAGCGACGGTGCCCACCGGGGTGCCCACGCCTATGCCATTGCGGCGATAGCTGGTCAGCAGGGTCATATGGCCTTTGCCGGGGGTCGTCAGGTAGGCTCGCGTGTTCTGGGTTGTGTTTTCGCGCATAATCTATCTCGCTTTCTTGATTTTCCGCTCAGAGCTTCCTGCTCGTTTTCAGGAAGCTCTGAGCAGTAGGTGTTGCTATGTCAGGGTATGCAGCCAGGCCGCAATCGCGGTGCCAATCGCATCGGGCGAATCTTCTTGCAGGTAGTGGCTGCCTTTGACGGTGATTTCTGCCTGTGAGCGCCATGTGCGACAGAACGCCCGTACTGCCTGTGTAGCCGTTCCCGGATCATTGTTGATGTACAACTTGGGGACATCGCTCTGGGCCAGCCAGGCTCCATAGGCTGCGACCACCTCTCTCATATCCGCCCGCTCGTCATCGATGGGGGCCTGGCGCGGCCAGGAGAGCATCGGACGACGCCCTTCGCCTGGCTGGGCAAAGGGGCGGCGATATTCCGCCAGTTCTTCCTCGCTCAACCCGCGCAGCACCACGCGCGGCAGCAGGTTCTCAATGAAGAGATTGTCCTGGAGGATCAGGCGCTCGCCCTCGGTGGAGCGAAAGGCTTTCCACAGGTCGCGGGTGGCCTCCGGCCAGGTAGCCCAACTCAGCGGCCTGGCAATCGGTTCCATATACACCAGGCCCTTGACCCTCTGGGGATGGCGATAGGCCCAGTCAAAGCCGAGGGCCGATCCCCAATCATGCAGGACGAAGGTGACGCGCTCGTACACCCCAAGCTGCTCAAGCAGACGGTCCAGGTAGCTGCGGTGCTCGAAAAATCCATAGGAAGCCGGGCCGCTGTTATGCAGCTTGTCCGAATCACCCATGCCGATCAGATCCGGGGCAAGACAGCGCCCCAGTCCTTCGAGGTGGGGAAGAATATTGCGCCAGACATAGGAGGAGGCGGGATTGCCATGTAAGAAGACAATCGGATCGCCCTCGCCCACTTCGACATAGGCCATCTGATAGCCCAGCACGGTTTGATACCGTTTCTCATAGGGAAAAATGGCTCGAATCATCCTGCCTGCTCCTTGCGGTCCGCATATGTCGCATCCAACCCGGGCAGAGCGGATAGCTCAATCATCACTGCCAGAGCAAAGGGATCGCTCTGGTGAGAGGGCAACACGACGATATGGGGCATGCGCAGTTGGGTTTCGTCGTGCAGGAAGCGCGTCACCAGCTCTCCCAGCTCTTCTCCCTGCTCGGTACGCAGGACACACCAGAAGCGGCGTTCACGGGCCTGGGGCGGTCCCCACTGCTCGCGGGAGAGCGGGAAGCTTCCGGGCAGTCCGGGATCGCACGTCAAGCCCGCCGCTCGCAGTTCCTCTGCCAGGGAACGGTGGAGGGTCTGGCTGTAGAAGCCATACGCTCGATTGCCCGAGCGCTGATAGATCTGTTCGATCTGGGGCAGATGCTCTCTCCAGACCGCTTCTGCGTGCGCATCGAGGTACTGCTGGACGTAGGCCGCGACAGTTTCTACGGTTTGCCCCTTACGGGCAAACGTTTCGGGTAACGTCGTCATCAAAGGTCTCTCCTTGTTACTCAGCTCTGTCGGGGAGCCTCGCCCTCGACAAAGCATATCTTTTCATCCGTTCATCAGATTGACATGTTCAACCATGCATTCACACTCCGGGAGGCGCTTTTGCCTCTTCTGCCTCCGATCAGGAAGGCAAAAGCCCGGCAAGCAGCCCCTGCACCAGTGCCTCGGCAAACTGCTGATCGGTCTGATGGAAGGGATCTTCGCCCAGGAATTGCAGATTAAAGGCGCGCTGAAAACAGGGACCCAGCACAAGCTGAGCCATGGTCAACGCCGCGAGCTGCGGCCCGAGCCGTCCCAGGTGCTGCTCCGCCTCCAGGTAGGCTGCCAGCCGTTCAAAGACATTCTGTGGCCCCATCCCCAACGGCTGGATCGTGGCACGAAACTGCGTGAGCAGCTCCTTGTCGGCCAGGAAGGAGACACCCATGGGGATCAGGTGCTCATAGTAGTGCAGAGCTGCTACTGCGAGCGCGACCAGATTCTCGTGGATCGTTGCCGTGCCTGGCTGGTGCGTCTGGAATGCCTCGTGGAAGGCGGGCAGATGCTCGGCCATGAGCGCGAAGAAGATCTCTTCTTTATGGTCGAAATGCCGGTAAAGCGCGCTTTCCGACAGGCCAACCGCGCGGGCGATCTCCTTGGTGGTCACGTGGGCTGAGCCTTTCAAGCGTAGCAGGTGTTCCGCTGCTTGCAGGATTCGGTCTCGGGTACTTGTCATGGCTTCCCTTTCCTATGTGTGTGAATGTTCACTAACATAGTATAGGGAGAGCAAAGGCGTTTGTCAAGGGGCATTCTTACCTTGACAAGCTGGCCGGTTCCTTCTGGGCGATCTCTCTGACAATGGTGAGAAATGCCTTGACGATGGGCGAGGGATTGTCTCGTTTCCAGACCACGGCATACTCGACCAGAGCCGCCGGCTCAATGAGTGGCCGATAGGTCACTTCATCCGGGCGTAATCGGGAGAGACAGGCCGAAACCAACGCGACCCCCATGCCTGCTGCCACTAATCCGATCACCGCCTGTTCGGATGTCGCTTCCTGAGCGACGTTGGGGCTAAAACCGGCTTGCCGGCACAGCGCCATGATCTGATGGTAGATCAATGACCGTTGGGTGTGTTCATACATCACAAATGGTTCAGAAGCAAGGGCATGCAGCGGGATCTGCGCCAGGTCTGCAAGCGGATGGGTTTTTGGAAGGGCGGCCATCGCCTGCTCGCACAGGACGGTCTCATAGGTCAATTCAGGAACGTTCATCCCCTTTACCGCGAGACCCACATCCAGAGTCCCCTCTAAGAGCTGCTCTTCCAGATCAGGGGAACATAACTCGTGCAAGGTAACGTGCACATCGGGAAAGCGCTGTCGAAAGAGGCGCACGGCTTGTGGCACCAGATTGTAGAGGGCGATGCTGACATAGCCAATCACCAGCGAGCCGATTTCTCCGCGCTCGGCTTGCCTGGCTGTTTCAATTCCCTGGTGCAGGTGAGCGAGCGCGGCATAGACCTCGGTAAGCAAGGCACGTCCTGCATCCGTCAATTCAACCCGGCGCGTGGTACGCCGGAAAAGCGTCACCCCAAGTTCTTCTTCGAGTTGTTTGATTTGAAAACTCAGCGGTTGTTGAGCCAGGTGTAAGCGCTCAGCCGCACGACCAAAATGCAACTCTTCGGCGACAGCGACAAAATAGCGCAGGTGCCGAAGCTCCATGTCAAATCTCCTTGCTCCTCATACGGGGGCGAATGGTCACGCTTTCGTTTCTTCCATTATGTATGATATAGGTGTGAATGAGACAAGAATAAGTGTTGGACAATACATAGTTTAGCCTGTAAGATAGATCTTAACAAGAGGGAGGAATTGATTTCTTCCGTAGCTACCCAAGGAGAAAATGAAATGATGCACCAAATCGAACTCTCGGCAGGGATCATCGAGTATGAAGATACGGGCGGCAGCGGTCCCACTATCGTCCTGCTGCACGGGCTGTTGATGGATGGCTCGCTGTGGCGCCAGGTCGTTCGTGATCTGCGCGCCGACTATCGCTGTGTGGTGCCCACGCTGCCGGTCGGCAGTCATCGCCAACCCATGCGCCCTGACGCCGACCTCTCACTCCACGGGCTGGCGAAGCTGCAAGCCGAGTTGCTGGAGGCGCTCGATCTGCACGATGTCACCCTGGTTGGCAACGACCTGGGCGCGTTCCTGCTCACGGCAGGCTCCTATCCTGAGCGGCTGGCCCGGCTGGTGATCACCTCGTGTGAAGCCTTCGACCACACTCCCTCCGGCCTGCCCGGACACACGATCTCGTTGGCGGCCAGGATACCGGGGGGACTGAACCTGGCGCTCCAGCCCCTGCGCTTGCGTGCCCTGCGCCGCCTGCCGATAGCCTTTGGACCGATGACGAAGCGACCCATCCCCGGCGACATCACCGACGCCTGGGTGCGCTCCGTCCTCAGTCAGCGGGAGATTCGGCGAGACCTGGTGAAATATCTGCGTCACGCCAACAAGAGCGACCTGCTGGCGGCCACAGAGCGGCTGCGCACATTTGAGCGTCCCGCCCTGGTGGTGTGGGCCAAAGAAGATCGCATGATGCCACCAGAACACGGACGGCGGCTGGCGGCTCTCCTGCCCCATGCCCGGTTGGTGGAGATCGCCGATAGCTCGACGCTCATCCCGCTTGACCAACCGGAGACGCTCGCTCACGCCATCCGTCAGTTCATCCAGGATACGTCAAGCAAGAACAGGGAAGAGCAGCATGCCCATTTTCAAAAATAGCTTGCACATGCCTTCCTGGTGTCTGTTCAATCATCTCGTTCCTTGTCTCTTGCTTGCAGGGAGATACGCATAGAGAGACATGCATCACAGGGTTGTGTACCCTGGGGTAGATCTCATACGCACGGTCAGGCAGGAGACCAGAGCGCAGCGACCGAGTCGGCAAGTTCACGTCCCTGTGCGCGGCCAGCCAGGGCCGAGGGTTGTCGGGCTGCCGGGTCGAGCGGGTTCAGTCCGATAGCCGCTGTGGATGCGGCATCGGGGGCGATCACCAGTACCTGGCTGCCCTCTCGTTCCAGCGCTGCTGCTTCCTCAGTAATGCCCATTCCCATATAATCCGCGCTCGCCCCAAGAGGGTTGAGGATCAAGACGCGATTATAGCCCCTTGCCAGGTCCGCATTTGTCGCCGAGCGTACCCCGCCATCCATGTAGCGACGCCCTGCAAGAGTCACGGGCGGCCAGATACCCGGCACGGCACAACTGGCCGCAACAGCATCCACCAGAGAGACCCCGGACTCTCGATCCATGAGGTATTCCTCGCCAGTTGCCGTATCTACGGCCACCATCAGAAGATGCTGCTGCGGCCACATCTTCTTGGGAAGCCGCGACTCGATAATGGCCCGCCGTTCCGCTTCCGGTGGCGTGGGAGCCGCCAGAGCGTAAGCTCCAATTCGCGCCCGCAGCGCTTTCATATCAGCACCCGCTTCTGCTATCGCCTGGCTGAGCACCTCCATCATCTGAGCGGGACTGGCTTCCACCTTGCGTTCCTTCGACTGCTTAACCGGGGTCAGTTGAGAGGCGAAAAGGCTCTCAAGATCGATCCCGCTGGTGATCTGAGCACCAACCGTCGATCCAGCCGAGGTTCCAATGATAATATCCGCGCTCCGCACATCCACCCCCTTATCGTGCAAACCTGTAAGGATGCCCAGTTCCCAGGCAACCCCGGCCACGCCTCCCCCTCCGAGAACCAGCGCTCGTGTTCCTATCTTATTCGCCTTCATAAAAAATTCCCCACTTTCACAGTTTTCCTCTCTGCACATACTTTACAGCACGAGGTGCAAACTCGCTTTGAGTTTGGTTTTCAGAGACGTGCTCCCCACCTCTCGTTGACACAGCGCCTGAGCGCCACAATAAGCGTCCATCTCTTCAAAGCGGTCCTCCCCTTGCTCTTGCAGGCAGAGAGGGTGAGCGGAGGCTGCTCATGGGTGAACTGAAAATGGCGTGGCACCGCTATCTTGAACCTCTCCTCGGGTGAGCCACTTCGCCAGATAGGAGGAACCCCTCGGCACTTTTTGGTTAATCGCGCGGCGGCCAGTCGAGCGGCAGGCCTGCCTCCAGATGGGCCAGCGCCTGATCTGCCAGGCCAGAGACGTCGGCATCGCGGTCATTGGCGGCGGTAAGAAACGTTGCCATCAACACCCCAAGCAGGGCGCCGGCCAGGTTGCGCACCGCAAAGTCGTCGCCTGACCGCCCGGCGCGCTCTGCGACCACCGCCACGACCTCATCGAGCTGGCTGGCGGACTGGTTGAGAAACGCAGCGCGCAGGGTAGGATTCGATGCCATCAAGGCGAGGCGCTGTTGAAAGATGGTGTGTTGTTCCGGAGTAAGTTGTGAGAACACGGTATGAATTGCCTTGCGCAGTACGGTGACCGGGTGCAGACCTGCTGGTTCCATATGGATGGCTTCCAATAGCACTGGATCGAGGTCGTCTTGCAACACCACATCTTCCTTGGTCGGGAAATAGTTGAAGAACGTGCTCGGGGCGATGTCCGCCGCCTCGGCGATCTCCTCGATGGTGGTGGCCTCAACCCCTTGATCCAGAAAGAGGCGCAAGGCCTCTCTCTGGATCAAGGCACGGGTCCGCAGCTTCTTCCGCTCGCGCCGACCGAGGCGTGTCTCAGGCAATGCGTCCAACTCTCACCCTCCTCTGTTCGGTGACTTCATGCTGGGAAAAACACGACAAGGAACTCCACTCGAAGGCCGCACAATCGCTTGACACGACTTTCTGTTTCAGGGATGGCTCCCCGCTTGCTCTATTGAAATTGTGCCCAGACACTTCCGGTATCCAGGTACTGCCTCATGAAGTCGATCTTTCCTTGCGGATTGATATGATACACGAAACATTGGGCAACTCTATATGGCTGCCCCAGGAAGCTACGCGGGTCTTTGGGCCAGGGCCACTTTTGTTCGTTGCCCAGTTTGACCACCTCTTCGCTCATAGTCCCGATATTCCAGTATTCAAAGACCCCCCAGTCCCCGGTGGCGGCGTTCGTGATCACAATGGGTTTTTTCTGGTCCGCTGCTGCAGCTCTGAACCAGGGAAGAACTTCGTCTTTGCCTTTGAGCACCTTGTTGTAGGGCATCAATCCCCATTCAATATCGTCTGTAATCTGGGCCTCGACGACAGCCATGTCTCCTGACACCACGGCCCATAGCAACGTAGAAAAAGGCGTCGCCTGTGATTCTGGGGTGAGCGCTGCGGTATTGAGATCGAGTGGTCGTATGGTTTGGAAATCGAGATCGTGTGCGTTCATCATGGGTTTCTTTCTCCTGGAATAGACAACATCATCGAATGTTCTACAAACTTGTAGTTACATTATAATCGGAGTAATTCCAAAAATCAAGAGCTTTATCTGCTGGCTCGCTCTCTTCGACCAGCTTGTTGCACAACCTATATGACAAACCTCATTTGGTTCACTATCATATTTGTATGAGTGACCAACCAGATACCCAGCCGAAGAAAAGCTGGACGCATAACGCGGAGAACCGCGCCCGATTGATTGAGGCCGGCTATGCCATCCTGTCGGAGAAAGGCTTTGAGGCCACCACCGTCAAAGAGATTGCCCACCTGGCCAATGTCTCACCGGGGTTGTTTCATTATTACTTCGCCTCCAAAGACGACTTGCTTTTCGCAGTCCTGGAAGAGGCCGGGACCCGCTTTGGGCACCAACTGGCCCAGGAATTAGGGCGCCTGGTCTCCCAGCACCCGTTTCCTGATGTCGCGATGCTGGCGATGGCGGCGGTCACAGGCAGAGATCCGGCCTGGTATCGCCTGCGCTATGAGTTCTACGCCCTCGGTCTGCGCAATCCGGCGTTTCTGCCAGCGGTAGGAGCCTTTCTGGCGAAAGGGCGAGAAACGCTGGCGCAGATCCTCCAGCAGCAACTTGGAGGAGATGAGGCCCAGATGCAGGCCATTGCAGCCATTGTCCATGCCTGCTCCGATGGGCTGGCCTTGCAACAGTTGACCCAGCCCGAGGTCGATTTCACTCCGGCTTATCGGTTAGTGCAACGCCTCTTCACACTCACCGCGTCACTCGATCCGTAAAGCGTTGTTTTTTTTCTGTATATCTGTATGGTCATACAACTAGATAGCAACGTTTGTGCTTCAAATCTGGTTGGACAACCATACAGAAAAGCACCCGGGAATGGGAAAATGAAAGTCCGCGTCCTTTTCCTTTGGGACGCCTGGAACCATTGAAGGGAGTTTATCTGATGATGACACGTCTGCTGCAAATTATCGCTGGGATTGCCGGAGTGATTGCCCTGGCATGAGGTACGGGGACCTATACCCATGCCGATCTCACCTCCGTGCATATGCTCTTTGGGCTGCTGGTGAGCCTGGCGCTGCTCGTGCTGGCGATCATCGCCGCTGCTACCAGCGGATTGAG
>DATGLE010000169.1:0-11178 GCA_035294325.1 Ktedonobacteraceae bacterium | reverse complement strand
GGTGTCAGCGCTCCGCTTGCAACGTCGGTCAGTATCGCGCGGTTCTGCTCGGTAAGGAAGAAGCCGGGCGCAATGGCGTTGACGCGTATCTGAGGACTATACTCCCGGGCCATATGCACGGCGAGCCACTGCGTAAAATTTCCGATGGCCGCTTTAGCTGCACTGTAGGCGACGGTGCGGGTGAGAGGTCGCAGCGTGGTCATCGACGCGATATTGACGATGCATCCCTGTTTCCGTTCGGCCATGCTGTGCCCGAAGACCTGGCAGGCCAGCAAGGTGCCGGTAAAGTTCAGGCGGATCGTATCGTCGATGGCCTCTTCGGTCAGGGCAAAGAAGGAGCGTTCGGCGGATGTGATCGCCTGGGGCAGATTCCCGCCAGCAGCGTTAACCAGGATATCTACGGGACCGAACGTGCGCTCGCTCTCTTCGCGCGCTCGCTCAAGCGCTGCCCGGTCCGTCACGTCGCATGCGATGCCGGTGGCCTCGCCGCCCTGGTTGCGGATCTCCCCGGCCACCCTCGCGCTCGTCTCCGCGCGCCGCCCGATGACGACAACCTTCGCCCCGGCGCGCGCCAGCCCGAGCGCCATCGTCCGGCCAAGCACCCCGCTCCCCCCGGTGATTACCGCTATCTGCCCCTGAATATTAAATAGGATATTTTGATCTGACATAAGCTGCTCCACTCATTCATGCAGATATATTGACGCCGCTAACCCTCTTGCTGCGCCCCTGTCAGTGTGTCTGAGTGCCAGCCCCATCGCCAGCTCGCGCCTGCGGCGCTCGCCATCCCTCAGGTCCCCGGGTGCGGCTCTGCCGCGCCAGCGCCCGGCGCGCACTGAGCCTCGGACACTTTCTAAGATAGTCCCTGGTATAGTGTAGCACATTCGCGAATGTGGTCTGGCGGAGCCGCGGGCAAGGAATTGTTCGCTGCGTCTTTCTGAGCCTGTCCGATCCGAACAGCAGACCTCAAGCTAAATCAGGACCGCCATAAAGACCTGTTTGTGCGATGAGATGAGCCTGCTCAAAATTTGATATTAACAGGGTTGAAGATAATATCCTGACTTTCTGGAGTAATAAGTTTAGCCATAAGGGTATAAGGCACAGCTTTGTAGGGCACGAAGGAGAAAGTTACGGTTGAATTTCTCGTTTCGTTTGCCTGTAACGGATCTAAAGTCATACAGGTATTTATATCCCTTATGTCCCCTGTTGAGTCATAGATCTGATCTTCATTGAGAGAATTCTGGAGATAAAATTGATCGAAGTAACAATAAGCAGAACTCTGGCTATTGTTATAGAGAGTGATAGACCAGACCATTCTATTCTTTTGAGGTTCCACGCGGATCGATGTAATGGTAAGGACCACCGGATCGGAGCAGCCGTCGCACTTCAGGGTTATGTTTTCTGGCAAAGTTTCTTCCTCTACCTGTACAGGTTGTGCTGGCGTCGGTGAAGTTGCTGGCGTTGATCGATCTGTAGAGGTATGATTACCTCCACTGTTCGAAGATGCTTGACTTGAAGATGTGGATGGGGAAGATGCTAATCTGGAAGGTATGCCCAACAAAGGATTTCCCACAAGCCAGATAAAGATGAGTACTAACATAAGAAGAATGCCTGCGGAAAGCAAGTTACTGACGAAAGAAGAAGATACATGTAATGGCTGCCTCTTTTGTAAACCCTGTATAACCTCCTTTAATGCCTTTCCTCCAAAGAAAATGGCCCATGCAACTCCAAGCAGTTGAGAAACGTTTGCTGCGATGGTAAGCCAATCCATAGCTTTTCTCCTTCAGAGATATCTTTACTGTGAGAAAGTGTCCGGTACTCAGTGCTCTCGCCGGGCGGTGGTGCGGCTCCGCCGCACCCAGGACTCTGAGGGATGGTGTGGGCCAATGCGCGCAGCGCATTGGCCCACACCATCCCTCAGAGCCGGCGAGCGCCGCAGGCGCGAGCCGGCAATGGTGCTGGCAGTCAGACCTGTTCTGAAACATTTTGACGCAAAACGAGACTATCAGGAAGGTAATATTACGGCATAAATTATAAAGAGATAAGCACAAAAGTAAAGATATTCCTGTTAATCTAGGTAGAGTAGGCTATCAAGCAGCGGTGGGAGTGATTGCTCTCCAGGAAACGGTAAGGCAACGGCCTGTATCTTACATTCTGTCCATCCGGGAACGGTAAAGCAACGGTCCATATCCTACACTATCTGCAAGATGAATGTAACACTCATCCTACGATAGGACTTTTCTTCTTAGAAGATAAACTGATCTGCTCTGCTGTGAGAAAGGAGTACACAATCATGAAAAAAGCGTTTTTCAGCTTTCTCTCGCTCTGGATACTGCCTGGTTTGACCGCTGGATTAGTGTTTCTCGCTATTGTACTACTGGCTGGCGCCCTCTCTACAAACATGTGGGCGATGCCGGATGGCATTGCTCGAACGGTAGGGATGGCGACTCCCGCGAACTACGGCTTCGCGCCGATACCGGTGTTGATCGGGGTAGTGGTTCATCTGGCGCTTTCAGTCGTTCTGGGCGTCATTTTCACGGCACTTGTCCGCTGGCTGCGGCTCCACGGTTGGGTTCTGGTGGCTGCTGCGGGAGTTTTCATTACTATCGAAACACCCATTGCCCTCTGGGGCGTCATGCATACCCTGTTGCCCGCCACGACGTTCTCTTACTTTTTAGCGGCTATCCCGTTATGGGGATCGGTGGCTGGACACTACATGTACGCTCTGGTGCTGGGCATGCTCCTGATGCTCAATCCATCCATGGCCGTCTGGAAGCCTCAACGGGCTGGCATGCGTTTGACAGCCGGAGAATAAGCAGTCGATCTGGCTGCCGGGAGAGTACAATAGTGCAGGAGGCCGGGCGCCTGGCGCCCGGCCTCCTGCCGGTCTGTCACCCTTCCACAAACGACTGGCTCTTGAGCCATTGCATATGCTGCGGCAGCGCGATTTCAGGTTCGGGGATCTCCGGGTGCCACATCTTCTCCCACTCGACGGAGACGTAGCCGGTGTAGCCGTTCTTATCCAGCAGCTCCAGTTGTTCCCGGACAGGTACCTCGCCCTCGCCCATCAGCGTCAGTTCCCAGCCGGTTCCCTCGATGTCGGAGCGGCGAGCGTCCTTGATATGGACGTGCACAATGCGCTGGCGCAGCGTCGCCACCACCTCCAGCGCGCTCTCGCCAACGCGGTAGGGGTGGTGACTGTCCCAGAGCGCGCCTACCGCCGGCGAGTCCACGGCTTTCAATACCTGCGCCACACGCAGCGCCGAGGAGAACGCGTCGTGCGTTTCCAGCGCAATCGTGACGGTAGCCTTTTCGGCCAGCGGCGCCATGTGACGCAGCGATTCCGCGACGCGATCATCTTCTTCCTGAACAGTGGATGGCGGATCTGTCTCAGGGGCCTGGCCGCCAAAGACGCGCAGCACTGGCACCTGCACCGCCTGCGCCAGCCGAATCCAGTCCCGCAAAACCGCTTCCTGCCGGGCGCGTTCTTCGCCGTCGGGATGGTTGAACTTGCACGAAGTATCGAGCGCACATACGTCGAGTCCACTCTCGCGGCAGCGGGCGACGGCTTGCTCAACTTTTGCCGCATCTTCTACAGGATCGATGAGCTGACCATCGAGGAGGCGCAGCTCAATGCCGTCGTAGCCGAGACGCACGGCGTTTTCCACAACCTGCTCAAGTGACCACTGCGGGCAGGCCAGGGTACTGAATGCAAACTTCAAGAGGATACCCCCCCCTTATTTATGCTAAGCGCAGCGCCTGCGCGAACTGTAGGATAGCATTGGTGGGCTGACGCAGCCAGCGCCGCAGCAGCGTGACAATGCAGGCCGCGATCAGACCGTCGATGGCCCCGCCCACAATATCTCCTGGATAATGCACGCCGACATAGACGCGCGCGAAGCCGATGAGCAGCCCCATCGCAAAAGCCGCAATCATCAGCATGTAGGGGACGGCCAGTGGGCGATAGCCGGTCTCATCGTGCCCGTTGCTGCGCTGGCGCTTGATGCTGCTGAACCCTAACCAAAACTGTAACACGAGCATGCCCATGACGGCAAATGTCCACGCCGTATGATCGCTGGGGAATGAGGCATCGGCGGCATGAGTGACAAGAAGATGAACCCTGTGGGTGATGAATGGGCGCGGCTCGAATATAATATGCTCGACCACAATGTTCAGGCAGTAGGAGAGGACGCAGGCGACAACGATCCAGAGCGCCGTCGCGCGTCTCTCCTGCACGATAGCGGCCTCGGTTGGCGATAGCGGCCGCCGGTACCAGTTGAGCGGCCTGCCCCATTCAATGACGAGCAGCAGTGGTAGAAAGAAAATGAGGAAGTTCGCGCAGAAAATCATGATTTTGTCGAGTAGAGGATCGGAGCCGGCCGGCGCGTTGATAATCTGGAAGAGCGTGTAGTTAAAATTGAGCAGTGCTGTCATGGAAACGTTTTCCTTGTCTCATACGTTCAGGGATAGGTCAATTATACATGCCGCTACTATAGTAGACAACCATGAAAAGACGATGAAAAGATTATCTTCCAGTGAACGCAGGCCGCTGCTTCGTTTTGAAGGCTTCATAGAAGCGGCGGTGGTCCTCGCCCATCAGCAGCAGCGCCTGGGCCTGCGCCTCAGCTTCGATGGCGGCGATGAGGTCCATATCCTGTTCGCGATTGAGCATATGCTTGGTCATCGAAATTGCCAGCGTCGGGCCTTGCGCCAGGCGCAGCGCCCATGCTCGTGCTGTGGGCAGCAGATCGGCATGTGGGACCACGCGGTTTACCAGGCCGTAGCGTTCAGCGGTGGCGGCGTCGATGGTGTCGCCGAAGAGCAGCAATTCAAACGCGCGGCCCATGCCCACGACGCGTGGCAGGAGATAGGCAGTCCCCATATCGGCCCCCGTCAGGCCGACCTTCGTGAAGAGGAAGGCGAAGCGCGCCTTTTCGGAGGCGATGCGCAGATCGGAGGCCAGCGCGATGACCGCCCCGGCCCCGGCGGTCATGCCATTGAGAGCGGCAATGATCGGCTTATCGAGCAGGCGCATATTCTGTACAACCGCCCCGGTCATGCGCGTGAATTCCAGATGCTCCTTCACGTCACGCTTGAGCAGTTCCCCGATGATCTGATGCACATCGCCACCGGAGCAGAAGTTATCACCTGCCCCTGTGAGCACAATGACGCGTACTGTCTCATCGCTGCGCAGCGCGGCGAACAGGTCGCGCAACTGGGCGTAGATCTCGAAGGTAAGAGCATTCAACACCTCGGGCCGGTTGAAGGTGAGTGTCGCCACGCCATCGCTCACCTCATAAAGAAAATCGTATTGCATTGCGTCCCTCCTTCCAATACTAACAGGGTGTCTGGCTCTCGGCATCTGTCCTCTCGCGCCGGGTGTCGCGCGGCTCCGCCGCGCGGGTGATGGAGTGAGCGCCGCGGGTGTGAGCAAGCGCTGGTGACGGGAAGCCGGCGCCATCTAAGACATCACGCCGCCGCCGTCGATGTTGATGGCCTGCCCCGTAATACCCCGGCTGCTATCTTGTGCCAGGAAGACGGCGATAGCTGCGACCTCTTCCGGCTCGATCAGGCGGCGCTGCGGACTCGTCTTCTCCAGCGTCTCGCGCGCCTGTGCCTCCGACATGCCGGTACGCGCCGAGATGTTGCGCACGCTCTCGTCGGTCATCGGGGTGTTGACATAGCCGGGGCAGATGCAGTTGACGGTGATATTGTAGGGCAGCAGTTCGACGGCCAGGGAGCGCATCAGGCCAAGCACGCCGTGTTTGGCGGCGGTATAGGCCGCGATATAGCTGCCGCCAACTCTGGAGGCCATCGAGGCGACGGTGATGATACGCCCGCTGCGCTGCTCGACAAGCTTTGGCGCGAACGCCTTTGTTACGTAGTAGACGCTGGTCAGGTTGAGGGCCAGCATACGGTGCCATAACTCGTCGGGATGGGTGAGGAACTTGTGGCTGCCGGCTCCGCCAGCGTTATTGACCAGGATATCGATGCCGAAATCGTTGATAAAGCGCGTCGCCATGCGCTGTACCTGCTCTGCGTCGGTGACATCGCAGGGCATAGCGATGCTGTGTCGCCCCATCGCCTCGATCTCCGCCGAGAGCCGTTCGATGTCCCCGGCGGTACGTGCGGTCACGGCTACGTCCGCGCCGGCAGCGGCGAGCGCCAGGGCGATGCTGCGGCCAATGCCTTTCCCAGCTCCTGTCACCACGGCCCGCTTTCCCGCGAGCGTTAGATTGTTCGCACCGGCCATATTGGCGTTATCCTCTCTTTCGTGTCAAATATTGCGGTCCGGTAATGTCATCCCGAACCTGGTAATGTCATTCTGAACCTGGTAATGTCATCCTGAGTGGCAGCGAAGGATCTGCGTCACGGCCATCAGATCCTTCGCTGCCGCTCAGGATGACATGGATGGTGCTGGCGGTTCCATGATGCAGAGATCGGCGCGCCCGCCGGCCAGGATGGTATTCACCTCGTCGCTGGTCGTGAGATAACCGCCAACGACAGTGGCGATGCCAGCCTCGTTGCGCACGCGATCACTATACGGCGTCAGGAAGCCACGGCCATACTCGGGCGCGCCTTCAGGAGTAGTCTGGCCCGCCAGCACGCTGGCGATATCGCATCCGCGAGAGCGCAGCATCCTGGCAAGAGCTATCGCCTCCTCAACCGTGGCACCCCCCCGGACGCAATCGCTGGCGGAGATGACCGCCGATAGCGGCTTCTCCTGCGGCCACACGGCGCGCACGGCATCGAAGACTTCCAGCGGGAAGCGCGCGCGCTTCTCAAAGTCGCCGCCGTACTCGTCGCCGCGCCGGTTGGTGAGCGGCGAGAGGAAGCTTGCCAGCAGGTAGCCGTGCGCGAAATGCAGTTGCAGCAGATCGAAGCCGGCCTGCTGCGCCATGTGAGCGGCGCGTACAAAATCGTCGCGCACGCGCTTCACGTCCTCGCGCTGCATCTCGCGGGGAACCTGGCTTCGCGGCGTGTAGGGTAGTGGCGAAGGCGCGATCACCTGCCAGCTTGCACCATGCAGCGCTCGATCCACGCCTCGCGCACGCGGCCGCGCCGCGCCGCGCCGCCCGGCATGATTCAGCAGGATGCCGATGCGCGCCGGAGTGGACTTATGGATGGATTGCACGATCTTTGCCCAGGCATCCATGTGCTCCTCGGTGTATATGCCGGGACATTCAGGAGTAATGCGCCCGTCGGCAGAGACTGCGACTGGCCCGGCGATAATCAGCCCGGCCCCGGCAGTTGCGCAGCGTATGAGATGATTGGCATAGCTATCGCCTGGCAGGCCGTCTCGGGCCGCGCATGCGATACGGGGAGCGAGCGCGACGCGGTTGGGCAGCGTGATTGAGCGCAGCGTAAGCGGCGTGAACATTGGCGGCGGTGCGACCATCGCCGCCAAAGAGCTGGCGTGGCAGGAGAAACGGCGATCAACGGCGTCGCCGAAGCGTGCGTCGCGCAGCTTGAGGTCATTGTACGTGATCCTGCCGCTGCGCGTCAGCAGGTTGAAGGTGAATTGCATCGGATCGAGGCGCAGGTAGCGCGAAGCAGTTTCGAAATAGGACTGGCTCTGTCGCGAGGCGCGCTGGAACAACTCGATTACCGGCTTCCTCTCCATCTCATACGCGGTGAGCGCCTCTTCGAGATCGCTATGCTGCTCAAGCGCGCCGGCGAGCGCGATAGCATCCTCCATCGCCAGCTTCGTGCCGGAACCAATCGAGAAGTGAGCGGTATGGGCGGCATCGCCCAGCAGCACAATGCGTCCATAGTGCCAGTGCTGCGTTTTGAGTGTGGCAAAGCTGATCCAGCGCGAGTTGTTCGAGAGCAGCCGCGCGCCGCCCAGATCGCGGGCCAGCAAGCGCTCGCAATAGGCCAGGCTTTCCGCCTCGCTGGCCCCTTCGAGTCCGCTCTTCAGCCATGTCTGCTCCTCACATTCGATGATAAAGGTGCTGGTAGTGCCATTGAAGGGATAAGCATGGACCTCAAAGAGACCATGTTCGTTTTCGCGAAAAATAAAGGTGAACGTATCCAGCGCTTTCTCCGCGCCGAGCCAGATGTACCTGGCCGTGCCCTGTTCTATACCCGGCTTAAAGTGCCCGGCATAGGTTCTGCGCACAAGACTATTGATGCCGTCGGCGGCGATCAGCAGGTCGTATTCACCGATATCAGCCAGGGATTGCAGTTCGTAATTGAAAAGCAGGGTAATGCCCAGTTCGGCGCAGCGTCGTTGCAGGATGTTCAGCAGGAGTTTGCGCGCGATGCTGGCGATGACGTGGCCGCCACAGCGAATGGTCTCATCGCGATACGTGACATCGATGGCGTCCCAGATCACGAACTGGCTGGCGATCTGCTCATAGGTTTTGTAGTCGGCAAGCTGGAACGAGGCCAGCGTGCGATCTGAGAAGACCACGCCCCAGCCGTAGGTGACATCCGCCGGATTGCGCTCGATGATGGTGATATCGTGCGCAGGATTGGCTTTTTTGATGAGCAGGCCGCTATAGAGGCCAGCGGGGCCGCCTCCAAGAATGATGATCTTCACGGCCAGACTCCTCCGGGAATGCTATCAATGGTATCGGGACGCTCTGCTGAAGTGCGGCGGCCCATATGCCCAACCACGTCCGTCAGCCGCTCAAGCTGCGTAAGATCGGCTACAGCGGGGAAGAGAATCACTTCATCACATCCGGCCTCTTCGTAGCCGCGAATGAACTGCACGATAGCCTGCGGGCTGGTGAGCAGGCCGGCGGCGATCCTCCCGGCGAACGACCCGGCAAAGGCGTAATAATCTTTCATATAGTCTATGCCGGAGCGGATGGCATCATCGCCGAGCGCGAAGTAGCCCTGCGCCCAGAGTTGAGGCCGGCCAGGACGCCCGGCGTCGATCCAGGCGGCGCGAGCCTGAGCGGCGGCGCGCGCGAACGATCTGGGTGGCCCGCCGCCGTGCACGTAGCCATCGGCATAACGCGCCATGCGTGCGAATCCCTGATTGCTCTGGCCGCCGACCAGCAGCAGGGGGCCGCCAGGACGGGCGGCGCGCGGGCCTATGGTGCCCTCTTCCCATAGGCTGCGCAACTCGGCCAGTTGCTCCTCAAGGCGCCTGCCTCGCGAGTGGTAATCTATGCCAGCGGCGGTGTAATCTTCTTCGCGTGCGCCCACTGACAGCCCCAGCACGAGCCGGCCAGCGGAGAGCGCATCGATGGAGGCTGCCATTTTTGCCAGCAGCGACGTATTGCGCAGCGGCCCGATCACGATGGTAGTAGCCAGTCGCACGCGGCTCGTTACAGCGGCGGCAGCGGCCAGCGCGCTCAAAGGCTCATAACTGTCATAAGCGAGCCGGTCAACGACTCCCAGGCTGGAGAACGGTCCCGCGTCGGCCCGTCTGGCCCACTCAAGCACGATCTGCCCGTCCGCTCCCGGTATGCCAGCAGGCAGACCAGCTCCAACATACATAGCTGCAACCCCCTCGTTGAGACTGTTTAGAGTATGTCACAAAGTATCGCGCTATCTCAAGCTCACATAGGTCTTGACTATCTGATGCTCTGCACCTTCCCCTCTCTAACCCGGTAGCCGCGCAGCTTCGCTGCACCTGGAATGTATATTGTTTTGTGAAAAATGCGCGCAGCGCATTTTTCACAAAACAATATACATAAGGCTCGCGCTGAAAGCGCGAGCCAGCCATAGTACTTAATATCTACTCCCCTCAATTTTATTGAGGATCAGAAAATTAGTCTATAGAGTCAGGTAGAGGAAGCAGAGAGAAGGTTCCCTGCTTCGGGGTATCTGATAGCTTCCTCGTCTGCATTGTACATTGCGAGGAGCTGGGGGCCTCTGACACGATAGACCAGAGCTGTGAAGAGTACACAGCGAAAAGGGGAGAGAGTCATGAATCTCGAACAGATCAAGTATCAGACATGTCCGTATGACGAGGAGGAAGGAATCTTACTCACGGATATCGATGAGGACCTTCCCGAGACCGACAACGATGGCGACCTGCAATATTATTGCATGACGGGCCATCACGTCTTCTCTCTTGACGAGGACGAAGACGACTGATCAGGCGCCAAAGCGCCTTCCCTGGCTCATGGCCGCCAGCAAGCATCTCTCTTATTTCCAGCTTGCTGGCGGCCCTATTATTCCGTGTGGTTCATCGTCACTGCGCTCCTTGAGTACAGGCGCCGGGGTGCCGTCAATCCCCGTGATAGGCTATCTCTGTTCGCCTTCAAGCTCATCGGTCCGGGGAAGCTGATTGCCGGAGCCGTTGACGGGCGGAGTGTGATTGTCGGAATGAGGATGCGCGCGTTCAAGGGGCAATTGTTGGTGATGATAGAGGCGGTTGGAGAGCAGCGCGTGATTGGTGCTCATCGCCACCTGCATCGACTCGATGACGCGCTCAAGATACTCGATGCTGGCGAAGGCATCCTGCATGGTGCTGAGGTGCTCGCTATTGGGATGTACCACTCCACTGGCAGGGCTATCGGGCAGGCCGTGCAACCGGGGCGAGAGGTAGCGTTCCATCTGCCGCAGCATCGACTGCACCGACTCATCGAGCGCGGCCAGCCGGGTACCCACCGCCCGGTCAACCGCCGCGGCCAGATCCTCCCAGGAGATCTCCGTCTGAAGCTCGATAGCCTCGAAGGTGGGCGCAGCCTCGCTGTTACTGGCGGCCGGATTGGAGAGGCGCGCCATAAGTTGCTGCTTGAGTAGTTGCTCTATGGCGAGGAGCCGGGCGTCAAAGGTCTCTACCATGCGTTCCGCGAATTGCTGCTGCTGGGGATTGGACTGGTAGCCCGGCGGGTCGCCGAGCGTGCTCTGCTGGTCAGCGACACGCCGGGGTAGGGCGCGCAGGTCCTGCTGGAGCGCGACAAGATGCTGCTCGAATTCGCGCTTGAGTCCCGCGATGCGCTGATCGAAGGCGCGCTGCATCTCGCGGCGCAGCAGCAGGAGCTTTGCATCCAGAATGCTGTTGAGAGTCTGAATTTCATCTTGTGTAAACGCCATAGCTTTTGCCCCTCACCCCGCAGGGCCGCCTCCCTTATTGAAGGACGATATTTAGCACCAGTATATGAGGGAGGGTCAAAGTGTGTCAATGAATACAGCTATTCACGCCAAAGATGGCTATTATCTCAGGAGGAATATATGCCACTCGGGTACCTCGGTGGCCTGTGCAATACAGCTATC
>DATGLE010000168.1:0-89987 GCA_035294325.1 Ktedonobacteraceae bacterium | reverse complement strand
GAGGGGCGTATTCGCCCTTTGCTTGTTGGAGGGAACAGTACACTGGAATCAGGGAGTCGAGCTTGCAATCTCGCTGTGACCCGGCTGAGTCACAACAATCCTATCCATGCCCTTTACCCCCCTGCTCGGCTCCCTCTTTTTCCCGTATGTTACTCGCGGCAATTAATCCCCTCCCTCAAGCTGATTTGTTTACAAAAGGGTCATTTACTCCTTTCCACCTCATTTTTGCACTTTCGACCAGGAAATGCTATTACCTCTGAGCGGGCAATATGATCTTCGTAGATCGCGTCAACGCCGGCGCATTGAGGATGTGATCGATCAACTCATCGCGCAGAATCAGTTCGAGACGATCTTCAAGCGGCTTTCCTCAGAAAAGGCTCAGATTATTTATTGACTCGATGTTGGTGTGCTGGTAAGTTGTTGTGGTTGTATAGCGCTCTGCTGCGCGATGGCGACGACCTGGCTGTAAGCTCCCGTCTGGATGATAGTCGCAACCTCGCCGCTGTTAACGTCCAGGGCGTAGAGCGAGCCATCGGCGTAGAACGTGAGGATGCGGCTGTTGAGCCAGACGCCAAGCTCGACAAAATGGGCGCTCGTCGTCGCCAGCAATTGCCGCCGCCCGACATGCAGGTGCTGCCCTGTTCCGCTGACCTGGACGGTATACAGGGCACTGTGACGGGTAAAAGGAGCCTCGGCATCGCTGGAGAACTCGACATAGGCCAGCGTATGGCCGTCGGGTGAGAAGATGGGTGTTGTCACCCAGTGGTAGTCGGCGATATTGCTTAATCCGTGCTGCCTCGGCAAAATCACGTGCTCCCCGTTGTTTCTCAAAGGCTCCCTGCCGTCGATGGTGGTCATCGAGAGGCTATTGGCGTAGCTCAGCCCGGCTATATCCGCCGGCGCGCCACTGGAGGGAGCGGGCACCACGCCCATATAGTTCGAGAAGAGCAGGTTGTTGTCAGGAGAGAGCGCCAGGGGAGAGCGCGGCGTATCGTCGCCCAGCAACTCCCGCGGCCCGGTGCCGGGCGCACTCGTGATATCGAACAACCAGAGGCCGTATTGGGCTGTCTCGTGGTCGCCGCGGTCATCGGTGAGCAGCAGCGTAGTATCCCCTTTTTGCCCCGCCACGTTCAAGAAGGAGAAGACGCGAAAGCAGGGGCAGTCGCTCGCGGAATGCTGGTAGACCGGCGCCGATGCGTGCAGGGGGCCGGCATAGATCGTAATCGTGCCCTTGCCGTTGACCGGCTCGGTGCTCCAGGCAATGGTTGTGCCGTCGCGGCTGAGCGCCAGCGAGGTAATGACCTGGCCGGCGGGCAGCGTGGCGATCTGCTGCGGCGTGCCGTTGAAGATATTCGTCACCCACAGCCCGTCGCCGCTGTAGAGAAGCCGACCCGAAGGCATCAGGATGGGCGGCACCGAACGGCTATAGATGTAGCCCGGCGTAGTAATTTCCTGCGGCGTGCCGCCGGTTGACGGGACTACGTAGAGATTGTTCTGCTGCTCATACACGATGTCGTAGCCCGCCGGGACCTGTAGCGGGGTCGTCACCGTTTTGCCGGGCGTCTGAAGAGGTCCCATATCATCCTGATCGCCATTGCCTGGCGCTGCCTGGCCGGTTTGCGGCACCCCTGCTGTGCCCGGCGCAATGATGGCCTGGGGTAGATTGCGCAGTGAGAGGCCGGCGAAAAGAAGCAATAGCAAGCTGATGATTACGAGCAGGGAGATGATGCTGACGCGCGGAAATTGCGCGTCCTGCTCCGGTGGCGGCTGTGAAATATGTTGTTGTTTCTCTTCTTGCTCGCTGCTTACTTGCTGTGTCAAGACTACTCGTAACTCCCTGGATTTTCCCTTTAATACGTTTGATTTCCGGCATTATCGCATGCTCGCGCCTGTGGCGCTCGCTTTCTGGAGAGTGTGGTGTGGACAAATGCGCTTCGCGCATTTGTCCACACCACACTCTCCATTCCTTGCGCGGCGGAGCCGCGCCAACGCCCGGCGAGAGCACAGAGCATCGGGCGCCTTCTATGATTGCCTGTTAGTATATCCGAAAGCGATTATGATGAGAAGTGCCCGCCGGGCCTGGCGGCATGACGCCTGATAAATGCCAGCGTCTTCGCGAAAACCTCTTCGCGATCATAATCCTTCGTAATCACATGATACGAGCGGTAAAAGGTAACGAGATGCTTTTCCTGCGAGCCGAGCAGACGGTAAATATCGCGTCCATCGCGCGCGGGAACCACATGGTCGTGAAGCGAGACCATAATCAGCGCCGGTGCCGTAACATGCGGCAGCTCGCCGCGCAGCTGTGGTAAATATTGAAGCATACTCTCGACGGGCGCCAGCGCCGTCCAGCGATAGTGTTCACGACGATGACTGCGCCGCCCGATGGGATCATGTATATCTTCGCGGATCGTCGGCAGCAGCGGAGTGAGATAGCGCACGAGGCGCACGCCGATGCGTATCCAGGTGTACATATGCAATGGCGGGCACATAGCCACGACGCCCGCAACCTCCTCGTGCGCGGCTATATGCAGGCAGAGCGCTCCGCCGAGCGAATGTCCGATCAGAAATACCCTCTCGCAGCGTTGTTTGAGTGCCCGCAGTTCGCTGTGTACCGCCGCCGCCCATTCGGGCCAGCCGAGGCGCAGCAGGTCACGTATAGATGTGCCATGCCCCGGCAGGAGCATATTTTCGGCGATCATGCCCTCGGCAGCCAGCAGATCCGCCAGAGCTTGCAGGTCGTGCCTGCTGCCGTTTAATCCATGTATGAGCAGCACTCCAACGTCCGCTTTCTGCGCAGGCGACCCCTGCGGGCCGGATTGTGAGGTTTCATGGGGCATCTGCGATGTACTCATGCTTTGCGCTTCCCTGTTCTCTGGTAAATTCAATGGCGGCACCTTTCTACCTATAGTAAGACGGTCAGGCAATGGCGCAGGTTGCACAGGTCCTTCCTCATTGCTCTTTCGTGTACTTAGTGGTATAAAGATGCTGACCGCAGTATATGCGGGCTTAATAAGAGGGCATCTGATGCTCAGCGTCCTCTCCCTTTCTTGGCGGGCTGCCGCGCGGCGAAGCCGCGCAAGACAGAAAGCGTTGAGCGCGCCGGCGCCAGAATCAGCCTCTTGCCGGGCTTGCCGCGCGGCGAAGCCGCGCAAGGGAGGTATTGTGTGGTGTGGGAAAATGCGCGCAGCGCATTTTCCCACACCACACAATACCTCCGGCGAGCGCCGCAGGCGCGAGCACGCGATGGCGCCAGCAATCAGACACTCTAAGGAGTTTCATAAAAAAATGAAGTTTGCAACGAAAGCTATTCACGCCGGACAGGAGCCAGATCCATCAACCGGCGCGATTATGACGCCCATCTTTCAGACATCAACCTATGCCCAGACGGGGCTGGGTGGACATAAAGGCTTTGAATATTCACGCACGGACAATCCCACGCGCAGCGCGCTGGAGGCATGTATTGCGGCCCTCGAAAATGGCCGTTACGGGCTGGCCTTCGCCTCCGGTATGGCCGCGGAGAGCGCGGTGCTCAGCCTGCTCAGCGCCGGCGATCATGTGGTCTCCTGCGATGATCTCTATGGTGGCAGTTATCGCATTTTTGAGCGTGTGATGCGCCGCTATCACGTCGAGACCAGCTACGTGCCGGCCAATCAGAGCGCCGCTTATGAGCGGGCCATTCGCCCCAATACGAAGCTCATCTGGCTGGAGACGCCTACCAATCCACTGCTCGGCCTCGCCGATATCAGCGCCGTAGCAGAGATTGCGCGGCGCCACCATCTGCTGCTCGTCGTCGATAACACCTTCGCCACTCCCTGCTTCCAGCAGCCCCTGAGTCTGGGTGCCGATATTGTGCTGCACAGCACGACGAAATATATCAACGGACATAGCGATGTCGTGGGTGGGGCTGTGGTGACGAACAACCAGGAGATTTACGAGGCGCTCAAGTTCTATCAGAATGCCGCCGGGGGCGTGCCCGGTCCCTTCGATGCCTGGCTGACGCTGCGCGGCGTCAAAACGCTGGCCGTGCGCATGCGCCAGCATGCCGATAACGCGCAGGCCGTCGCTCACTACCTGCTGGAGCATCCGCGCGTCGAGAAGGTCTACTATCCTGGCCTGCCGTCTCATCCCGATTACGCGTTAGCCAGGCGCCAGATGAGCGGCTCTGGCGGCATGGTCTCCTTCCAGTTCAAGGGCACGCTGGAGGACGTTGACCGCATTGTGCGCCGCTTCAAGGTCTTCACCTTCGCCGAAAGCCTGGGCGGCGTCGAATCGCTCGTCTGCCACCCGGCGACCATGACGCACGGCTCCATTCCCAGGGAGATACGCGAGGCGCGCGGCCTGACCGATACCCTGCTGCGCCTCTCCGTCGGCATCGAGGATATCGAGGACCTGCTCGCTGATCTGGAACAGGCGCTCGCCTGACCCTATGTAGACGGGGGCAAGCCCCGTCTCTACATAGGGTCATTGTTGTGTTACGTTTCATGCCTGTAGATCGATATAATAATATAAATCTTTTTGCGTCTTTCTATATAGAACCAGTATATAACTAAGATCTATCATGGGAAAGCGGGAGGCCATCCTTATCATTATGAAATATCGCGCCGAATCTCTATCGACTCCACTGAGCGCGCGTAAAAGTATAACAGCGCTCAGCATTGCATTACTGGTAATCCTTCTCTTAAGCGGCTGCAACGGCAATCCCCGGATCCAGCAACAGGCGGCACAGAGCAGAGCCAATTTCAATCGGGCCATTGCTCACGCTCGCAGCATCGGTGTGCCCGAAGCGATGCTCAAACCTGTTGTGGCGCAGGCGACGCAGTTGGGCCAGGCCCCGGCACCGCTCACCCTCTTCTCGGACCAGCCTGCCACCAGATATTATACGAACCTCGATCAGCGCTACCGCCTCCTGACCGTACAGGTGGATGGCCTGGAGGCGCTGGCAACGCAGCAGTTCGACTACCAGGCCACGCTCGATCTTCAGACGTTTGAGGGCATCCTGGCGCAGCGGCAGGCGCAGGGATTCGTCGAGGCTAAAACCTTCGCCGACCAGTTAGCCCACGATCAAAAAATGATGGCGCAGGCCCGTTATCCTGAACAATACCTCCAGATCAGCAATAGCGCCAGGACTTCCACGCAGGCGCTGCGCCTGATGGGATCGGCTTACAGCGATCTTACCAGTTTCCAGCAGACGATAAAACAGTTGCAGGCTTCCCATCTGGATGTCACCGCGCTCAATCAGCAGGCGCAATACGATCTTGATCTGTTCCGTGCGGCGAAGAGTCCCGCCGATTTCTCACAGCTTATAGACCAGATCAACGCGCAATTGCAGGAGACGGTGGTTTTTTCCACACAGGCTATTCCATACGTCGGCGCGGCGAAGCTCAAGCAACTCGGCGCCGACATTGCGCAGATGAAACAGTACGGGCAGAATCCCGCTTCCTTCCAGCAGCGATTAGAGGCCGATCAGGCCGCGCTTGACAGCGCCAGAAGCATCCATGATTACCTGAAAGTCTCGTCGCAGATCGACGCGGATACAAACGCTATTCAGCTTCCGCTGCTGCGGGCCGAGGCCAGCTACCTGCTCAAGCAGTACCATCGGGAGGTCGCGGACTGGGGCAACGCGCACCGGTATCATGATTCGTTCGATAACAACTCCTATAACCTGGACTATGAGTATGATGAGCAGGGCGTTGGCTCCGATCTGGACAATGCTGTGCAGGCCGCGCAGACGCTCGACGATTACCAGGGCGCCATCGATTCCATCAACGACGAAATGTTCAATTTGAAGGCGATGGAGGCCGACTACAACGACCACACGCCCTGGGATCAGCCGCACGCTACCGATATGCAGCTCATGCAGCATTACAAAGTGACATCAGGGCAGGTGATCGTTGTATCGTTGATTGAGCAAACTCTGCGCCTCTACAATAACGGCAAGCTGGTGCAGGCTTTCCAGATCACCTCGGGCCAGTATGACAAGCCCTCGCCTCCCGGCTTCTGGCACATCTTTGATCGCGAATCGCCAACGATCTTCAAGTCGAGCGAGCCGAAGGGATCGGCTTTCTGGTATCCCGATACCAGGATCAACTACGCGATGGAGTATCACGATGGCGGCTACTTCTTCCATGATAGCTGGTGGAGGGTGAACTACGGCGTAGGCACCAACTTCCCGCACTACGATACCGGCGGCGATGAGTCCTTCGCCGGCAACGGCAGCCACGGCTGTATCAATATGCAGGAGCAGCAGGCCGCCTGGCTCTATAACCACACAGGCTACGGCACCGCCGTGATTCTCTACTAATAGCAGCGGGGCCGCGCAGCCTCACACAACATAGGCGCAGGGCGAGCGTTATAGGCGCCAGCCAGCACAGGTGTCTGATGCTCGGCGCCTTCACCCGCCCGCCATACAATGGATATATGTTGCGTTGAGGAAAAATGCGCGAAGTGCATTTTTCCTCAACGCAACATATATCAAGCGAGCGCCGCAGGCGCGAGCAAGCGATGGTGCTGGATAGTGCTATTCTGGCAAACATGCATATATGTTTGACAGGATAGATGCCCTTCTGCTATAATCTACGGGCATCGAGGTCGGCAATGCGGTCTCCAATTGATAGCTCATTCAGCCACACCGCTCCCGCTGCGCAAGCCTTGCCGCTCGGCTGACTGCGCAGCAGCAGGCATGGTAGTGCCGTTACCGAGCGAAATAGCAAAAAACGCTTCGCGTCGGCTGAATGTAAGGCAGTATGCCGGCATTTTTGTAGAAGTGCCTCGTGTCAAGGGGCAGATGTTTCGGGGAGGACTAATTTTTATATGCCCAACAATCCCTCTGCGAGAAAGCGCATGCGCCAGGAACAGAAGCGCCGCGCGCGTAACCGCAGTATCAAATCGCGTGTGAAGACGTACATTACGAAAGCGCGCCAGGCTATTGCCACGCCCGCAGCCGGTGTTGAGGAAGCAACCGCAGCGGTACGCGCGGCTGTGAGCGAACTGGATCGCGCCGCCAAAAAAGGCGTCCTGCACAAGAACAACGCTGCTCGTCGTAAATCGCGTCTCATGAAGCAGCTTAACGCAGCAAAGTAATTTCTCGCGCCCGCTGCTCCGTCCATTTCTTATCGCTGAGCACTGGCGCACCAGGAGGTTTTAAGGGATGGCTGACAAACAAGGTGTAACGAAGCCTGCGGGCCGGGCGTTGCTGGCCGCTGTTGAAAGTGCTCAGTTACGGAAAGATATACCTGAGATCCGGTCAGGCGATACCGTGCGTTTGCAGGTAAAGGTCGTTGAAGGCAACCGTGAGCGCCTCCAGCCGTTTGAGGGCGTGGTGATGCGCCTGCGCGGCGGCGGTGTCAATCGCAATTTTACCGTGCGCCGTGTTACCAATGGCGTCGGAGTTGAGCGTACTTTCCTGCTAAATTCGCCCAGGATCGAGAAGATTGAGATAGTGCGACATGCGCGCGTGCGCCGCAAGCAGCTCTACTACCTGCGTGGGTTGACCGGTAAGGCTGCACGCCTGAAGGATCTGCGCCCGAACAGCAAGCGTGCCCTGCTCGCCAGGGGTATCAATGTACAGCCGCAGAGCGGCAAAGGCAATGCTAACACATAAGCGCCAGATACCAACACTTGCAGAAGAAATGGCCCTGTTTGAACAGGGCTATTACTTTGTCGCCGGACTCGATGAGGCCGGGCGCGGCTGCCTGGCCGGCCCGGTGGTGGCGGCGGCCGTAATTCTGCCGCTGGCCGAGGGGGAGCAAAAGGTCATGGAGCGCTTCGCAGGGGTACAGGACTCCAAGCAATTGACGGCCGCGGGGCGCGAACGGCTCTACGACGTGATTATGCAAAACGCGGTGGCAGTCGGCGTCGGCTCTGGCTCGGTTGCGCTGATCGACGAGCGCAATATCTTGCAGGCGACAAAACATGCCATGCGCGCCGCCCTCGCCGCGCTGTCCCCGCCGCCGCAGGCGCTGCTGCTCGACGCGGTAAAGCTGGCCGATATTTCACTTCCTCAGCGCTCGATCATCAAGGGAGATGCGAGCTGCCTCTCGATTGCCGCGGCCTCCATCATCGCCAAAGTTACGCGTGACCGCCTGATGTGCCAGCTTCACGAGCGATATCCCGACTACGGCTTCGATCAGCACAAAGGCTACGGCACGCCCGACCACCTTGCCGCCCTGCGGCGCTACGGCGCGACTCCCCACCACCGCCGCAGCTTCGCGCCTGTGAGCGAACTCTTCGGCCTCTTCGCCGATACCGAGATTTAATACATATTGATCGCAAGCCAATATGGGGGAGAATCAGGCTTCCGTTCATCATAATTACCCTGTATTCCTCAGCCCGGCGGCGATGCCATTGATCGTCAGCAGCACGGCGTAGGTCAGTCGCGCACGTTCGCGGTCCTCATCGCTTGCCGTCGCGTGGGCCTCGGGATCGAGTGTCAGCGGGCCGCCAAGCGCACGCAGGCGACGCAGGAGCACGACCTGAAAGTAACTGAGCGGATCTACGTAGGGGTTGCGCCGCCGGATCGACTCTTGCAGCACGGGCGAGGTATCGAGCAGTTCCCGGCCGCCCACGATGGCGATTACCTGCCGCCGCGTGCGCTCGTACTCCCGCTGGATCTCGCGCGATATCCTCTCGCGCAGCGCTTCATCGGCGACGAGCTGCGCATAGTGCCGGGCGATATGCATGTCGGCCTTCGAGAGTGTCATTTGCAGATTGTCGAGGAAGGCGCGCAGGAAGGGCCAGTGACGGTACATGTGTTGAAGCTGAGCCAGGTGGTCAGGGCTTTCTTTCATATAGTCTTCAAGCGCGCTGCCCACGCCGTACCAGCTTGGCAGCACGTAGCGGCTCTGCATCCAGGAGAAGACCCAGGGGATGGCGCGCAATTCTTCGATATCACGTCCTTTCGTCCGGCGCGCCGGGCGCGAGCCGATGTTGAGCCAGCCCAGTTCGAGGATCGGCGTGGCCTGCTCGAAGAAGCTCAGGAAGCCTGGATCCTCGTAGATCAGGCTGCGGTAGCGGGCGTGTGCGTCCGCCGATAGCCGCTCCATTGCCGCTATCCACTCCCCGCGCGCGTGCGGGTGTTCCTCACTGTTCCGCCTGACAACGCCGCTGCCGCGTCTACCCTGCGGGTCAGTCAAGCGGGTCGGAAGTACCTGGGTTTCGATGATGCTCTCGTTGGGAATGCTCGACTGCACAACTCCGCTCACAACCAGCTCCATGTTGCGGATAGCGATGTCGCGCAGCCCATACTTGAAGGAGAGCATCTCGCCCTGCTCGGTAATACGCAGGCGCCCATTGACTGTGCCGGGCGGCTGGCCCAGAATCGCCTCATAGATGGGGCCGCCGCCGCGCCCGATGGCTCCGCCGCGCCCGTGAAAGAGCACGATATCGATGTGGTGACGCCTCCCCAGTTCGGCCAGGCGCAACTGCGCCTTGTAAAGTTCCCAGCCGGAAGTAAGGATGCCGCCATCCTTGCTGCTATCGGAGTAGCCGAGCATCACCTGCTGGCGCTGCTGGCAGCGCTCGACGCAGGCGCGGTAGTTGGGGTGGGCGAAGGCGCGCTCCAGGATCTCCGTGCAGGAGCCGAGATCGTCGATAGTCTCGAAGAGGGGCACTATGGGCAGGTCATTGATACCGACCTCTTTGCAGAAGAATTGCACCTCCAGCAGATCACTCAGCGTGTGCGCCATGCTGATGATATAGCAGTTGATCGCCTGCGGGCCGAACTCGCTTCGCGCGTGGCGAATGGCCTGGAAGGTATCGAGGATGCGCTGCGTCTCCTGACTGAGTTGCAAGTCTGGCCGCCTCAGGATGCGCGGATCGCAGAGCAGGTTTTCCAGAGTACGCAGGCGCTCGTCCTCTTCGAGCTTCGTATAGTCATCGTTGCGCAGGCCGGTGGCGCGCAGGAGTTCGGCCAGGGCAGCCGCGTGACGCTCGCTGTGCTGGCGCACGTCCAGCGCGGCGAAATGGAAACCGAAGACCTCTACCTGCCGGATCAGTTTGCTGAACTGCCCCTGCGCCAGTTCGCGCTCGCCGTCCGCCAGCAGGCTCTCGCGCACCAGCAGCAGATCGTCGAGCAGTTCTTGTGCACTTCCATAGCCAGCAGTGGTTTTTTTGCTGCCCGTACCGGGGGAGAGCGTGGCTTCCAGGCGCTTCCACATAAACGAGAGCTTGCGCCTGTATGGTTCCAGCGCCGTCTGAGGGCCGAGTTCATGGTCGTACTCGGGCAGGAGGGCCGCGTCGCGTTCGAGGGAGCGCTGTAAAGCCGGGGTGATGCGCGTATGGTTGAGCGATTGCGAGCATTCCGTAGCCAGCCGCTCGATAGCCGCGCGGTAGTGGGCAATGACGTAGCCTCGTTGCAGTCTGAGCGCGGTGAGCAGCGTATCGGGGCCGACAAAGGGATTGCCGTCCTGGTCGCCGCCGATCCAGGAGCCGAAGCGCAGGAATGGCGGCACGCTCAATCCGGGGTATGTGGCATCCAGCAACTCTTCAAACTCTTCGTAGAGTTCGGGCAGGGCATCGAAGAGGATCTCGTTCAGATAATAGATGCCCATCTTGATCTCATCGAGGGGCTGTGGTCGCACATGACGCACGGCATCGGTGCGCCAGAGCAGGTCGAGCGTCGCGGCCAGTTCGCGCTGCCAGTGGGAGCGCTGGCGGGGTGTCATTGTCTCATCGTGATCGTGCATCTCCAGCAAGCGGGCAACCTGACGTGATTTGGTAATCAGACTGCGCCGTGTGGCCTCGGTAGGGTGCGCGGTGAAGACCAGCTCAATCGAAAGCTGGTCGAGGAGCCGCTGGAGCGTTGCGGCATCCAGGTCATTCTGCCGGCAGAAGTCGATCAGGGCGCCGAGGGAGCCGCGCTGCGGCCTCGGCGTAGCGCTGGCTTCATGCGCGAGCCGCCGGCGGATGCGGTGATGCTGCTCGGCGGTATTGACAAGATGAAAATAGACGGTAAACGCGCGAATTACGTCGATGGCGGTATCAAGGTCGCAGTGGTTGACGATGTGTGAGATCTCCTGCTCCAGTTGTGAGATCTCAGCGCGAAGCTGCTCCTGCTCTGCCTCCGGCATCTCCGATCTCCGGGACAACTGCCCGGTGCATTCACGCAGGCGCTTGCAGCGCGTCCGCAGTTGCTCTACTGTCTCGAATACGTCGTATCCTCCGTGCTGCTGGATCGCGCGGCCCAGAGCATCACCCAGGATGCGGATATCCTGCCGGAGCGGGGCGTCTTTATCGCTGCGCTGGTCTTGTTCTGGCATAATAGCTATCTCTCAATTTTTTTTGCAAGACAGCGAATCTCTGCTGTTGACATCGGCCCGTCGTTGCGCCCCTATCTGAATTCTACCATACATCGACATGCCTGGCGACTCCATCAACTGTCCCCATTACCAGCAGACACTGCATCCCCCCGCTGCATTTCCAATGGTGGCGGTGAGCGCGCATATTCGACAATAAGGACGCGGACTTGCGCCGCACGCATCCCGGCCGGGTCGCATACCCGGGGCGGTGCGGCGTCCCTACGGCTTCCCAACATTTCTTCCGATGGCCGATGCTGGTTGGTAACATTTCATCATCGCTACGACTTCTGTGGGGCCAGGCGCATATGCTCGGCAACCCATTGCTCGCCGCGTCGCTGTTGCTCCGGGGCAACGCTTCGCGTGTACGCGGTGAGGATGTCAGCAAGCGTCTGCACGCGAAGCGCTTCGCGCCAGGCTCTTTCCGCCCGCGCCATCGCGACATGGATGGCGCATGGCAGGCGATACGCCTGCGGTTCCATAGCAAGAGGGCCTTGCTGCCGGATCTCCGTGCAGCGAAACGCCGGCTCGCGTCCCTCTATGGCCTCTACGACCTCCAGCAGCGTAATCTCCCTGGGGGCGCGGGTCAAGCGGTAGCCTCCTCTGGGACCGGGCACCGATTCGATAATGCCGGCATTGGTAAGCGCCTGGAGATGCTTGGAGAGGTAGGTTTCCGAAAGCGCGTAACATTCGGCCAGCGCCCGCGCTGGCAAAGTGGCTCCCGGCGGCAGCCCTGCCAGCAGGAGCACTGCGTGCAGCCCCCACTCAACACCCTCACTCAGTTTCATCCTCGTCTCCTCCTCATCTGTTGGCTTCTTCCTCCAGCGCTTGCTCGCGCCTGCGGCACCTGCCGGACCGTATGGTGTGTTGTGAGAAAATGGCGCGGCGCGCCATTTTCTCACAACATACCCTCTGTGCGAGCGGCACAGGAGGACGCGGGAACAGCATATATCCTGGATAAATTTTATCCTTGACAAATCTTATCCACGAATCTATAATCTGGATAGAAGTTGTCCAGGATAGTATAGCTGGTCCCGACAACAAATTCAACCAGAGAAAAGGAGAATGATATGGAAACTCGAATTCGTTATACCACAGCCGTGCCGGGAGCCTTCAAGGCAATGCTTCAGTTTTCAGAGTATGCCGAAAATAGCGGCCTGGAGACATCGCTTATCAGGCTCATTCAGATACGCGCCTCGCAGATCAATGGTTGCGCTTATTGTCTGGACATGCACACCAAAGATGCCCGTGCCGAAGGTGAGAGCGAGCAGCGGCTCTATTTGATAGACGCCTGGAGAGAGGCGCCGTTCTACAGTGAGCGAGAGCGCGCTGCCCTGGAATGGACCGAGGCGGTCACGCTGGTTGCCGAGGATCATATTCCTGATGAGGTCTACGAACGCGTTCGCCCGCACTTCAGCGATGAGGAACTGGTCAACCTCACTATGGCGATCAACGCCATCAACTCATGGAACCGCCTGAACGTTGCCTTCCGCACCCCTGCCGGAAGCTATCGTCCCAAACAGAAGGCCGCCTCCTGAAATGTGTAGCATGGAACAAGGGGCGAGGCCGGATCCGCCGGCCTCGCCCCTTGTTCCATGTCATCCTGTTGAGAGCGCCGCAGGCGCGAGTGTTATGGACAATGTGCACAGTTCAATACTCAAAATCGCCATCCTGAAAATCCTGAACATTCTCATCTCGCGCCTGTCTGGAAAGCTCTGCTTCCTGTGGTGGCGGGTCTGCAAGGGTTCAGGATACGTATAAATAAGTGATAGTATATAACCGTGTACACAGAGCGTATCTGATACTCGGCATCCTTGCCCTTTTGCGCGAGCGCTGCGCGGCACATCCTCCATTCAGCGAGCGCCGCAGGTGCGCGCAAGTGATTGTTCGGGAAATGGGGAGAGCTATAATTCATGAGCGATCTGCTCAATCAGCAGCTTGGAAATTACCGCCTGCTGCGTCTCATCGGAAGCGGAAGCTTTGCGGATGTCTATCTGGGAGAGCATATACACCTTGGGACGAAAGCGGCGTTAAAAGTGCTGCATGCTCCACTGCTCAGCGAGGAAGAGGAACACTTTTACCAGGAAGGCCGCACCATTGCCCGGCTCATCCATCCACATATCATCCGTGTCTTTGATTTTGGCATTGAACGTGCAGCCCCGTTTCTGGTTATGGATTATGCTCCTCATGGCTCCCTGCGCCAGCGCTATCCAAAGGGAGCGCGGCTCTCCGCGCTGGAGGTGCTGCCTTTCGTCAAACAGGTGACATCGGCATTGCAGTATGCCCATGACCAGCAGGTTATTCATCGCGATGTGAAGCCTGAGAACATGTTGCTCAACTCGCACGATGAGGTGGTGTTGAGCGATTTTGGCATCGCGGTGATTGTGCAGAGCACGCGCGGATCAACCACGCAGGATGTAGTGGGCACGGCGGCCTATATGGCTCCTGAACAGATCCAGGGCCATCCTCAACCCGCCAGCGATCAGTATGCACTGGGCATCGTGCTCTATGAGTGGCTCAGCGGTGACTGGCCGTTTCATGGTTCCTTCACCGAGGTGTGCAGCCAGCACCTGTTTACTCCGCCCCCACCGCTACATGAGAAGCTATCAGGCATCGCGCCTGCCATTGAGGCTGTCATCTCGCGGGCGCTTGCTAAGGAACCAGAGCAGCGTTTCGCAAGCATCGAGGAAATGGCGGCAGCCTTTGAGGAGGCATGCCAGAACGAGACAAAGCGGCTTGCGCCCGATGAAGCGCCTACTATGCGCCGTACCCCGTCCTCTGCCTGCGGGCGCTCTCCAGGTGATTCCTCCAAAGAAAAAACCGGGGTCGCACCGGCCGGATCCTTGCCGCCGACGCGGCGCGCGGATTCCGCCAGCAGAGGGGCGCCGCCTGATGTACCGTCGCTGCCTCCCGAGGTGCCTCCTGAGAAGCGCGGCATCCCGCGACGGGTCGTCATCGGGGCGGGTGCGGCGCTGGCTGGACTGGCCGGGGTGGGAGCGCTTACATGGTATGTACTGACGCTGCCCGGCAAAAAAGTTTCATCGGAGCGCTTTACGGCTCCTCCATCTCCCACGCCATCTTCTCGTCCCGCAGCTCCGCAGGGCGCCACGCTCTTTACCTATCACGGTCATACGGAGGCCGTCTATGCTGTCGCCTGGTCTCCCAATGGGCTGTACGTGGTATCGGGCAGCGGGGACACAACAGCGCGCGTATGGAACGCATCGAATGGTGATACCCTGTATACCTATCGCGGCCACAGCGGGCTGCTGAACAGCGTATTTAGCGTGAGCTGGGCCAGCAGCGGCAGCATGATCGTCTCGGGGAGCGCGGATAAGACGGCGCAGGTCTGGGAAGCGGCTACAGGTAATCGGATCACGCTCTATCAGGGGCATACCGCCCGCGTGCTTTCTGTTGCCTGGTCTCCTGAGGCAACACATGTTGCCTCGGGGAGCGCGGATAACAGCGTCCAGGTCTGGGAGGCTACCACGGGCAAGCTCGTCGCCTTCTACGCCGGACATTCCGCTACAGTCTACGCCGTTGCGTGGTCTCCTGATGGCACATTAATCGCTTCTGCTGGAGTTGACAAAACGGTGCAGGTCTGGGAGGTCGTCAGTCAGAAAATGGTTGCCGCATATAAGGGGCATACGGATGCCGTCTATGCTCTCGCCTGGTCGCCCGATGGGAAACTGCTCGCTTCTGGAGGCGCGGATAAGACCGTACAGATCTGGGAGGCGCGCACTGCCGCACATTCTCTGACCTATCAATCCTCTAAAGACCTGGCAACAGCGGTCTCGGCGCTCTCCTGGTCGCCCGATGGGAAAAGGATCGCGTCGGCAAGTACCGATAAGACTGTACAGGTCTGGGAGGCCGCGACGGGAAAACATATCTATACATACCAGGAGCATAGCGATCCCGTTTATACCGTCGCCTGGAATCCCGATGGTCAGGCTATTGCATCCGGCAGCGCCGATAGAACCGTTAAGATCTGGCGGAGCATATAAGCAAGCGTCCACCCATTTGCACTAAAGGACCACAATGCTGTTATGAGTATGTATATTTTTTACATATTCAGAGCTTGTTGGAGGGACGCGCTTTATGCTATACTCGAACAAAGCAGATAGTATCGTCGCCTCTGTTCAGAGCTAAGTCGCTCCCCATCGCTCAATGATGCTTCTCAGGGTACGCTCCCGGCCTTTGCCATTCACTGACAACGTGCGCTATTCAGCGTACTTTTTATACATCCGACCTGGATAGTCTATGCAATAGGACCTGGAGAGAGATGTATGGGGACGGCCCCATACTCCGTCAGGAGGGCGGCTGCCCTCCTGCGCCTCCCGCTTTTTAAATGACTTCGGCGAACGCTGTTTGATCGTCGAAACCCTCTGGCTCCAGCGCCGGCGCCTCCTGATCGAGTCGATAGTGTAATCTTCCCGGGAGAGTAATGCACATGCATCAGCACGAAATCTCTGAGCCGGCGTATCCACTTTACGAGGGCCGCTGGGAGCACGACGCCTGCGGCACCGGCTTTCTGGCCCGTATCTCCGGCGAGGCCAGCCATTCTATCGTAGAGACTGCCCTTGCGGCGCTGGCCCGTCTCACCCATCGCGGCGCGCAGGACGCCGATGCTGAGACGAACGACGGAGCCGGTATCCTGACGCAGATCCCCCGCTCGCTCTTCGCTGAGGAGCTTGAGCGGCAGCACATCGCGCTGGAGAAGCCTGACGACCTGGCGGTGGGTATGATCTTTCTGCCCGCGCAGCAGCGCGCCGCCGCCGCTTACATGGAGAGCCGCCGCATCATCGAACAGACGCTGGTTGAGACCGGCCTTATCTTCCTGTCCTGGCGCATTCCGCCCATCGATTACACTGTTCCCGGCGCGCGCGCCAGGGAGACCGCGCCGAGCATTGAGCAGGTATTACTGGCGCGGCCCGACCATTTCACGCTCGACGCATACGATAGAGCGCTCTACCGCGCCCGCAGATTGATTGAGCGGCGCCTGCGTGACGCCGGCATTACCGACTGCTACATCGCCTCCCTCTCGCGCACCACGCTGGTCTACAAAGGCTTGCTGGCGCCGGATCAGCTTGCGCGCTTTTATCGTGACCTCGCCGATCCCCGCTATACGAGCGCGCTGGCCGTTTTCCACCAGCGCTACAGTACAAACACGTTTCCGGCCTGGCCTCTGGCGCAGCCGATGCGCCTGCTGGCCCATAATGGCGAGATCAACACGATCCAGGGCAACCGCAACTGGATGCAGGCGCGTGAAGGTGCGTTTGCCTCCCCGCTCTGGGAAGAGAGCGTACAGGACCTTTTGCCCGTCGTGCAGGAGAATGGCAGCGACTCGACGCAGCTCGACAATGCACTGGAACTGCTCGCCGTCTCCGGGCGTGATCTGCTGCACAGCATGCAGATGCTGATTCCCCCGGCCTGGGAGCACGATCCCGAACTGGATGAAGCGCAGCGGGCATGGTGCGAGTACCATGCCGGGCTGGTCGAGCCGTGGGATGGTCCGGCGGCACTCGTCTTCAGCGATGGTCGCGTTGTCGGCGCGGCGCTGGATCGCAACGGCCTGCGCCCTGCACGCTATACGCTCACCGCCGATGGCCTGCTGATTGTTGCCTCTGAGGCCGGCGTGGTGCCGTGCGCGCCCCATGAGATCGTCGAAAAGGGCAGGCTCGGCCCCGGCGAGATGGTCGCCGTCGATGTCGAGCGCCACGTCTTCCTGCGCGACCACGAGATCAAAGAATCTCTGGCGCAGCGCCAGCCCTATCGCCAATGGCTCGACAGCCATCTTATCCACCTGTCCACGCTCAGACAGGTCGAAGGCCCCGCTCGTGCCGCCGTAGGGGCCGCTACCAGAGCGGCCCACGAGAACGTTCCCGCCGCAGAGGACGTTCCTGACCACGAGAATATTCCCGACCCGGGCCAGCTCTTCGCCCGCCAGCAGCTTTTCGGCTACACGCACGAAGATGTTGAGATGATCCTGCGCCCCATGCTCACCGAGAAGAAAGAACCTACCTGGAGCATGGGTGATGATGCGCCGCTGGCCGTGCTCTCGGTGCAGCCGCGCTCCTTCTCCGATTACTTCCGCCAGCGTTTCGCACAGGTCACAAACCCGCCTATCGATCCGCTGCGCGAGCGCATTGTCATGTCGCTCGACAGCTATCTTGGGCGCCGGCGCAGCCTGCTCATGGAAACGCCGCAGCATGCGCGTTTGCTGCACCTGGAGACGCCGCTGCTGACCGAGAGTGAACTGGAGACGCTGCGCAATCTGGACGATCCCGATTTCCGTGCGCGAACACTCAGCACGACTTTCCCCATCGCGGAAGGGCCACAGGCGCTTGAGGCCGCGCTGGATCGTCTGGAGCAGGAGGCAGTCGCGGCCATCTCCGAGGGCGTGACGCTACTCATCCTGAGCGATAACGACGCGACGCCGGAACTGGCGCCGATTCCGATGGCGATTGCGGTGGGTGGGCTGCACCGTGCATTGATCCGGCGCGGCCTGCGCGATCATCTCTCGCTGCTCTGTGAGACGGGGACCGTTTGCGATGTGCACCAGATCGCCGTGCTGCTCGGTTACGGCGCCGAGGCCGTTGTGCCGACACTGGCGCTGGCGAGCGTGCGCGCGCTGGCCGGCGAGCGGCGCCTGGAGCATCTGACGCGGGCGCAGGCTGTGGAGAGCTATCGCCATGTCATTGAGAGCGGCCTTTGCAAAGTGATGGCGCGTATGGGCATCTCGACACTGCGCAACATCATCGGCGCAGGCCAGTTCGAGGTGATCGGCCTCGATCCACAATTCGTCGAACGCTGCTTCGCCGGCTCCGCCATGCATCCCGGCAAAGTTACCATGCAGCAAGTAGCCAGCCAGATCATCAAGCAGTGCGCGGCTCTCCAGCAGGAGCAGGCCGTGCCGGATACCAGCGGGCGGAGGCGCAAGCTCACCGACCTGGGCCGCTACCGCTTCCGCCGCGATGCCGAATATCACGCCTATAACCCGCTTATCGTGCGCGCGCAGCAAAAGGCGTCGCAGAGTGGCAGCATGGAAGACTATCGCCAGTTCGCCGAACTGGTCTACAATCGCCCGCCAACCGCGCTGCGCGACCTCTTCACCTTTGCGCCCACCACGCCGATTCCACTGGAGCAGGTCGAGCCGATGGAATCCATTCGCGCACGCTTCGTCATCTCGGCAATGTCGCTCGGCGCGCTCAGTCCTGAAGCGCACCGTACCATCGCCGCCGCGATGAACAGCATCGGCGCGCGCAACAATACGGGCGAGGGCGGCGAGGATCCCAACTGGTATCACGAAACGCTCAACGGCGCCCCCGTCGGTAGCAAGATCAAGCAGGTGGCCTCCGCGCGCTTCGGCGTCACAGCGGAATATCTCGCCCGCGCCGAAGAGATCGAGATCAAGATGGCGCAAGGCTCCAAGCCCGGCGAGGGCGGCCAGCTCCCGCCGATCAAGGTGACAGCGTTTATCGCGCGCCTGCGCCACACTTCGCCGGGCGTCGCGCTGATCTCGCCGCCGCCTCATCACGACATTTACAGCATCGAAGATATCGCGCAGTTGATCTATGATCTGCACCAGGTCAATCCGCGCGCGCGTGTCGGCGTCAAGCTGGTCTCCAGCATCGGCGTTGGCACCATCGCCGCCGGCGTGGCAAAAGCGTATGCGGACTATGTGTTGATAAGCGGACATGACGGCGGGACGGGCGCATCACCGCTGCAATCGATCAAGCATGCCGGCATGCCCTGGGAGCGCGGGCTGGCCGAGACGCAGCAGGTGCTTGTGCGCAACGGGCTGCGCAAGCGCGTGCGTGTGCGCGTCGATGGCGGTTTCAAGACCGGGCGCGATGTTGTCATTGGCGCCATGCTGGGCGCGGAGGAATTCGGCTTCGGCACGGGCGCGCTGGTCTCCATCGGCTGCGATATGGCGCGGCAGTGTCACCTCAATACCTGTCCTACCGGCATAGCTACGCAGCGCGAGGATCTGCGCGCTAAATTCGCTGGCAGGCCCGAGCATCTCATCAACTATCTCACCCTCGTCGCCGAGGAGGTGCGCGAGTGGCTGGCGCGCCTGGGTGTAGCGCGGCTGGACGATCTGGTCGGACGCGCCGACCTGCTGCGCCATGCCGAGGAGAGCGAGCTTGACCTTGATAGCCTGCTCGTGCCCCTGCCAGAGCGCTTCGATTCCGAAGCGCACAGGACCGTCCCGCCGTCGCCCGTCGCCGAGCAACTGCTGGTCGAGGCCGCGCAGGCGCTGGCCGGTGAGCGCAGCGTGCTCACCCAGCACGTTATCCACAACTATGATCGCTCCGTCGGCGCCCGCCTTGCTGGCGAGATTGCTCATCGCTACGGCAATGCTGGCTTGCCTGGCGTCAGCATCACCGCCTCTTTCCAGGGATCGGCGGGCCAGAGCTTCGGCGCCTTCTGCGTGCCCGGCCTGCGCCTGATCCTCAGCGGTGAGGCGAACGACTACGTGGGCAAAGGCATGACCGGCGGCCAGATCATTATTATGCCGCCTGCCGAGGCGAGCTTTGCCGCGCACGAGAATACCATCCTCGGCAACACCGTGCTCTACGGCGCCACGGGCGGGCAGCTTTTTGCCGCCGGGCGCGCAGGCGAACGCTTCGCCGTGCGCAATAGCGGCGCGCTTGCCGTCGTTGAGGGCGTGGGCGATCACGGCTGCGAATATATGACGAGCGGCATGGTCGTCGTGCTCGGCGAGACCGGCCAGAACTTTGGCGCTGGCATGTCCTCCGGTGTCGCTTATGTGCTGGATATCGACAATCGCTTCCCACCGCGCTGCAACACCGAACTGGTCGACCTGCTGCGTGTCGAAGATCCGCGCGAGGCAGAGGCGCTGCGCACCGTGATCGAGTGGCACGCCCGCAAGACACGCAGCAAGCGCGCCAGCTACATTCTCGGCGACTGGCAGCGCATGCAGGGCCTCTTCTGGCGCGTGCTGCCCAGGGAGACCAGCGCCTCCGCCTGCGATTTTGTAGATTCCAGCGAGTACGACGGCACCATGATGAGCGCGTCGCACTGACAGAGCTTCTTCGCCCTCTCTCGCGAGCGTTCGCGCGGCGCAGCCGCGCAATCAATAGAGAGCAAGTTGCGGAAAAATGCGCGCAGCGCATTTTTCCGCAACTTGCTCTCTATTCGGCGAACGCCGCAGGCGCGAGCAGCGGGCTATTGTTCAGCTTGAAGAGAGAGCTGAATGTACTGCCTATCCTGGTCCTGCCAGACGCGACAGCGAATGCCCTTTGGCTCGCAGACCTGGCGCAATTGCTCCGCAACCCACTGCGTGTGGAGTTCAGGCGACGCTCCATAGCGCTCAAGCGGCTCAGGATCAGCAATCGTGATCTGAACCAGCCAGTTCTGGTCCTGTTGCGTTAATTGCACATGCTCTTCGCCGTAGCTGAGCGCCGATACCTCCGCGATTTGCCTGGCCTGCTGCTCAAGAATCTGCGCAGTGGCCTGAGCGCGAATGGATACTCGATCACTATGCCACGGCTCGACGAAAAAAATCGCTGCCTGTGCCGGACTCAGCCCCGCCTTCAAAGCCAGAGCCAGCGCATAGCCATGCAGAACCAGCAGGTGATGTTGATACCAGGCAATAGCCTGTTCTTCGGACAGCGTGATGAGAGAACGCTTCTCGGTCATGATGGACACTCCTTTTTGAGCATGATAATGAATGCCAAAAAGAACAGACGCCAGAGTGAAAAACCCGGCGTCTGTTCTTTATTGGCATTCATATGCAACAAAACAGGCCGCCCTGTTGGCGACCTGTCCTTTTATGGCGGCCATATTATATACCATGAAAATGCCTTGTCAAGAGTTAATTTATCAGTCTGGGATAATAAGAAGAGTACTATCTCCTTTACTTTCTTTTCGGCTTCGTGAGATACTATGCTTAAACGTTGTCATAGGCGCGGAATAGGGAAGATATGCGGCTTCTCCCATAAAGATGCTAATAGCGCCCTGTGCTGCCTGGCCCTCGGTGTGTACTTCTGACGGCAGAAACGGCGAATGCGCGCGGTGTAAAGAGAACCTCTTCGACAACCTGGCTAGTACGAAAGTCCCCATTCTCTCCAGCGCTCAAAAAACCCCGTCTATAATTCGTTGATATCATAAGAATCACATGATCCTCGCGCCCTTGCCAGGTGTTCGCGCGGTGGAGCCGCGCAGTAGACAGATTTGATAGTGTGGAAAATGCGCGCAGCGCATTTTCCACACTATCAAATAAATAAAGCGAGCGCCGCAGGCGCGAGCACGCGATTGTGCCAGCGATCAGACGTACTCTAAGCTTTGTTGGCCCCAACAAGTAAGGACAACGGAGATGATGCCCTCACCAGGGATGCAAGGCGAGTCGCTAACAGCGCAAAATGGAAACAGCGCCTCCCAGGTTCAGCAGGCTACGGCGAACGTGGCGCAGGCGACATGGCAGATGCCGCAGATCGGGCTATCGCGGCAGCTTCCCCAGCAAGAAGTCGTGCTTCAGACGCGTGGACTGACTAAAGTCTACGGGAAGCGCACCGCCGTCAAAGATCTTAACCTGGAGGTGATGCGCGGCGAGGTCTTCGGCTTCCTCGGCCCCAATGGCGCCGGCAAAACAACGACCATCCGCATGCTGCTCAACCTCGCCAGGCCAACCTCCGGCGAAATCAGTCTCTTCGGCCAGCTCCTTTCCAGACATGCCCCTCGCCTGTTGCCCCGCGTAGGCGCGCTGATCGAACAGCCCGCCTTCCAGCCCTATCTCAGCGGCTACGATAACCTCGTGGCCGTGGGCAACTATACCGGCGGCGTGACCGCCGAACGAGTCAGGGATGTTCTGGACCTCGTTGGCCTGCGCGAGCGCGGGCGTGATCGCTACTCGACCTATTCGCCGGGCATGCGCCAGCGCCTCGGCGTGGGCGCCGCGCTGCTCACCGATCCCGAATTGATTATCCTGGATGAGCCGGGCAATGGCCTGGATGCGCCGAGCATCGCCGAGATACGCGAACTGGTGCGCCGCCTCTCCGGCCTGGGCAAGACCATCTTCATGTCGAGCCATGTTCTCGCCGAGATCCGCCAGGTCTGTACGCGCATCGGCATCATTCGCGGAGGCCAGTTGATCGCCGTGGGCGAGGTAGACGAACTGTTGAACGCGGCGGCGCGCTGGGAGGTGGAGTGCGAAAATCCCGCAGAGGTACGCCGCCTGATGACTGCTGTGCCGGTGGTGCGTTCGGTAGAGGTAAGGCAGGACCGTGCCATTATCGACGCGCCCGACCTGCGCGGGCGCGATCTCATCTACTATCTCGCGCGTAATGGCGTCTGGCCGGAGAGCGTACACCGCCAGGGGCAGAATCTCGAGCATATCTTCCTCGAACTCACGGAGCAGGAGAGCGGCTTATGAGCGAGATCAGGTGGTCTAACCAGACCTTTGTCTTTTCTTCGCCAACCGGGCGCGTCTACTCGCCGGGACTCTGGCGGCTGATGCGTAACGAGCTATTCAAAATGCGCCGCCGCCCGCTCGTGTGGGGACTGTTCGCACTGGATCTGCTTTTTGTCATCGCGGCCTGGGCAGTGCTGGTCTACTACGCTATGAAAAGCCCCGATGGCTTTCAGACGGGCCACCTGCTGGGCGGCCCGGACGCGCTGAGCCGCGCCATCGGCCAGCCAATGACGCCGGGGCGGCGCGGCGGCGAATTCATTGCCCTGGCGCTCGGTGCGCTGACCTTCGGCGGCGAATTCAGCAGCGGAGCTATCAGGCTGGTGTTCAGTCGCGGCGTCAGGCGTGCACGCTACCTGCTGGCGAAATACCTGGCGCTCGCTATCGTCTGTTTCGCCCTCGTGCTGTTCGGCTTCCTGCTCAGTTGCCTGCTCGTGAACCTGCTCATGCTCATCCATAAGCCCGCGCCAACGCTGCTCAACATGAACAGGCAAACGATAATCTATCTGCTGGAGATGATGGTCGGTACCTACGAAAACTACCTCTTCTGCATGCTGCTTGGAGCAACGATCAGTATTATCGCGCGCTCCGCGACCTTCGGCATCGCGGCGGGCTTCGGCTACCTGATCGGCGAAGATATCGCCGCGCAGATCCTGCCCGTTATTGGCAGATCGATTCATTCGCAGACTGGCAATCAGATCGTTACCTTCCTCTTCACGCCGAATCTGAACGCCTTCTACGCCAATTTCTTGCCAGGCTTCCTGTCCAGCACGCTCAACCGGCTCGACGGCGTGATCGCCTGTACCCCCGCCGGCGCGGGCTGCGTGCCCGTTACTACACTGCACGCGCTGATCGTCGTGCTGGTCTGGGCGCTTATCCTCTGGACAATCTCGACCATCCTCTTTATACGCCGCGACGTTTTGCAGTAATCAACCTTAGAATGCATCCCGCTGCCGGCCCTCCCCTGTGAAGCTTTGCCCCGGAGGACAGAAGAGGAGGCGGAGTCCTGCGGACTCCGCCTCCTCTTCTGTCCTCCGGGGAGCCACCGCAGGTGGCGACGAGTGCAAAAAAGCGACTTGACAATGAGCCTCTGAAGCTGTACACTGGCGGAGTTATGATTGTTTGCATGGCATGGGACAGGCTGCGAGCATTCCCTGTTCCCGGTAAAGACGCTAAAGAGCGCTGAGCAATCCTCTATAGACATTCCTCTTGCATGCACATCCATACCGCTATCAGTCGAGCTGGCATTGCTCCCGTAACCTGCGGCCTGCTCCTGATCCTCGCCGCCGGCGCGGTGCCGGGAGGCGAGTTATTCTGCGTCCACAAGAGGCGCATTGGCCGAAAGGATTATTCATGCCATCTTTTGATGACTTTCTTTTGCAACCCACCACGCGCAAGGCGCTGGCAAGTATGGAGATTACAGAGCCGACGCCTGTTCAGGCCGAGGCCATTCCGGCACTGCTTGCCGGGAAAGACCTGGTGGGGCGATCAGCAACCGGTTCGGGGAAGACGCTCGCTTATGGCATTCCCCTGGTGGAAAGGGTAGACAAAAACAAACGTGCTGTACAGGCGCTGGTTCTCGTGCCAACGCGCGAGCTGGCAATTCAGGTAAACACTGTACTGGGCAAGCTGGCGATCAGCCGGCGGCTTTCGACGGCATTGCTGGTGGGAGGACGGCCCTATGGCAATCAAATCTCATCGCTGCGATCTGGCGCGCAGATTGTCGTCGGTACACCAGGACGTGTGCAGGATCATCTTGACCGTGGCAATTTCGAACTGAACCAGCTACGGATGTGCATTCTGGACGAGGCGGACCAGATGCTGGATATCGGTTTCGCGCCGGCTATTGAAGCGATACTGGCGACCACGCCCGATACGCGACAGACGGCGCTCTTTTCCGCAACCATACCGGGCTGGATCGCGATGCTCCAGGAGAAATTCCTCAGCAATCCGGTCAACGTCGATATCCCCACAGCCACGGGTACGGAAAGCAGTATTGAACAGATTGCGTACCAGGTTCCGCAGGAACAGAAGATGGCAGCGCTGTGCTCCCTCCTGCATTCCACGGAGGGAGAGAGCAGCCTCATCTTTGGCAAGACGAAATTTGGCGTCGAGAAATTAGGAAAACAGCTCAGCAGGCTCGGATTTACGGTAGGAACGTTACACGGTAACAAGAGCCAGCGCGCGCGGGAAGAGGTGCTGACCGCGTTTCGTCAAGGGCGGGTGCAGACGCTGTTAGCCACAAATGTCGCAGCACGCGGGCTGGATATTCAAGGGATCTATCAGGTCATCAATTATGAATTGCCGGAATCGAGCGACCTTTTTACGCACCGCGTTGGCCGTACTGGAAGAATGGGGAGACAGGGCAAGGCGATTACACTGCTGGCACCAGCGGAGATATCCAAATGGCGGCGTATGACGCGCAGTTTAGGGCAGACCGTCGTATTGCAGCGGCTCGCTCTCGACGACGAAACCCCTGCAACACCACCACCCGCGCTTCAAGAGGCTCCGAGAGCGCAGGAGCAGAACGAGAAGCAGCCTCAACGAATACGTAACCGTAAGCTGCCCGCGCCTGACCAGAAGCGCGCCCGGTTTGCGCAATCCGAGCATGACGGCGCTGCCGCATCTGGCAGGAAAAGGCGTGGAGCAGGGAAGCAATCTCGCTTCGAGAGAACCACGAGGAGGCGCGAAGCGCAGGCTTTTGCGGCGACGGCCGCGCCGCACAGCCAGGAGAAAGCCTGATGCGAAGAAGGCAGCACGGGCGCGGCGGACTTCCGCTGCGACTTTTTAGCACGCGAAAAAGTCGCGGCGCTGCTGCCATACTGTTGTCACTTGCATAGGATAAACTATTGGTACGAAAGCAAACAGGTGTAGCTAAAGAACAACTTCTCAACTTTGAAAGGAAGGTATAGCTATGGCGAAGCTTCTCGGACCTGATTTTTTCAATTTGCAGGTGCGTAATCTCTCCGTTTCGCGCGCGTTTTACACAGAGATGTTGGGCCTGGAGGTCGATCCTCGCTTCGACACTCCCGAAGCTGTTGCCTTCGATACCAACTCGATTCCCTTTGCTCTCAGCCAGGCAAAGGTGAACCTGGATGACGCGCCGCAGCCGGGATCGGGTGTAACGCTCTGGCTTGACTGCGATAACGTCAACGAGTTGCATGCAAAAATGGCAGCGGCGGGAGCCACCATCATAACGCCGCCCTACGATAGTCCGTTCGGGCGCGCCTTCGTCTTTGCCGATCCCGATGGCTACCGGATCACGGCCAACGAGAATCCCTGGGACCGCTTCCCTCTTGGCGGCAGGAAAGCGGGCTAAGAGCCTCCCAATTTTGAGTGTGATGATCGGGCGGCAGGAAAGCGGGCCAGGAGCCTCCCAATTTTGAGTGTGATGATCGGGTGGCGGGGCCTTGCCCCGCCACCCGATCATCACACTCAAAACCGGGCGAAGCGCCGCAGGCGCTGAGGAGTCGGATAGAGAGATCCCTAAGAATCATCACTATCCTCCAGACGGAAAGACATAGTATATACTATCTGATAAGCCTTTGGATTCGTCTGGACCGTCTTCCAAATTGAGGATAGCAATTGGACACACTGACCGCTCATTTCGCGCCTGCGGTACGTTTTGATCGTGTGACATGCCATCTTGGCAAACACAAAGTTCTGGACCAGATCAGTCTCTCAATGCGGCGCGGCGCCATCACCGGCATCCTCGGCCCCAATGGAGCGGGGAAAACGACGCTGCTGCACATGATTACCGGACTGCGCCGGCCCTCCAGCGGGACGATTACCGTCTTTTCTGAACGGCTTCCGGCCCGCACCAGGAAATTGCGACAAAAGATCGGCGTCGTTCTACAAGAGACGGCCCTTTACGACGAACTCACTACCTTTGAAAATCTGCGCTTTACTGCATCCCTGTATGCAATTGCTGAGCCACGGCGCAGGATTGAGGAAGTTCTGGAACTGCTCTCCCTCTCCGAGCGAATCGATGAGCGCGTAAGCAATCTCTCCGGCGGCCACCGGCGGCGGATAGCCATCGCGCGTGCCCTCCTGCATGCTCCCGACCTGTTAATCATCGATGAACCTACTCTGGGCGTGGACGTGGAGGCGCGGCACGCCATCTGGTCACACCTGCGCCTGCTCAAAGCAAGGGGAACGACCATTATTGTAGCGACGAATTATCTCGATGAGGCTCTGGCGCTATGTGATACCGTCGCGGTGCTGCGTGAGGGCAAACTGCTGACCTGCGAGAAGCCGGAAGCGCTGGTCGCTCGCGCTGGTAGCTGCCTGGATATCGAATGCACGAGTGCGGCTGCGGAAGCGATCACCAGGGCCTTCGCCGCCAGCGAAGGCGTCTTGCGCCTTGCCCCCACGTCCACAGGCATCTCCGTTTTTCTCGCCGGGAGCACCGTTCCCGATGAGGTGATGCGCAGGATCCTGGAGACCGCGCCCATCAAGGGATTTCGCGAGCGCGGCGCTGACCTGGCGGAAGTCTTCCGCGCGCTGGAAGGGATAACTCCATGAAGCTGCTCTTCAGTGCACTCCTGGGCGGCTTTCAGGCCGAATGGCGGCAGTTGAGCCGATCACGCCTGTTGATAGCGCTGACCGTTATCCAGGCGGTAACGTTTCTATTTCTGGTCAGCCTCTTCGCCTTGACGGGAAGCTTCGCGCCAACCGCGCTGGTCGTGGAAGATCACGGGCGCTACGCGCAGGATTTTATTGCCAGGCTGGCCGCCGCTCACCATTCCCTTGATCTGCGCCCGATGGATCAACAGGCCGCGCTCGCCGCTCTGCATCAAGGATCCCTGGTCGCGATCATCACCATTCCAGATGGTTTCTCCGATGCTATCGCGCATGGCAAAGATACCAGCATTCAGGTTATCGTCGATAATGTGAATATAGACATGACCGAGGACATTCAAGAGGCGCTGCCCTCGGCGATTGTAGCCTTTGGGAAGCAGGTACACTTTCCCGGCATTCACGTAAACGTGACGGAACGCGATCTCATCGGCCACGATACCGGCTTTATCGAATACCTCGTTGTCAGCGGCCTGGCCCTGGATGCGTTTGTGATCGCCAGCATTCTGAGCGCGATGGTGGTCGCGCGCGAGTTCGAGGCGGGGACCGTGCGCCTGCTCGCCGTGGCGCCCGTGCATCCGGCGATCCCCATCCTGGGGCGCGTGGCCGCGACGGCTGCGGTGGCCGCGCTCGCCATGCTCTTTCCCGTGGCCCTGGCAATCTGGGGCTACCATATTACGCCGCTGCACCCCTTTGCCATGATCGGCGCAATTCTGCTGTGCATTGTGATTTTCAGTTGCGCCGGCGTCGCGCTGGGCGCGCTGGTGAGGCGCACGCTGCCGGTTGCCTCGCTGGTCTTTGGCCTCAGTCTACCGCTCTACCTTTGCAGCGGCTCGCTCAGGCCGCAGCGCTTCGCCGGGGAACTCATCTGGTACATTGCCCACATTTCACCCGTTTATTACGCTGTCGGCATTCTTGAGCAGGCATTTCATGGCTTGCAGGTTACGCCCGAATCGATAGCGACGGATTTTATGGCGCTGATTGGCTGGGCCGCTGCCATGCTCGTGCTGTCCGGCGCGCTGCTGGGAATGGCTGTGCAAGAGAAAAATGCGACCTGGTACGCGCGAGAGCGGCGCGAAAGAGTGCCCTGGCGCCGCCGCCTGGCGCTCTACGGGAACCGACTCTGGTGGCGCCGCCACCTCATTCTCGACAGAAGCCAGCCGGTGCTGCTCGTTGCGCTGCTGCTCCTCGTGGTTGGACTCGGCCTCGGCACCTGGTGGAACCTGTCCACGCAAATGCAGCGCCAGCAGCAGGTTGAGCGCCAGATAGCCGTTCAGCAGGAGCAGGATACGCTGTTGCGGAACTATACCAACCTGATTTCCAGTCTGCTCATCCACGATAATCTACTCTATACGAGCAGGGATAGCGGGGCCAGAGCCATCGCCAATCTTACCACACAGAGGACGCTGCGCCGGCTGGACGCCCGGCACAAAGCGCTGCTCATCCGTTTCCTCTACGGAACCAACCTGATCAAGAAGGACTTCCGTATTATCGATCTGAGGGGAGTTGATCTGCGCGACGTTGATCTGTCCCACGTCAATCTGCTCAACGTCGATCTTACGGGGGTAAATTGCGGCAGGGCTGATCTGCGCGGCAGCAACCTGGCCGGGGCCAACCTCATTGCGACCAATTTGAGCAATGCGAACCTGGCCGGGGCCGACCTGAGTCGCTCGAATATGCGCGACACCAACATGAGCGGTGCCAACCTGACCGGCGCGAACATGCAGTACGCGCAGATAAGTGCCGGTCAGTTATGGAAGGCGGCCTCGCTATGGGGAGCCATTCTGCCCGATGGCTCATCCCCGCCATCGGGGCTGGATACGGTTTGAGAGACCGGTAAGCCTGGAAAGGAAGCAAGACGATGCCCGTTAAGCAGACGCGTTGGAGCGAGCATCCCTTGTCGAAGCGCGGCGCTCCACTCCCGAAGCGCGTCAGGAAGAAGAGAAAGCGCGCGCGGCGTTTTGCGGAAGGAACATTCATCGCCGCGCTGCTGGATCAACTGGGCGCGATGTGGGCGCTGGCCTGCGTGGATGTGTTGCGCTGGCTGCGCATGCCCCTGGCGCTGGCGAGTACGTTCATTCCCCCGCTGGCGATGGCCCTCATGCTTGTCGTTCTCTCAAACACAGTCACAAAGGAGCCGGTAGCCCTCGTGGTCGAGTCACACGGGCTGCAAGCGCTGCGTATGGTGCAGATTTTGAAATCCGACCCGGGTGCGTATTCTCTGACGATTACCGGTATGCAAGATGCGCAACGTTTGCTGCGCGATCAGCAAGTTGCCGCGATCATCACCATCCCGCCGGATTTTGACCGCAAGGCGGCTGGCAGCGCTGCGACGCTGCAACTCACCCTCAATAACGCCGATATCGACCTGGCCGATGATATCAGGCGCAGCGTTGACCGCTCGGCAGGGCGCTTCGATGCGCCGGACCTGGGCGCCGTTGGCAGTTCAGGCGCGGCCGGCCCGTATCATATCTCCATCGATGAGCAGGATCTCAGGCAGACGCAGGTGGACTTCCTCGATTATCAGGTGTTGCCAGTACTGGTCCTGCTGGTGCTCAATACCGGATTGATGGGCGCGGCCCTGCTGTGCGCGCAGGACAGAGAGCGCGGCACAGTCTTCCACCTTGCGCTCGCACCAATATCCGGCTGGATGCTAGTCGCGGGGCGCATACTGGGCGGCCTCTTCATCTCGCTGCTGGCGCTTATTCCCGCCATAGGGATATGTACCCTTGCCGGGATCATCGCTCCCCCCGCGAACCACTGGCCCGCGCTGGCCGCGCTCTTCGTCGCGACGGCGCTGAGCGCGTCCGGGATGGGCGCACTGCTGGGAACGCTGATGCGCGGCGCCAGAAATATCGCTATGACTGCCTCGATTCTGGCAACCTATCTATTCTTCCTGGGAGGCGGATTCACGACCATTGCCTTTCTGCCCCGCTGGCTGCGCGATATCAGCGCCTTCAATCCGATCCGCTACGCGATAGATGGCATGCGGCAGGCCATGTTCTATCCAGATCTGACCGGCTTTGCTATCGATATAGCGGTGCTGGTAGGAACGGCCGCCATAGCCACCCTGATCGGCTCCCTGGCTGTGCGCAGATCGCTGAGCCTTTAGCGATCACGATCAGCATTTGCCTCAACCAGTATACTGTTTTTTAGAAAGTGTCCGAGGCTCAGTGCTCTCGCCGGGCGGCGGTGCGGCTCCGCCGCACCAGGGATCGCAGGGATGGTGTGGGCCAATGCGCTGCGCGCATTGGCCCACACCATCCCTCAGAGCCGGCGAGCGCCGCAGGTGCGAGCCTGCAATGGGGTAGAAAATCAGACACATTCTTAATAAAGGCACTCTCAACGGGAGATGATCTACCATCTCCCAGGATAAAAAAAGGCTTTTGAGTGGGTAATGTAGTATCTGGAGGAAATAGTTCCTGATGGGTATGCGTTCTATACGCCGTTCTGCTGGCTGGCTGCTTCCCGCCTCTCTTCTCTTCCTGATGGTAATTCTGGCTGCGTGTGGAGAAGGGTCCAGCAATTCAGCAGCCACCAGTACGAGTTCGAGCAACGCAAGTTCGAGCAATACCAGTTCAAGCACTACTGGTTCGAGCAGCAGCACCGCGACGGCACTGACTCTCACGATTACGGAACCAAAGACGGGTACCTTTGTCTTTGATAAGAATACCCTTACCGTCAAAAAGGGTGATATGGTCACAATCGTGAACCAGAGCAATGAAGATCTGGATTTCGATGAAGGAGATACCGCGAAGGCCGGGGTGGATTTTCTCGTTCCGGGGAAAGGTTCAAGCCCCGTTATCTTTAACACCCCCGGCACCTTTGTCATCAAAAGCAAGGCTGGAGCCGCTTTCACCATCACAGTTGAAGCGACTCCGACAGGCAACCCCCCTGCCGTAGCGCAGACGCTCACGATATCACAGGCCAAGTCGGGCGGCTATACCGTCAACCAGCCCAGCATCACCGTCAATAAAGGAGATATGGTTAAGGTCGTGAATCAAAGCAGCCAGGATCTCGACTTCGATGAGGGCGATGCCGCGAAAGCCGGGGTGGATTTTATCGTCGCGGGATCAGGCACCGCCAACGTCTTCTTTAACACTCCTGGCACCTTTGTCATTAAGAGCAAGTCAGGTGCTTCGTTTACCGTCACGGTAAAATAGAGGCAGGAAAACCTTCTTCCTGTCTCCTGGCACCATTGCTGGCCTCGCGCCTCTGGCGCTCGCCTTTTAGATAATGTGAGGCGTGAAACCGCGCTTAGCGCAGTTTCACGCCTCACATTATCTATCCATTGCGCGGCGGAGCCGCGCGAAGGCCCGGCGCGAGGGCAAGAACGCTGAGTATCAGATATTCGCTAACAAAAAATACAGCGCTTACCTGATGCCCCTCTGCTATAACAGGCATCGAGTACCCCCTAACAAAAAATACGGCGCTTACCTGATGCCTCTCTGCTATAATCTGTTATAGTATGTAAAGATCATTTCACATTAAAGAACAGCAGGCTATAGTGATTACGACGGAGGAGAAGTGTCGATGCATCACATCGCGCCAGAGGTCGTGTCCATTGCAGATGCCAGCCTGGGTGGTCTGCAAGGACGTTCAGCGCTGGTGATCGGACCAGAGGAGCTATGTCATCCTTATGTCAATTTGCTGCGACGCGCGAGGATGAAATACATTTACCAGGAAGAGACGCCCGCGCGTGCCTCTTATCTGCTCCCTTACGTCCAGTTGCTCATCAGCGTGCTCGGAACATCGCTGCCCGCTGCGGGAGAGCGGCGCGTCTCTCTGTTGTCGGCGGCTACGATTGCGAAAGGCTGCGATGGACGCCGCACGCCGCTGCTCATTTTTGATCTCGCGCCCTTCCCTTCCGTCGAGGAACTGGCGGGGCTGCTGCCGGAGGTCTGTCTCTATACTCCCGACGACCTGCGCCATATACTCACAAAGCTAGAGGTCAAAGCATCTTAATCGATGAAAAGGACATCCAGGTGAAGCAATGGAAGTGATAAAGATCTCGCCACGCGGCTACTGCTATGGCGTCGTTGATGCCCTGCAAATAGTGCGCCAGGCTGCTAAAGATCCAACCCTGCCGCGTCCCATCCATGTCGTCGGGCAGATTATCCACAATCGCCACGCCATCGAAGAACTGACCGCGCTGGGCGTAATCACGCTGGATGGTCCAGACCGTGCTACGATCCTGGAACAGGTCAAAGAGGGCACCGTGATATTCACCGCGCACGGCGTCTCGCCACTGGTCAAGCGCCGCGCTCAGGAGCGTGGCCTGCATTGCATTGACGCTACCTGTCCCGACGTGACCGTAACCCACGATCTTGTGCGCGATCTCGTCGCCCGGGGCTACTATATCCTCTACATCGGCAAAAAGGGGCACCCGGAGCCGGAGGGCGTGATGGGCGAAGTACCGGGACATATCAGCCTGATCGAGACGGAGGCTGATGTGGATGCCCTGGTGCTCACACTGGAGCAGGAGGCGAAAATCGCCGTATCAACGCAGACAACGCTCTCGAAGTGGGATACGTGGCGCGTCGTCGAGTATATCAAGCGGCGCTACCCGCAGGCCGAGATCCATATCGACATCTGCGGCGCCACGCAGAGCCGGCAGGAGGCCGTCGCCGAGATGGCGAAGGGAGCCGATCTGACCATCGTCGTTGGCGATCCACGCAGCAATAATACCAACCGGCTTGTGCAGGTATCGCAGGAACTGGCAGGCGTCCCCGCCGTGCGCATCGAAGATCTCTCACAACTGCAACCCGAATGGCTCAAGGGCAAGAAACGCGTTGCCGTGACCGCCGGCACCTCGACGCCCAGCCGCCTCACACGCGAGGTGATCCAATTCCTCGAACGGTACCAACCCGAAGAAATCTAACGAGGGGCGCGGGTCCGCTCTTTCCCAGACTGCTCAGCGTCCCGCGCTTCGCAAGTGTTCATGTTGACGGCATGTGGGGCGCACTCTGTGCGCCCCACATGCCGTCAACATGAACAGACAGGCCGCCAGATGCGGCAAGGGGACTTGAAGAGCGACGGGGCGTTCCCCTATAAAAATGGATTTAGTATTATTGCGGGCCGAGCAGCGTGTGACGAATCAGCGCCAGGTGTGTAAGTGGGCCGATGCCGCCGGGAACGGGCGTAATGAATGAGGCGACCTGGCTCACGCCCGCAAAGTCCACATCGCCGACGACCCTGCCGCCGACACTGTTAATCCCGGCATCCAGCACCACCGCGCCCGGCTTCACCATGTCCGCCTTGATGAGTGCGGGCCGCCCCACGCTCACAACCAGGATATCCGCTGTACGTGTGATGGAGGCGAGATCCCGGGTATGCGAGTGGCAGATGGTCACAGTGGCATCCTCGCGCATCAGGACCAGCGCGATAGGCTTGCCGCCGATGTTGCTGCGGCCCACAACCACGGCAGTGCGCCCGGCGATGGGAATGCCCGCATCTCGAAGCACGGTCAGAACGGCGTCGGCGGTTGAGGGAATGAAACTGGGAAAGCCCAGCAGCAGATTGCCAGCGTTGCGCGGGCCAAGCCCGTCGACATCCTTCTCAGGGCGTAAAACGTCGGTCACGAGTCGCTGCCGAATATGATCGGGGAGCGGCAGCAGGAGCACAACGCCATCGTTGTTCGGATCGTCGTTGAGCGTGGCAACTTCGCGGCGCAGTTCGTCTTCCTCGATCTCGAACGGATATGCCAGCGTGGCGCAGCCCAGGCCAATAGTGCGGCAGGCGCGCACGAGCTGTCTGCTATATACCTCGGCGGCGGCATCGTGGCCCACGATTACCTGAGCCAGCCGCGCCGAGCGATGGTGCTGCTTGCGAAACTGTGCGGCTTCGCTGCGCAGATCCTCGGTCATGCGCGCAACGAGCGGCTTGCTGTTATACACGGTTGCTGGCATCGCTATTCACCCTCCAATCTACTGATTATCATATCATAAGTAGTGTAAGGAATGGTCGCGACTTTCCTCCTTCCCACGAACGCCGCAGGCGAGAGTACACTATGGTAGCGGAGCCGCACGAAGGCCCGGTTGGGGGATAAAGGTGGCAATGGAAAGCGAAATGCGTTACAATGCCTGCAAAAATGAAGATATGTATGTTGTTAGCAGGAAGCATGGACATAGGTAGCGTATTCCCCGGTTAGCCATTTTGTACCACTTCCCATGTCGAAGAGAGGATTCTTATGGCAGGAGACTGTTCATTTGACATAGTATCACAATTTGATGAGCAAGAACTGGTCAACGCCATCGATCAGACGCGGCGCGAGGTCCGCACCCGTTTTGACTTGAAGGACACGAAGACCGAGATTATTCACAACAAGGATAATATCACCATCGTCACAGAGAGTGCGCTTACGCTCAAAAACGTGCGCGATATTCTGGAGACGAAAGCGGTGCGACGCAATTTGTCGCTCAAGATCTTCAAGCCGGGTAAAGAGGAAGACGCCGCTGGTGGTAGGGTGCGACAGGTAATCCAGTTGCAACAGGGCATTACACAGGATATGGCGAAGGATATCAGTAAATATATCCGGGACCGGCATCCAAAGGTACGCCCCCAGATTCAGGGCGATGCAATACGCGTCACAGCGAAGAGCCGCGATGAGCTTCAAGCGGTCATTGCATCGCTCAAACAGAAGGATTATCCCGTCCCGCTCCAGTACATCAATTACCGGGGTTAGTGAGCGCGCGAGGCAGGTGGGTGGCCGTATCGTGAAGATACGGATTGAGGTACTTTAGTACCAAAAGAAGTGCCTGCGCGAGAGAATTGTAGTACCCTAACTCTGACTGGTGCAGACCCCTCAAAGCGGGGCAAGGAAACCAGAGCAGACGTTTCCCTTCTGGCCGCCCGCCAGCAGGAGGCAGTATACCGGCCGTACCAGCAGAGGTCAGGTGATTTGCGCCGGGCCATACTTACCGGCACCATCCGTCCGGTGTACGGGTATGTGTTTATACGCCTTGATACAACGCTCTCAATCGGAAAGTGATCTTTCATGCCTGGGAACCGAGAAGCCTTTAGTGCAGCGATAAATGCAGCCGACCGACACCGTTGGGATAGCCACTGGCCGGAGGCAATGCAGGAGTACCAGCGAGCACTGGCTGAGTTCCCGGATGAACCGGTGGCGCGCAGTGGCCTGGGCTTCTGCTATATGCAGACGAAGCAGTGGCAGCGGGCGCTCGAAGAGTATGAATATGTGCTGCAACGCGATCCTGGCAATGTCATTGCCCTGAGCAAGACAGCGGAGCTATATGGCATTCTGAACAGGCGCGGTGACGCTTACACGGCCTATATGCACCTGGCGGACCTCTATGCGCAGGCCGGTCAGGGTGCGCGGGCCGAGGCCGCCTGGCAGAAAGCGGTGCAGTTGTCGCCTGACCATGCGGAGCCACACGAGCGACTGGCAAACTACTATTTTGAGAAGAAAGATATCGCTGCTCTGATCCAGCAGCGCCTGGCAGCAGCTCGGTGCTATCTTGCGCAGCAGCAGCTTGAGCAGGCGCGGCTACAATGTGAAGAGGCGTTGCGGGCGGATGGAGCCAATACGCAGGCACGGCAATTGCTGGCGCAGATCCTTGAAGGGCAGAGGCGGTTGCCAGGCGTATCGCCGCCGGACGCGGGCGCAGCTCCTGCAACGCCGGACAGTCCGGGTGGTGCTGCCGGGTCCGTGACGCAGTTGGCGCCGGATGGCTCTTCCGCCCCGGCAGCTTTTACAGGGGCTTCTCTGTCCGAAACAGTTACAACAGGTAATACAAGCGGAGGTAATACTGGCATCATGGGTAACATGGGTAGCGCGGGCAACATCGGTGGGGCAGCTAATCCGGGGTCGCCGGCAATGGCCGCGGCTGCCGGGATGAGTCCTGCTCCGCGCAAACGCATTTCGGCCAACCAGGTAACAGGAGTACTGAAGCAGGCGCAAGCATTTCAAGCCCAGGGGCGTTTCAATGATGCTATCGACCTCTGTGAGCAGATCCTGGAGAGCGGCTTTGATCGACCCGATGCTCGCTATTTCCTGGGCTGGCTCTATCAGGAGCAGCAGCGCTGGGACGAGGCGATCCGCCAGTTCCAGATGCTCTTGAATGATCCTGACTATGCACTCTCCTGCTATTATGCACTGGGGCAGTGCTACCGTGCGCGCGGAGATCTGCGCACCGCTACCGTACATTTTGATGAGGCGGTTGACCGCGTGAACCTGGACGCGCTCACCGTGGAGGAGTCGGATCAACTGGTGCAACTCTGCCAGGAAGCGGCGGAGGCGCACCGTCTGCTGGGTGAGCAGGAGCAGGCCCTGACGGTTTACAACGCGCTGCTCGGTTTCCTGCGCAGCAGGGGATGGAGCGATAAGGTGGCCCAGGTCGAGTTCATGTTGCAGCAGGCGCAGCAGGCTCCGGCTCCTTCGGGCTATCCCGTTACGCCCCCCACTGCTTATGCACCGCCTCCGAGTCAGTCGCAGCCGGCCCAGCCGGCCCCGACGATGCAGCCGCCAGCTCCTCCGAATGTAGCCGATGCCGCGACGATGGCCTTCAATGCAAACGCCATTGCGAATGGCGCACAGCCCGCACCCCCGGCGCAACCGGCGCCCCCGGCCGCCAGCATTCCCCCACCTTCGGGTGAACTGCCGGACTGGCTGACGGGTATACTCAACGATGCGGATAAGACGCAGGTCGCACCTCCCAGACAGCCGCAACAAGCGCAGGCCGCGCCGGCTCAGCCGCAGGCGACAGCTCCTCAGCCGCCGCCTTCTCAGTATCCCTCCCAGACTGCGAACGCGCCCGTGGATCAGGCGCAAACGGCAACGCCTGCCGCACCGCCGGAGCCGCCAAAAACGCAGCAGCCCGCATCGCCATCATGGTTGACAGGCGAGGCGCAGCCGGTCAGCACGACGCGCGTGCCCGAGCAATCGCCTGCGCAGGCCGCGCCGGCTCCCGCTGCACCGCCACCTCCGCCGGTACAGCAGCCAACCCAGGTGCAGGCGCCGCCGCCCGCGCAGCCCGCTGCCCCGCCGCCTGTGGAGCCGGCTTTCACGGCGCCACCAGCCGCCCCGGCCAGAGCGCCGGAGCCAAAGCAGAGCCTTGAGGATCTGGTGCGCCAGATCGCGGGCACCCAGGACGCGGAATTGCGCCATGCAGCGGAGGCCGTTCTGGCGAGCACCGCCTCACTGCCGGAGAATGTGCGCGTCCAGGTCGTGCGCTCCATGCAGGATATCCAGAAGTATATCAGTCATGGGCTGCTGACCTCGGCTACTGAGGAGTGCCTGCGCGTCATCGATATGGCGCCGCAATATCTGGACGTACACGAGGTGCTCTGCGAGATTTACGTGCGCCAGGGCAAGATCGAACAGGCCATTACCAAGTATGCGATCCTCGTCGATACCTACGTCGTCAACGGGCGCATCGATGATGCTATCGCTACCTATCGCCGCATTCTGCAACTGGAGCCAAACAATCTCACCTATCGCATGCGGCTGATCAATCTGCTCGCCACGCAGGGAAACAAGGAGGATCTGTTACGCGAGCGCACACTCGCCGCCGAGTCGTACCTGCGCCTGGGCTACATGGATCGCGCACTGACAGAGCTTGAGCAGGCTCTACAGGAGAATCCAACCAGCGTCCCGACGCGCCTGAACTATGCTCTGGCTTTGCAGAAACTGGGTCGTATGCAGCAGGCCGTCGCTGAGTACCAGCGTGTGTTACAGGTTGATCCGCGCAACCTCACGGCGCTGGTGCGCTGGAACATAGCCATGATTACCAGCATCGGTTCACCTCGCTCGACAATGCTGGAGGTACTGACGCGTATCCGCTGGCAGTTGCGCGGCGAGGGGCAGAAGCAGGCCGACGCGGTGATCCGTGAGTATACCCAGGCTCTGGATGTCTATCCTAACAACGGCGACCTGCATTTCGCGCTCGCTCAGATCTACCAGCAGTGCGGGATGTTCGACAAAGCGCTCGATGCCTACACGCTGGCGATGCGCGACACTTCGGTGGAGGTGCTGGCTCACGTCAGTTCGGGGCGCTGCCTGCTGGGACAGGGCAAGCCCGAAGCGGCCATCCAGCAATTCGAGCGGGCGCTGCAAATCGTGCGCCGCTCACCGGCGGCGGTGGACCCGGCTACCTGGGCCGCGCGTCCTCGCGAGGAAGGCGAGGAGCATAAGGCGCCAGAGGTAGAGATCTCTTACCTGCTGGCCGATGCCTACAGGCGTACAGGCAGGTACGAACAGGCAGAGGCGATGCTGCGCCAGGTGAAGCAGACAAGGCCGGCGCAGAATGAAGTGGCTTCGACGCTGGCCGAGATCTCCTCCTCTCACCAGGGCGATATCGCTGGCACGCTGCGCGAGTATCTGGAACTGGTGCGGCACTATCGCAATAGCCGCCAGGTCGATAATGCCATCAGCGTGCTCAACGAGATGGTGCGTATGGCCCCGCAGGAGCCAGCAGCCCACGAAGAACTGGCGGATATCTATATCAAGCGCGGCCTGCTGGATGAGGGCATCGCAGAACTGCGCCTGCTCTCGGACATCTATCTGCGCCGCAATCAGTTGGAGGAGGCCGGGCTTGTCATACAGCGTATTGGCAACACCTATGCCGAGATGGGCGATGACGAGGAGGCGTTGATTAGCCTGCGCCGCGCCGCCGAACTGATGCCGGAGAATCTGGACCTGCTGCGCGAGGTGGTCGGCTTCTGCCTGCGCCTGGGACGCACCGAGGAGGCCGCCAGGTACCAGGGCACGATTGCGCGCTACTACTTCGAGACGCACCAGGTCAAGGAGGCGGTGGCGGCCCTCCAGCAGTTGATTACGATTGATCGCGGCAACTACGAAGCCTACGATATGCTCGGCCAGACATATCAATCGGTTGGCGAGTACGAGCAGGCCAGCCGCGTCTATCGCAACCTCGCCAAAGTGAACCCCGGCAGCTCGATAGCTCGTGAGCGCCTGGCAACCCTGCAAGAACTGCGCGCGCGCTAAACTAAAACAAACGGGAGGTCCAGGAGGGCGACTGCCCTCCTGGACCTCCCGTTTGTTTTTCTGGCTATGCTGGCCGAACACCTGTCGTCAGCAAAACATGTCGCGAAAACAGACGCTGTTGCGTCTGTATCTCCAATCCTGCCTGCTCAAAGAGGGTGCGCATCGCGTCTGGTGTAAGAAATCTTGATGGATGGGGATTATAGGGGTTGAGAAGACGAACGAACTTCTGCATCCATGCAGGGGTAGAGGCATCGACGAGAAAGAAGCGTCCCCCCGGACGCAGCACACGCGCCACTTCGCGTACACCCGCCGCCTGATCGCTCCAGTGGTGGAACGAGAGCGTGGTTACGGCCACATCAACCGAGGCGCCGGGCAGCGGCAGCTCCTCCGCCATGCTGACATAGAAGGTGGCGCCGGGCGTCAAGCGGCGCGCCATCTCTATCATACCTTCCGCCGGATCGACGCCGATCAGACTCGCGCCGGGCCAGCGCTGCGCCGCCTGGCGCAGGAAACGGCCTGTCCCGCAGCCAACATCCAGTATACTCTCCGGCGCCGCACCCTCGCTGGCGATCAACTCCAGCACCGCGCGATGTGCACGATCAAAAATGAGACCTTGCAGGTAGGAGCGCTCGTATGTGCGCGACCAGCGACTGAAACGGTCAATGTCGTGTGCTTTGTTTGTTGCCATGATATACCCTCATTTCTACACATGCATATGGGAAAGATCGCCCTCTTGTGACGATGCGGAGGCGGCGCGGCGTTTCGGGCGGCGGCGCTCGCGCACAAGCAGGGTTGCGATGATGGCGATGCCGATGAAAAACGTCATGAACAGGAATGCATCTTGCAGCGCCAGCATGTAAGCCTGTCTCTGCATCATGCCAGCAATTGCCCGAAGCGCGGCCTCGTGAGCTGCTTGCAGGCTATAACCGCGCGCTGCGAATAACGCCTGGAGCCGCGAGAGAAGCTGTCCGAACTGCGAACCGGCCCGCACCTGCGCCGCCAGCTGGCCGTAATGCAGGCTGGTACGCGATTGAACCAGCGTTGAGACAATGGCGATGCCCAGAGAACTCGCTATCGAACGCGTGACGACGCTCAGCGACGAAGCGAGGGGCATGCGCTCTCGCCGTATCTCCGATACCGCGACCACTCCCAGCGGCTGCACCGCCAGCCCCAGCGATACGCCGCGCAGCATCAGCACCCCCACAATCCACCAGCAGGGCGAGTTGAGTGTCAGGAAAGAGAGCTGCCAGTTGGCGAGACCGACAATCAGCAGGCCGGGGATAGTCACGATCTTGCCGCCAAACCTGTCGACCAGGCGCCCGCCAATAGCCATCATCACCATCGAGACGAGCGCCGGGGGCAGCAGCAATAGCCCGGCCTGAAAGGCGCTGAGTCCACGTAGATTTTGCAGGTAGATGGGCGTCAGGAAACCGCCGCCGAGCATGACAAAGAAAACCAGCATACTCGCCAGGGTTGCCGATGTGTAAGGACCGTTGGCAAAGATGCGCAGGTCCAGCAGCGGATGCTTTTCGCGGCACGCAAGGTTCAGTTCGATGACGGCAAAGATTGCCAGCGCGAGGAGGCCGATGGAGAGAAAGCTGAGCACGCGCATCGATCCCCAGCCGTAAGTGCTGGCCTCCGAGAGCGCGTAGAGCACCGCCGCCATGCCAAGTGCCACGAAGGCGAAGCCGGGCAGATCGAAGTGCGGACGAGTCTCCGGGCGCTGCTCATGTAAAATGAAGAGGGTGAGCAGAATACCGACAATGCCGATGGGAACGTTGATAAAGAAGATCGACCTCCAGCCTGCGGCGCTGATGAGGAAGCCGCCCAGCGTCGGGGCGATGGTCGGCGCGAGCAGGACCGGAACGCCGAAGAAGCCATAGGCCAGGCCGCGCTCCTCCGGCGCGAACTCGCTCAGGATCATCGCCGTCGACATCGGCAGCAGGCCGGCCTCGCTCAATCCCTGGGTGAGACGAAACGCGATCAGCACGGGTAGGCTCCACGCAAGCCCGCACAGTATGGAACAGATGGTAAACAGCGCTATGCTGATGATATAGAAGCGCTTGATGCCTAGCGTGTCGGCGAAAAAGGCCGTCGCCGGCGTCCCCACTCCCTGCGTCAGAATATAGCCAGTAGCAACCCATTGCACGGAGTGAATGTCGGCCCCGAAGGCGTTCTGAATCTGTGGGATGGCGATGTTGACGATGGTCTGATCCAATGAACTCATAAATGTGCCGAAGATCGCAACAATGACCACCAGCCATTTATAGCTCAGACGGCGACCTGAATTACCTGTCCGCCGCCCCTGTTTGCCTCTCTCCACGAGATGACTCCTTTCATGATGCACTCTAAATGTCTGCATCTGATTTCCAATACCCGCGCTTGCTCGCGCCTGCGGCGCTCGCCGGGGAGAGGGTGTGGTGTGGGAAAGGCGCGCAGCGCCTTTCCCACACCACACCCTCTCCCCTTTGCGCGGCGAAGCCGCGCGACTATCCTCCCTGAGAGTGAGGACGCTGAGAACCAGACACGCTTTAAACGACAAAAGCATGCCCAGACATACGTATGTACGTATGCCAGAAGAAATGACAGCTATATAAGCCTCAAAAACGTTGTATGCTACGCTTTGAGAATGCGCAAAACCTGATCTACTGTAGGGAAGGCCCGCATAGGTTCCGTTTCGCTATGAAACAGAATATTGACGGCAATTCCCGCCGTACATGAATCGTAAAGCGCGGCCAGCTGGTCTGGATCGCCAGCTATGACCTGTCCCGCCGCCTGGCCCTCGATGATAAGCTGCCGCAGCGCGTTCCAGCTCACGCGGCTCTGCTCGTGTACCATCTCGCGCAGCCTCTGTGGCGCCGCCTCGTTGGTGAAGACCTGGAGCACAGCCCAGAAGTACTCGGGCTGATCTCGCAGCCCTTCCAATGTCTCTACGGTCAACCAGCGCAGCCTCTCCCACGGCGTCCCCGGTCTCTCTAGCGCCTCCTGTGCGACGCGCGCCGCCCCCTGCATAGCTCTTTCAATGAGCGCGGTCAGGATCGCCTCCTTGTTCGCGAAGTAGTGGTACGCCAGCCCATAGCTCACGTCCGCAGCGGCTGCGATATCCGCCATTTTCGTCTCTGCCAGCCCCTTGCGTGCGAAAACCTTCATCGAAGCCTTCAGGATCTTTTCGCGCTGCTTGTCGCGGATAAGCTTATTCTTTTCTTCTTTGGCCCTGTTCTTTTCTCCCTTTGCCATGTCTGCTCTCTCATCATTGATTGATTTATCAATCAATTTACATGAAGGAGTATACTCGCCAGTTTCGCCGTTGTCAAGGGGAAACAATGGCAATTTTGTGGCTTGCATATCACCTTCGAGCCGGGTACAGTTATTACTACTACTTTTATTGAGCGTGTATCTGATTGCCGGTATCCCCACTGGCTCGCGCCTGCGGCGCTCGCTGGATAGATGGTGTGGTATGGATCAGGAGCTTAGCTCCTGGTCCATACCACACCATCTATCCTCTGGCGCGGCGCAGCCGCATGACCGCCCGGCAAGAGAGAGAAAGGTTTCTATGGCTATCAAGATTGCAATGATTGGAGCAGGTTCGATTGGCTTCACACGGACGTTGATGCGTGATATTCTAACGGTGCCGGAACTGGCGGACACTACATTTGCCTTTACCGATATTTCCGAGCGCAACCTGGATATGGTCACGCAGCTCTGCCAGCGCGAAATTGCTGCTAGCAAATTGCCGGCGACCATCACAGCAACGACAGAGCGGCGCCGCGCGATTGCGGATAGCGACTACGTAATCTGCACGATCCGGCAGGGAGGGCTGGAGGCGTTTCAGACCGATATCGATATTCCGCTCAAGTATGGCGTGGATCAGTGTGTTGGCGACACGCTCTGCGCCGGGGGCATCATGTACGCGCAGCGCACCATCCCGGCTCTGCTCGATTTTTGCAAGGATATCCGAGAGGTTGCGAAGCCCGGCGCGCTCTTCCTGAACTACTCGAATCCGATGGCGATGAACGTCTGGGCCTGCAACAAATATGGCGGCGTGCAGACCGTCGGCCTCTGTCACGGCGTGCAGGGTGCGCACTGGCAGATTGTCAGTTGCATCGAGCACTGGGCCAAACGCGAGGGTCTGCTCAAGCCCGACGAGAAGTTGCATCGCCGCGATGTCGATGTCGTGGCCGCTGGCATCAATCACCAGACCTGGTTTATCAAAGTGCAGTGGCGCGGCATGGACATGGTTCCGCGCCTGCTGGAGCTATTCGAGGCCCATCCAAAATATCCGCAGACCGAGAAGGTGCGCATCGATGTGCTGCGCCGCTTCGGCTACTACAGCACCGAATCCAACGGCCACCTCAGCGAATATCTGCCCTGGTATCGCAAGCGTGTCAACGAGATCCCGCAGTGGATCGATCTGTCGAGCTGGATCAACGGCGAGACCGGCGGCTACCTGCGCGTCTGCACCGAGGGCCGCAACTGGTTCGAGACCGATTTCCCCAACTGGCTCAAGGAGGAGCCGCGCCCGATTACACCGGAGCGGCGCAGCGAGGAGCACGGATCGTATATCATCGAGGCGCTGGAGACGGGTCGCATCTATCGCGGGCACTTCAACGTCGTCAACCAGAACCATATCACCAACCTGCCCAATGGCTGCGTGATCGAGATCCCCGGCTACGTGGATAAGAACGGCATCAACATGCCCGTGGTCGGCGATTTGCCGCTGGCCTGTGCCGCGACCTGCGCCGCGAGCGTGCGCGTGCAGCAGATGGGCATGGAGGCTGCCGTACATGGGGACGTGATGCTGCTCAAGCAGGCCATGCTGCACGATCCACTGGTCGGCGCGGTCTGCAATCCCGAAGAAGTGTGGCAGATGACGGACGAGATGCTTCTGGCGCAGGCGCAGTGGCTCCCGCAGTATCAGGACGAGATCCCGCGCGCGCGCGAGCGCCTTGCCGAAGCCATGCGCAATGGGACGCGCGTGAGAACCGTCCAGACCGAGGGGGCCGCGCGGCTGCATGTCAAGACCGTCGAGGAGATGGCGCGCTCCAGAGAAGAGGCCAGAGCCAACGCCGCCGCAACCGACAAGGGGCACCTGATGGGGAAGAGCAAGTGAACGGTACAGAGGAATAATATGGTGGGCGACCACCAGGGTCGCCCCTACTGTGGTATGGGCAGGTGGCGTGCGGAGCCACCGTAGGGGCCGGCCTCGTGCCGGCCCACGGGACTTTAACGAGGAGATCATCATGGCAGTCTATATTATCGCCGATAACGAAGTTACCGATCCCGAAACCTACCGGGAGTATGCTCAGCGGACGAGCGCAACCGTCGCGCAATACGGCGGAAAATTCCTGGCGCGCGGCGGCCAGGTCGAAACACTGGAGGGCGGCTGGAAGCCGGGGCGCTTCGTCATCCTCGAATTTCCGAGCGTTGAGCGGGCCAGAGCATGGTATGACGGGCCGGAGTACTCGGCGCTCAAAGCCATGCGCCGGCGAGCCTCCCACTCGCGCCTGGTCCTCGTACATGGCGCCGAGCATTAGGAGCTTCAGATGAAGGATATCCATGAAGAGAATCGCCTCTCATGGAACGCGGCCACCGTTGCCCACAACAGCCACAAAGGCGACCAGGCGAAGTTCTTTCGGGAGGGCGGCAGCACGCTCCACGCGGAGGAGAAAGAGCTGCTGGGCGATATCAGCGGCCTCGAACTGCTGCACCTGCAATGCAACTCCGGTCAGGATACGCTCAGCCTTGCCCGCCTGGGCGCAACCGTAACGGGCGTCGATATCAGCGATACGGCCATAGAATTCGCGCGCAAACTCGCGGCGGACTCGGGCATTCCCGCGACCTTTTATCGCGCCGACGTTTACGATTGGCTGGCCGAAGCCGCCGCGAGCGAGCAGCGCTTCGATGTCGTCTTTAGCTCGTATGGCGCCCTCGTCTGGCTCTCGGATCTCAAAACGTGGGCCAGAGGCTTCGCTGCGCTGCTCAAGCCCGGTGGTCGCTTCGTCCTGGTCGAATTTCACCCCGTCATTCACATGTTCGAGTGGGATCTGGAGCGGAAATACCCGTACTTCAGAGATGGAGAACCTTTGCTGTGGGAAAATGGCGTCGGCGATTATGTGGCCTTCAGCACTATCACCCTGCCCAACGAGGAGTACGTCGAAGGCGTCAAGGATTTCAAGAACCCGCACAGGGTATATGAGTTCCAGTGGGGCATTGGCGAGGTCGTTACGGCGCTGCTCGAAGCCGGGTTGCAGATCACGACCTTGAAAGAGTATCCCTACGCCAACGATTTCAGACCCTTTGAACGGATGCAAGAGGACGACGGCCACTGGACGCTGGCGCCCGATCTGCCGAATTTGCCGTTGATGTATGCCATAGCTGCAAAGAAGACGCGCCAGTGAAACTTTAATCGGTCATCTGAAAGTGGTTCAGTCTGTCATCCTGAGCGCAGCGTAGGATCTCTGTTCGCGCCACACAACAGATCCTACGCTGCGCTCAGGATGACAGGAGGAATGGTCTGACCACTTTTGATCGCTCCCCTTCATCGTTGCGCCGCCGCGGCCTTTCGGCAGCGGCGCTCGTCGCGCCAGCGTTTTACATCGAGCAGTCTGCGGTAGGCTTCATAAATGAGTGGCTGGTAAACGAGATCGTGCGTTGCCAGAGAGCGCATAGCGAAGCCGCCGAAGCCGCGCTTAAAGACGTAGACGCCCCACAGTTCCTGGCCTTCTTCCAGGATGTCAGGGATGCCGCGAAAGTTGTAGTACCAGCAGCCCTTCGACTTTGCCCACTGCATGCCGTTCCATTGCAGCAGGTGGTTGGGCATGCGCTCGCGATGTGCATTGGAGGAGGCGCCGTACATATACCAGCTCCAGCGGCCCAGGTAGAGTACAATAGTGCCGGCGATGGCCTGGCCCTCGTACTCCGCCAGGAAGAGCGCCGCGCGATCCCCTTCGCTATAGAGCCGCATCACGTCTTCATAGTGCGACCTGTCGTGGATGAAGAACTGGTCGCGCTCGCTCGTCGTCTCGTAGAGGCGGTAGAATGTATCAAGGTCGCTCGTGCCGGAGCCGCGCCGCACCGTCACACCCTTACGCGCGGCCAGGCGAATATTGTAGCGCCACTTCTCCTTCATCGCCGCCAGCAGCGCCTTCTCGTCGGGACGGATATCGAGCACCCACTCGTGGCGAATGTGCATCGCGTGGGGATTGACGCGGAAGCCGTGGCGCTGCAAGGCTGCCAGCCAGCGCACGTCGCCGTCGGTGTGCCCTGTGATCTGCTCGACAACGCGGCAGCTATCTTCATCGCCGGGCGAGCGCGTCGGCACGCTCGGCTCGACCTTGAGCATAAAGGCGCCGCGTTTGCGCGCCTGCGCTCGCACGAAGTTGAGCAGCACAGTCAGAGCCGGCGAGCCGGGATCATCGATGATGGGGCCGCGCGGCGCGTAGAAATAGGTGGCGTTGAGCACGGGAGCGCGCTGGACGAGGATGAGCATCGCGGCACAGAGCTGTCCTGCGTCGTCGACCACGCCTACGCGCAAGGCTTCGCTGGCGCCCAGGTGCGGGGCGAGATCTCCCCATGCATACGATTGTGTGATATTGCAGCAGGGCGACGCGGCAACAAAGTCGTCCCACTGCCGGCAGTTGCTCATGATTTTAGCTTGCATACTACAGACATTTCCTTGTTTCAATTTAGTCTTACCTATTGTTATGGAACAGGCGCAGTATAGCATGGCTGGCTCTGGAAAGCCAGAGCCAGTGATATTGTGTAATCATGTATCGAATATTGTCTATATAATACATAAAAGTACTGTTTGTCTTTGCTTTTTCTCTCGACAAGCGGAGATAAATATGTTAATATAAAGACATAATAACGAGTGGGAGGGTACTGCTATGGCTGGTTCATGGGATGGAGGGATGAAGCGGTTGGTTGAGGAGGCACCGCAGGATTTTATTAGCTGGCTGATTCAGGGGGCACAGTTCGATAGTGAATTATCTCCACATCTGCAAGGCCGGAATATTGACGCCGATATCTTGTATCGTATTATTATAGATGGTAGCCCGTATTTATTTCATCTCGAATTTCAGAGGCGCAGTGATCCTGATATGGCGAAGCGCCTCTGGGAATATAATGTGCTGGCTACCAGTAAATTCGACCTGTCCGTCTATTCATTTGTGATCTACCTGAAGAAGGACGGGAAGATAGCGGAGCCGCCCTATATAAGACGGCTGCACAATGGGCGAGAGGTACATCGGTTTTATTTTACGGCTATTAAGCTCTGGGAGATCCCGACGGATACCTTCAAGGGGCCAGGGCTGCAAGGCTTGCTTCCGCTGCTGCCTTTAACTCGAGATGGGCCGAGTCGGAGTGTTGTGGAAGAGATAATTGATGGTCTATGTCCGGCAGGCGAAGCTCCGAAGTCGGAACTGCTATCGCTCGCCTATGGATTTGCTGCATTGGTACTCAATGATGCGGCTGATCGTGCATGGCTCAGGAGGAGGTTTAGTATGCTCGAAGACATACTGGAAGGTACGTGGGCATTTCAGGAACTCAAGCAAAGAGGGTTGGAAGAAGGACGCAAACAAGGGATTGAAGAAGGGATCAAGAAGGGGATCAAGGAAGGGATCAAGGAAGGGATCAGGGAAGCATATGCTCAGGAGGTGCAGCGACAGCGTAAGATGCTCATTACATTCGTGCGGGCACGTTTTCCTGCACTTATAGAACTGGCTGAGGAACGAGCCAGAGCATTGAGCGTTGTTGAAGATCTACAGGCCCTCATTCTTAATGTAGGGCTGGCACAGAGCGAAGAGGAAGCCAGACAGCATCTCAATGTGAGTTGAAAGGAGAGATAGAGCGATTGAGAGCAGCCGCGCTGGCGGAGCAGGCAGGTTATCTCTGCGGTTGCTCCGCTTTGCCGCGCGCGGCCCGCTCCAGTTCGACCTTCTGGCGCTCTTTACGACGCTGCGCGCGGCGTATCTCGACCAGCTTGCGCCAGCTCTGGTAGATCAGCGGCTTGTAGACATAATCCTGGGTAGGCATATTCATGCGCGAGAAGCCGCCGAACCCTTTCTTATATTCATAGACGCCCCACATCTCCTCGCCCGGCTCCAGTATTTCGGGAATCGTGCGAAAATCGAAGTAGCTGCAACCGTGCTCTTTGGCCCACAGGATACAGCGGTATTGTAGCAGGTACGTCGGTTTCAAGTTGCGTTTGTGGTTAGAGGAGGCGCCGAACATATCCCAGCACCAATCGCCGAAACGGATCACCATTTTGGCGGCAATGGCCTCGCCTTCGTGCTCTGCCAGGTAGAGTACCGCATTGCCTTTGCTGGCGAACTGGCGCAGGATCTCTTTGTGGTAGTCCTTGCTATGGATGAAGAAGGCATCGCGCTCGCTGGTGATGGTAAGCAGGTCGTAGTAAGCATCGAAATCGGCGTCGCTGCTGGCCTCGCGGATCACCACGCCCTTGCGTTCCGCAGAGCGCACATTCTGGCGCCAGGTCATCTTGAAATTGGCGAGCAGAGTTTCCGCGTCAGGGCGGATATCGAGCACCCAGCTTCTCCGGCCATGGACCGAGATGGGATTGGTGCGGAATCCCATGCGCTGGTAGGCCGCGAGCCAGGCATCCATACAGGGATCATCGTCGGCGATATTCGGCTCGACGCGCAGCACCACCGCTCGCTCGCGCGGAGCCAGCGTATGCGCATGCGAGATCAGTGCGGCGAGCGCCGGTGAATCCGGCTGCTCAACCGTCGGACCACGCACACTGTACAGCCAGTTCAGATGCAATCCCGGCAGCGCTATCGGCAGGGGCACTGGAGCGACGGTGAGCAGCATGGTCCCGGTCAGGCGGCCATCTTGCAGCGCTCCCAGGCGATAAATATGGCCGCCGAGGTACTTATTGAGTTCGCCCCATTCATACGATTGCAGCAAGTGACCGCGCGGCTGCCCGATCAGAAACGCATTCCATTGCTGGCGGTCAGTAATTTCCTCTACGGTAACGGTCATAAAAACTACATGTTCTCCAGGAACTCTTTTTTGAGGATGCTGTACACGCGCACGTCGTGATACTTGCCAAAGCGCGGAATGACCTCGCGCAGCGTCCCCTCGTACTTGAAACCGGCCTTCTCGTCAGCCCGCCAGCCGCCGATATTTTCCTCCATATCCTGCGTCTGAATGCGATTCAGGTTCAATTCCATGAAACCGTAGCGCACCATCAGTTTTGTCGCCTCGGTGCCGTAGCCCTTGCCCTGGAGCGAGCGGTCTCCGATAATAACGTAGAACTCCGCGCTCTGATTGATGTAGTTAATATCTTTAAGGCCGACCAGGCCGATCAGACGATTATCGCTTTTGAGCGCGACGCCGAAAATGATGTGGCGGAAATCTTTGTACAGGTTCTCCAGCCGTTCTTTGCCGCGCGCGTCGCTGGTGGGGTAGATGGAGAACCAGCGCCGGATCTCCTCGTCGTTGAGCCATGTTGAGTAGAGGTGGTTATCCTGCGCCGGCTCCAATGGCCGTAAATAGAGGCGCTCGCCGACCAGGAACGGATTCTGCATATTCTCTTGCATAGGATGTTTCGCCCCTCCTGAGTGTTCGTGGGCCAGTATAACATAGTCCGTCTCTACTTCCAATAGTATACCTGCCGCAAACGGGGCTTTCTGGTAATTCCCTCACCCTCGTCCTGCTAGGACACCCTACCCATAGCGTGAGCTTTTTAGCATTTGCTCCGTTCTTAGAGTGTGTCCGATTTTCTGACACCAGTGCCTGTTCGCGCCTGCGGCGCTCGACGGGGGTGCGGCACCACGGCATGGCCGTGCGGCCAGAGAGTACCTGATTTCCGACACCAGCACTGGTTCGCGCCTGCGGCGCTCACTGGATGTATGGTGTAGTGTGGAAAAATGCGCGAAGCGCATTTTTCCACACTACACCATACATCCCTGGCGCGGCTTCGCCGCGCGAACGCTGAGAATAAGACCCCCTGGAACAAGGGGCAACACGCTACGCATTATGCTATCATGACACAACCGAATGGATGGTGTATAATGTAGCCGCTGATAGTAGCCTTAGTAGCCTTATTTGCGAGGAGTTCACGTTAATGAACGGCGATATGCTTGGCCGAGTGCTCAAAGGTCGCTATAAGCTCATTGATGAGCGAGGGCGCGGCAATTTTGCCACGGTCTACGTCGCGCGTGACCTCGAAAACAACCGCATCTACGCGGTGAAGGTCATGCATCTTGAATTCTCCAATGATGGTGAACTTCAGGCTCGTTTTCAGCGGGAGGCGCATATCCTGCTCAATCTGAATGATCCGCATATTGTACGGATCGTCGATTATGGGTATGAGAATAACATGCATTATATCGTGATGGATTATATTGATGGGCAGAGCCTGCGCTATTACATGAGTAGCAATGGCCCGATGGAGCCGCTGCGCGCCATTAACTACGCGCGTCAGATGACAGAGGGTCTGGAGACTGCTGCCAGGCAGGGTGTGGTGCATCGCGATATCAAGCCGCAAAATATCCTTATCAACACGAGTGATATGGTAAAAATCACCGACTTCGGGTTGGCGCGAAGCCGAGAAACCGTCACGCTAACGCAGTCGAATGTCTTCATGGGCACAGCCTACTACATCTCGCCGGAGCAGGCCGAGAGTGGGCGTTCGGCGGACACCCGTTCTGATCTCTATTCGGTAGCCACGGTTCTCTTCGAGATGTTAGCCGGTCGTCCTCCCTATGAAGGGGAGACTGCCGTTGACATCGTGATCAAACATATGAACGACAAGATTCCATCGCTCTGCCGGCTGCGCCCTGATCTGCCCGTCGAGATGGATCTCTTCATGCAGAAGGCGCTCGCCAAATTGCCGGCGGATCGTTACGCCACACCACATGAGTTCATCGTAGCGCTTGACCAGTTGCAGGAACGCATCCAGGCTCAGCCGGGGGCCGAGGGGATGGCGCATCCTGGAAATAATGAACAGAAATCAGGCAATGCCGCTGCATTGAAAGCGAGGTCGGCTCCGCCAAAAGAGGCCCACATCGTGGTTATCTCCAGTGGGGAGGTTTTCCCCCTGAACAAGGATCTGATGGTTGTGGGCAGGCAGGACCCGACCCTGGGCATATTCCCGGAGATTAATCTGGCGGATAAGACGGTTGGGCGACGGCACGCCTATCTGCGTAACCAGCAGGGGACCTATACCGTCGAAGATCTCAAAGCTCTGAATAAGACTCGCTTGAATGGAGTGATTCTGGCGCCACACGAAGAGCGCACGCTCAAGGACGGTGATGTATTACGCTTTGGTAGTGTTGAGGTGCGTTTTGAATTACGATAGCTGTGGTGTTGCTACGCACTGAGTCGCAATTGTAGGGGTGCCGTTGGAAGGTGCCCGATCAGGATCGGGTGGCAGCAAGCTCGTCCCCGCAGTATCAGGTAGACATGCGGTGCAGAGGAGATGATATGCCGCCCCTACGATCAGAGGGGTGAACTGTTATGATTATTGATTCTATAGTTATCGCTGCTCTACCTATTGGCACGACATGGATCGTCGTTGCTGTTCTCATCCTGGCGGTAGTTTTCGCGGTTGGCGGTTTCTTGCTCATCCGCAGTTCTGGAAAGAAAGGAAATCAGGCGCCTGGAGCCGGAGCGAGCGACTGGCAGCGCCAGCAGGCGCAGCAGGGAGCCTGGAATCAGCAGCCGGGTGGCTGGGGCCAGCAGGCGCCGGGCCAGCAGCCGGGCGGTTGGAGCCAGCCGCCGGCCGGTGGCTGGGGCCAGCAGGCGCAGCAACAGGCCGGTGGCTGGGGCGCGCCTAATCAGCCGCAGCCGCAGCCTGGCGGCTGGGGTCAGCAATCGCCGCAGCCGGCAGGAGGCTGGGGCCAGCAGGCGCAGCCGCAGCCGGGTGGCTGGGGTGCGCCCGCCGGGGCCGGTCCCGCCCAGCAGCCTGCCTGGGGTGCGCCCGGCGCCGCTCAGCCACAGCAGGCGAACCCCTGGGGGGGCCAGAGCGCTCAGCCCTCGTGGGATGCCGCCCCTGCTGCCGCCCAGCAGGATCCCTGGGCGCAGCCGGCCGGTGCACAGTGGGGCCAGCCGGGGGCCAGCCCGGCAGTTCCGCCTGCGCAGCAGTCGCCCACCGGTTATGGCGGCAATTCCGCTCCAGCCTGGGGCGGTCAGACGGCCTATGGCGGTCAGAGCGCCGCCGATTCCTGGGGCGCTCCGGCAGCGCCGGCTGGCGGAGGCGGTGGGGCTTCTATGCCTTCCTGGCAGCAGCCGGGCGGCTTTGCCCAGAGCGCGCCTGGCGCCATGTACGCGCCGGCCGATAGCGATAAGACTATGCTGCGTCCGGGGCCAGCGGCGGGGCCGCAGGCAGCGGGCGCACCCTCACCGGGATCTATGGGCATGGTGCGCGTTGAAGAGGGTAAAGAGCCGGGGCGCATTTACGAGGTACGCAAGGATTCGCTCAGCATCGGGCGCAGCCGCGAAAGCGACATCTTTCTTGAGGACCTGGCGGTTTCTCGCCTGCATGCCTCTATCCTGAACATGGGCAATGGCAACTACGCGCTCAAAGATGAGGGCAGCGCTAACGGCACCAAAGTAAACGGGCAACTGGTGAATAAGTATCAGACCTATCCCCTGCAAGAGGGTGATCGCATTCAACTCGGCCAGACTGTGCTCGTCTTTGGTAAAAGATAGCCGATAGATAGCGTCACGATATAATGCAGCAAGACGATCTGATCGGAACAACGCTCGGCAACTACCGCATCCTTTCCACGCTCGGTCAGGGAGGGATGGCGCGGGTGTATCGAGCTTACCAGGAGAATCTTGATCGCGAGGTCGCGATTAAGGTTCTTCCCCCCTGGTATGCTGCTGACCGCAGTTTTGTCGAGCGTTTCAACCTGGAGGCCAGGCTGGTTGCTCGCCTCTCGCATCCTAATATTGTCACGGTCCATGACGCGAGTGAACAACAGGGCCACCTCTATATTGTGATGCAACTGGTGGACGGGGGGACTCTCAAAGGGCGCCTCGATAAATTGCACAGCGAGGGCAAGGTTATGAACCTTGCCGATGCGGTCTCCATTTTTACGCACATTGCCGATGCTCTGACCTATGCTCATGGACAGGGTATCATCCACCGCGATGTCAAGCCGGTAAATGTGCTCATGGATCGCTCGGGGCGTCCGATCCTCTCCGATTTTGGCATTGCGAAAGTTCTTGCCACCACGCATGGAAATCTGACGCGCCCGGGCGCAGGCGTGGGAACGCCCGAATATATGTCGCCCGAACAGTGCCAGGGCGGTCCCGTTGATGGGCGCGCCGATATTTATGCCCTGGGCGTCATGCTATTTGAGGCGCTGACCGGGCGTCCCCCTTTCCTGGGCGATAATTACCCGGCCCTGGCACACAGCCATATCTATGAATTGCCCCCACGCCCATCCTCCATCAATCCAGCGATCCCGCCCGCCGTCGAATACGTCATTTTGAAGGCGCTGATGAAGAATCCGCAGCAGCGTTTCCAGCGGGCAAGCGCGATGGCGGAAGCGCTCAAGCAGGCTCAATCTAGATCCATGCCTATGAATTACTATGGAGTACAGCCGGGAGGCATATCCTTCCCTGGAGCCGTGACTCCGCCGGATAGTCGCCCGTCGATGTTATACCCCTGCCTCCACTGCCAGCACTTTAACAAGCCGCAAATGCGCTTTTGTACGCGCTGCGGCTACCCGTTGAATCAGTGCGCGGCATGTGGCACGCAGAACCCGGTGAACAATCGTTTCTGCATAAAGTGTGGTCGTCCCCTCAGCAGGTAAATGCTGGGGAGGTTCTTAATAACTAAAGTCATCGGGCTGTATATCCTGCATGCGCTCCATCACTCTGCGCCGTTCATCCAGGCGGTTATGTTGCAGCATGAGGCGCTGCTCCATGTTCAGCGAGAGAATAGTACGTACACGTTCGACGACCACGCTGGGTTGGGCTGGCTTGGTGATATACTCGACGGCCCCTTCCTCAAAGCCAAGCACCTGCTCTCTCATCTGGACAAGTGCGCTCAAAACCAGCACAGCTATTGGCGGCGTCAACCGGTTGACGCGTAGCCACTGAAGCACGTCCCACCCGGAGACAGGACGCATGACGAGATCAAGGACGACAAGATGCGGATTGAATTCGCGAATGATGCGGATGGCCTCCTGTCCGTTGGAGGCGCCTCGCACTTCAAACCCATTGTGACGTAAGAAGAAGCAGAGCACCTGTTGAATGGCAAGATCGTCCTCGGCCACCACAATTCTTCTCTTTTCAGAAACTTCGTACATCTCTTTCACCTCTCCTAACCACCAGTATACGGGACTACATGCTTTGTTAAGTGTGTGTCTGATTCTCGGCAGCTTCCTGTACTCGCGCTTGCGGTGCTCGCCTTCTGTATGTTGCTATGTGGGAAAATGTGCGTCGCACATTTTCCCACATAGCAACATACATTCCTGGAGCGGCTTCGCCGCACGAGCGCCCGGTCAGAAAGAGTGCGAGGATGCTGAGGATCAGACACACTCTGATAGTTAGTATTAACCAATGCTGGCTGTCAGGTACGGCTGCGCCTGACAAGCGGGAAGCGCACTTCCGCGACGGTGCGCTCGGTGCCAGAATTTTCTGCTGCCTGTCCATCCCTTCCAGCAGCGGGAAAGGCTTCACGCCGTAGAGAAAAACTTCCATCCAGATCCCCGATAAGATTTTTGATAAGCGAGAGGCCCAGCCCCTCGAAGGGATTATTCTCGCCATTCTCTGTCAGGGGAAGCTCGAATGATGGGCCATGACCCGAGTCGATGACCTGGATCACCACCATTCCATTGTCTTCGCGCCCGCGAATCGTGACAGATCCCTCGCTCTGCCCATCCATGCCATGCTTGATCGCGTTGGAGACCATCTCGTTGATGACCAGGGCGAGGATAGTCACGGCCCGCGAGGGGATAACGATGGGACAGGGTTCAACCTGAATGGTAATGCGTTTCTCCGGCGGACTCAGGTTCGCGTTGGCGACGCCGATGATTTTGCGGGCAATATCATCGACACGCGCCTCGCCCACATCCTCATGGGCGAGCAGATCGTGCGTTGCCGCCAACCCCTGAACGCGATTAACGCTTTCTGCCAGGATATGCCGTACCTCCGGCGACTTCGTGCGCCGCCGTTGTAGAGAGAGAATGCCCGCGACAGTGGCGAGATTATTTTTCACGCGATGGTTTAGCTCGCGCAAAAGTACCGACTTGAGTTCGAGGCCGCGCCTGGTCTCCTCGTAGAGCCGCGCGTTCTCGATAGCGATGGCGGCCTCGTTGGCAAAGGTAATCACGAGCTGCATCTGCTCCGGGCTAAGCAGGTGGCGATGGCTGCTATAGATACAGATACACCCGAGAATTTTCTGCTTGACCTTCAAGGGGACGCAGAGCACCGAATGGATCTCCGAGGAGATAAAGGGATCATTATGGATAAAACAGTGCTCGTCGGCGTGGAAGCAGTCGACGGCCATGCTTGGCCGGCCCGTCTGGACGGAACGACCGGCGCAGCACTGACCAACGCCGATCTGCATGCGACTCACCAGGCTGCTGTTAAGGCCGTGATGCGCCAGAACGTGCAGCCGCTGCTTATCAGGATCAAGCTCAAAGATGCAGGAGCGCTCGGCCCCCGAGAGGTGCACAGCCTGCGTCGTGATGATCTGGAGCACTTCGTCCAGATTAAGCGTGGACGCGATAATGGAGGAGACGCGGTGAATGGTGGCAAGCTCGTGGACTTTGCGCCGCAGTTGTTCATCGGTCTGCTCATAGAGGCGGCCGTTCTCAATGTTGATCGCGATGATGCCGGCCACGACCTCTACGAAGCTCATCTCATCGCGGGTAAAGTCGCGCGCCTCGCTGGATTGGATGCTGATAACGCCGATGAGGCGCTCGCCATTGCCAAAGAAAATGATGGGCAGCGACAGCAGCCCATGATAGTCACCCGGGTAGGCGCGGGCCTCCGTGGCGAAGTTCTGATCGGTCAGCGCATCCTGGCACAGCAGCGGACGCCCCTTGTCGGCAACCCAGCCGCTGTATCCCTCGCCAAGGCGCAGGGTGAAGTGCATGCCACCCAGCGGGCGGGGACCGTTGGTAGCGCGCAGGGTCAGGACGCGCTGCAATTCGTCGTAAAAAAAGATGGAGCAGAGATCGACGCGCAGTTCTTCGGCGACGACCTGGGCGGTGATCTCTAACGTCTGATCCAGGTCGATAGCGGAGTTACTGACGCCATTGATGCGCTGCAAGGCAAAGAGGCGGTGTTCAAGCTGCTGCGCGAGAGAGATGCGCTCGAAGGTGAACTTGTCGGCGCTTTGCTGATAGCCGCGCGCCAGGGCGAGTACACACGCCGATTGCAACTGGTAAAGGCGCTCTGTTACCTGGACGAGCAGGTCGAGTTGATCGCGCAGGATGACTTTAAGTTCCGCGTCCAGCGCGGCGACATAGCGTTGCAACCCATCGAGCCGCGCGTCAAGCTTGCCCCCCTGCTCCGCGAGCCAGCGTCCTGACTGCTCAAAGCGCGTGATGGTTGCAGCGTCGGTGCGTCCGTCTTTGTCGGTGAGCGCGTTGAGCAGCAGCCAGGCATCGCTACCTTCCTCCGGCCCATAACTATCGCCCGAGACATTCTGGAGACAAACTTTCAAACGGGCTATGTGCTGTGCGAGTACATACCCCACGTCGGCGCCCTGTGTCACTTTCTCTTCCTGCTTACTCCTGCCCATCTTGTGTTCCTATCCTGCCGCCTATCCGTTGCCACTCATCCATGTACTGTATTGTATGTGGGCAATCTGAGAGTGTCAAGTGGCGTTGAGAGGGTGTCCGATTCTCAGCACCTTCACCCATTCTCGTTTAATATTCGCGCAGCGCAGCCGCAGGCGCGCGCCAGAGGTTGCGTCAAGAATCAGATGTCCACTGAATGGACGAATGTCCTATAAGTCGCGGCCCCCTTTACTGCATAGCCGCTGGTTCGTCATAAAATATATGCCTGAGCAGGTAAGGGTAGATGCTCGACAAGGGGGTTTTCCTGATTCATGAGATGTGCAAATTGCGGTTTTCCGCTCTCCCCGACACGCACAAATTGCCCGCGCTGTGGGGCTGCCGCCGGCAAGTCTGAGGGACGACCTCCCGGCCCGGCCAGCGTCTCGCAGCCGCAGGCATTTATGCAGCAGGGAGGATTCGACGCTGCCGGGGGAGCGTCGGATGTAGAGGTACTATCACAGCGCTGGGATGCAGCGCCCTGGGACGCGCAGGGGGATGTTCTCGCGCCGCCTGTTTATCAGCAGGCCAGTAACGCTGCTTCCGACCAGGCGCTATTCCTGGGGGCCAGTAGCGCGGTATCGTTGTCACAGGAGGGGCCGCGATCTGAGCAGGCGGACCAATCCTGGCCTCCTGTTGCCACGCTGCAAGACTGGCCGCGTCAGCCATCGGCTGACGCGACAATCGCTGTAGCGCCGGCTCCTGGCTCGTTTGCCTACCCGCCGCATAGACCGGGCGGGAGGTCCGCGCGCTTCGGCTTTACGCTTGCCGGGGTGCTGGTAGGGGTGGGGGGCGTTCTGTTACTGCTGATTGCCATGATAGCGCCCGGCCTGACGGCGCCATCCCCGACGCCAGTGCAATCGGTGGTAACGCAGCGCCCCTCTACGTTTGTGCCGACGCCGGTGCCAAGCTCCACGCCTGCTCTTTCTCCTACGCCAACTTATCCGGCCCAGCAGTACGTTGATACGGTGCAACTGGCAAGCGCGGTGAATACCAGAACAGCTCTGCCGATGACGCCGACGACGACCTTCAAGGTGAAGCAACAAATCTTTGTGACGTTTATGGTGCACCCGGGAGGCCATGCAGGAGCAGTATGTCTACGCTGGTTCTTGAATAATCAGTACTATTCTCATTATGAGTTTCCTGTAGGTGCTGTGACACAGCCCGCATATTCATACACCTTCGCGGGCGTTCCTGGTCCTGGCTACGTGCAGATCTACTGGGCAAGCACCGTTGCCTGCATCGATAGACTGCTGGCCCGGCAGGCTGATTTTATGGTGACAGAATGATAACCGGTGATGGTGCATTCAGCAATAAGATGAGGGGCGATATCTCATACCAGAGAAAGGACGCTCCTGTTCGTTCTCTGTATAGAGCGAGTGTAGCAGTGAAATATTACAAAAATGAGCAATGCGTGTTCTTATCACAGGAGGTTTATGAATGAATTGTAAGTCCTGCGGCCTGCCACTCTCACCCGGCGCAACATTCTGTACTTCGTGCGGGACGCCGGCTCCCTACAATGAGCCGGGGCAGCCCCCCCCGCCATCCTATGATCCGGCGGCTGGCCCATCGTCGCCCTATAATCCAACGGTCATGGCGAATCCATCGCCTTACAATCCAACAGTTATGGCCGGTTCGCCATCCTACGATCCGACGATTGCGGCTCCATCACCTTATGGTCAACCCGGCCAGCAGCCGCCAACGTCGTATGGCGCGCCCCCGAACCCTTACGAGAATCCGCCGGCGCAGGATCCATATAACCCGTATAATGCTGCATCATCGCCTTATGCCGCGCCTCCTCCGCAGCCAAACGCTTATCCGGCCTATGGCTATGGAAACCCGCCTGCCGCTCCCGGCAGCTATGTACCGGGCGTGCAGCCAGGCGCCTACGGTACGGCGCCCAAACGTAACCGTACCGGCCTGATTATCGGTATTGCTGTGCTCGCGCTGGTGCTGGTGTGCGGAGGGCTGTTCGCGGCGCTCGCGGCGCTCAGTAAAAATTCTTCGCAGACCAGCAAGCCAGCGAGTTCTACCGCGACAACCACGACCAGCTCAACAACGACTACGACGACGGGAGGCGTCCCGGCGGCCTCTTCCATTGTGCCGGCGGCGGCGGCGATCATCTTCCATCCACAGACTGCCAGCGCGATTGATAAGGATTACCTCCCGACACAGGTGACAAGCACGTTCACGGCGAACCACACGGTCTATCTCACCTTCGAGATCGATTCAAAGGGCCGGGATGGCTATGTGCTGGTCAAGTGGTACGAAAATGGGCAGCTCTTAGATTCGCCTATTCTCCATCATCATGCGGCGAACGATCATGGCTACTTCTCGCTGGCGTATAACGAGGCGGGCAGCGGGGCGGCGGCAATGTACTGGTGTACACAATCGGATTGCTCGGATGCTCAACTTGCCCAGATCGTGACGTTTACCGTCACGAGCTAACTCTGCCAGAGCAACCTGGACAGGATAGAGGGATGAGCTTGCATGCGCAAGCTCATCCCTCTATCCTGTCCCCACTTGCATTTGAGCCGGTTGGCGTGATAGCCTGTTGGATAAATGGCGAACATACCCAAAAACAGGCTACGCAAGCAGGGAATAATCGCATTCCTGGCAACGTATCTGGAACGCGGTGGCAGCGGTAGCCATCGCCTGTCATGCTCATCGTCGCATGGTCCGGCGTAGCGCTCGTCGAGGGCGTACTGTTCGGTGCGCCATTTCCAGCCCTATCTCACCTCTAACGGCTGGAAGACGCGGCACGATATGAACGATGAGGAGCAGAGCGATGGCTTTCAACCTGAAAAACAGACATTTCCTGAAGCTGGAAGATTTTACTCCCCAGGAGATCGATTTTCTCCTGCAACTCTCCGCCGATTTAAAAGCGGCGAAATACGCGGGAACCGAGGTGCAGCGCCTCAAAGGCAGACAGATAGCGCTCATCTTTGAGAAGGATTCGACGCGTACACGCTGCGCCTTCGAGGTTGCCGCCTACGACCAGGGCGCGCATGTGACCTATATAGGCCCCAATGGCTCGCATATCGGGGTGAAAGAATCGATCAGAGATACCGCGCGCGTCCTCGGGCGCATGTACGATGGCATTGAGTATCGCGGCTTCGCTCAGGCCACTGTGGAAGAACTGGCGCGCTATGCCGGCGTCCCCGTCTGGAACGGCATGACCAACGAGGCGCACCCGACTCAGGTGCTGGCCGATTTTCTGACCATGCAGGAGCACACGCGCCGTTCGCTGGACACGATCTCGTTCTGCTTCCTGGGCAATGTCGGCTACAATATGGGCGATTCGCTGATGATCGGGGCGGCGAAGATGGGTATGGATCTGCGCCTGGCGGCCCCCCGCTCCTGCTGGCCCGCACAGGAGCGTGTCGACGTGGCCCTTGCTATCGCCAGGGAGACGGGAGCGGCTATCACTCTGACGGAGGATGTGGAGAAGGCGGTGCGCGGCTGCGATTTCCTCTATACCGATGTCTGGGTGTCGATGGGGGAATCTCTTGATCTGTGGCGCGAGCGCATTCAGCAGATGCAGCCCTATCAGGTGAACGCAGAGGTTATGGCGATGACTCAGAACCCCAACACGAAGTTTATGCACTGCCTGCCCTCTTTCCACGATACCGAGACCAGGCTTGGCCGGGAACTCTATGAGACATATGGCCTCGATGGCCTGGAAGTGACCGATGAGGTGTTCGAGTCGAAAGCCTCTATCGTCTTCGATCAGGCCGAGAATCGCCTGCATACCATCAAGGCCATCCTGGTAGCAACCCTGGGTGGCTGAGAGTGTGTCTGATTTCTGCTACCTCGCTTGCTCGCGCCTGCGGCGCTCGCCTTATTTAGTGGATGGTGTGGGGAAATGCGTGCAGCGCATTTCCCCACACCATCCACCAGGAATGTGACTGATTCCCGGCAGCCTTCCCTGCTCGCGCCTGTGGCGCTCGCTCTCTATTCCTTGCGCGGCGCGGCCGCATTGCAGATCTGGCGAGCGCCACAGGCGCGAGCACGCAAGAGAGAATGCCCCGGCTTCTGGCAAATTTTGCCTTACTATCCAGGCAGTGGGCGGGCAGAAAAGTGAGAAAACATGACAAAACGATATATATTGGGGAACCTTGTGTAAATGGAGACGGCGATTACGAGAAATTTATATTCATTAAGATGATAATTTTGTATAAAAAGGGGCTTTAAAAATATATAAAAAACTGGTATAAGAATCCTACACTATTGATCCTGTGGAACGTGTTGATGAAAGGGGCAAGATATGGACAAGAATGGAAGCGAAGTGGCGCGTATTCGCCAGCAGATCGAGGAGGAGCTGGAGGCGATGCAGTTGGGATTTAGTGGCCTGGCTGCTGGTTCGGCACGCCACGATTTCATTCGGGCGCGTATGGAGCAGGTGGGAAATTGTGTGGATGAGCTGGCGCAGCATATCGGGAGCGCCAATGCGACGCAGCTTGCGTGTGAGATTTATATGAATACCGTTACTAAGGGAGGGAACGGCGCGGGAAAATAAGCAATGAGCGTTAATAAAACGGCCCACTGGTATCAGTGGGCCATAAAATTCTGCCAGAAGAGATGCATGCGTTCGCGCAGCGCTGCATGCTCCGGCTTACGTAGATAGGGATCCTCCTGCCAGAGCCGGGCAGCCAGGGTGCGCGTCAACTCGATCAGCGGCGAATCGCTCAGGTCGGCAATACGCAGTTCTGGCATGCCGCTCTGGCGCACGCCGATGAAGTCGCCGGGGCCGCGCAGGCGCAGATCCTCTTCGGCAAGGCGAAAGCCATCGTCGGTCTCCTGGAATATGCCCAGCCGTTCCTGTGCCTGGATGCCGGCGTCCGCGCTGAGCACATAGCAATATGATTGATGAGTGCCGCGCCCGACACGTCCCCGGAACTGGTGTAACTGCGAGAGGCCAAAGCGGTCAGCATCTTCAATGACCATCACCGTTGCGTTCGGTACGTCGATGCCAACCTCGATTACCGAGGTTGCTACCAGGATATCGAGTTCGTGGTCACGGAAACGGCGCATGGTCTGATCCTTCTCTGCCGCCTTCATGGCTCCATGCAGCAGGCCCAGGCGCAAATTTGGAAAGACCTCGCGTTGCAAGCGCTCGTACTCGGTTGTCGCAGCCTTGACCGCCAGCGATTCGGATTCCTCGATCAGCGGGCAGATAATAAATGCCTGGCGCCCCGCCGCCACTTCGTGGACGATGGTCGCGTTGGCTTCGTTGCGCCGCGCTCCCGTGCGCCAGCGCGTGATGATCCTCTGGCGGCCGGGTGGCAGTTGATCGATTACCGATACGTCCAGGTCTCCATAGAGCGTCAGGGCCAGCGTCCTGGGAATTGGTGTGGCCGTCATGACGAGCATATGCGGGTGATGCCCTTTTTGGCGCAGCGTGTCGCGCTGCTCGACGCCGAAGCGATGCTGCTCATCGATGATGACCAGCCCCAGCCGGCGAAAGTTCACATCTTCCTGGATCAGCGCATGCGTGCCGATAGCCACGGCGGCCTCTCCGCTCTCGATCGCGGCGTAGCCTGCCGCGCGTTCGCGCTGGCGCAGGCTCCCGGTGAGAAGAACAGTGCGAATGCCGAATGGCTCCAGCATGGCGCCGATGCTGCGTGCATGCTGTTCGGCCAGCAGTTCCGTCGGCGCCATGATCGCACCCTGGTAGCCGTTGAGTGCGGTCATCAGCAGGGCAGCCGCTGCAACTGCCGTCTTGCCCGCGCCGACATCGCCTTGCAGCAGCCTGCACATAGGCTTGCTCTTTGCCAGGTCCGCGCAGATCTCGCCGATAACGCGGCGCTGCGCCTCTGTAAACCGGAACGGCAGTGTGGCCTCAAACGGCTTATCGGTGGCAATCTCCGACCAGAGCGTGGCCCCGGAGGTCATGGCCGGCGCCTGGCTCTGCCCCTGCTCAGACGCCTGCGCGGCTGGAGGATCGATGAAGATACGCGCGAGATCGATACTGAAGGCGTGTCCCTGTGGCGACTCGTATTGCCAGCGGCTGCGGCGCTCCTGCATGCCAAGCTGGATCAAGAACAGCTCGTCGAAAGCCAGGCGGCGGCGAGCATTGACGCGCATCTCCTCGCTTTCGGGATAGTGGATCTGCGAAATAGCCTCGGGCAAAGGCAGGAGATGGCCCGCTGAACGTATTGAGGTGGGCAGATATTCGGGCACCATCATCGCGTAGCGATCAACAACCCATTTGGTGAAGCGGCGCAGCGTTTTGGCGGACAGACCCTCGGTGAGCGAGTAGATCGGGACGAGCCGCCCCGTGTTCAACATGTCGCCCATCTCCGGCAGTTCGTGGCTGCGCACGGAAAATTCGACCCTGTTGCCGAAGCGCAGCTTGGTCCCTGTCACGACGAGATAGGAGCCTTTAGCGGCCTGCAATTGCTTTTGCAAATATGGCTGGTTGAACCAGGAGACATGCAGTTTGCCCGTTTCATCCGAGATGGTCGCGATGGTGCGTGTGCGCCCGCCGCTGGTGCGCGTGGTGGTCACTTCCCAGATCAGGCCCATCGTAGTCGTCAGTTCATTGAAGGGAACCTGCGCGATCTTTTCCAGCTTGCTGTAATCGCGGTGCTCGCGTGGGAAATAGAAAAGCAGGTCGCGTATCGTTCGGATGCCCAGGTGACGCAGGCGCGTCGCGACAGTGGGGCCAACCCCCGGGACCGCCGTGACGCTGGCGCTCAAGAGCGTCAGGGCTGTATGCCCCTGTGACATGCCTGCTTCCAGGGGAACAGGATTCTCCTCTGGCTGTACGCGGCCCGGCGCGCTGCGCGTGCGCTGGCTCGCCGCCGCTGCGCCATCGCTGGATGTGTTCTTGCGCGGCTGCGCTGCCTGTGGAGGTGCGCTGACCGGCCTGGCCTGAGCTGCGGAGGCCGGGGACGCCGCTTTATTCGCTGCTGATCCAGTGCGCACGGAGTTGCCGGGCACCTCTGCTCGTGCGGGTGTAGAGGGAGCATCAACAGGCGTGGGACGCTCTGGCTCACGCCCATCAAGTTCGTTGAGGATGGCGAGGGCCGCGCGCAGGCTGGCCGCCCGCTGCATCGGGTCCTGTTGGTGATATCCCTCGATATGCTCCATGAAGCGCCGCACGGGGCCGGGATCCAGTCCGGCTTCTTTGCAGGCCGCGCCGGTCTCGCTGGCCCAGCGTGCCGCGAACACTTCCAGCCCGCCCGGCTTGATGGCCCGGTCCTGGTGGTTGGTACGCTGCTCGTGTTGTAGTACTTTGCGCGCTCGCTCGACGTACATGGCGAGTGCGCCGCTCTTCTGACCTGACATAGAACTACACTGATTGCTACCCATTCAATCTCTACTGGCTATGCTTGTCGCCTGTCCATGATAGAGGCAGGCAGAATATGTGTCAAGCCCGTTGGGATTCAGGCACAGCCTGAATCCCAACGGGCTTGCTCGCGCCTGCGGCGCTCGCCTTATGGATAATGTTGTGAGCAAAATGCGCTGCGCGCATTTTGCTCACAACATTATCCATCTCTTGCGCGGCGGAGCCGCGCGAGTGCCCGGGGGGAGCAGGGCTATGTAATGCTCGCCAGAAGCGGGGGTCAAGGGGGCGGCCGCCCCCTTGCGGGACGCGGGGTGCCCCCGCCCAGACTCTTCCTTTCGGGCGGGGGGGTGGGGAGAATTACATAGCCCTGGGGGGAGAGGGCATCGGATACTCTCTTAGCAGAATATGTGCTAAAATGGCAGCATGCTCAGGACAATCACAGCAACTCGCTATGTTACGCCGCTCAGAGAAGGCGGCTCGCTGCCGGCCATTGTTGAGGCGGATGATGATGGCCTTTACGTACTGAAATTTCGCGGCGCCGGTCAGGGGCCGAAGGCGCTGATCGCCGAACTGGTGGCGGGCGAGATTGGCCGCGCGCTGGGGCTGCCGGTACCGGAGATCGTCTTTGCCACTCTCGACGGCGCGCTGGGCCGTTCCGAGCCTGATTTTGAGATCCAGGCACTCATCAAAGCCAGCGAGGGACTGAATCTGGCCCTGGATTATCTGCCAGGCGCTCTTGCCTTCGATGCTTTCGATGCCCGCTCGCTCGATCCGCTGCTGGCTTCCTCCATCGTCTGGTTCGATGCCTACGTGACCAACGTTGATCGTACAGCGCGCAATACAAATATGCTGCTGTGGCACAGGCGTCTCATGCTCATCGATCATGGCTCCTCGCTCTACTTCCATTACCTTGCCTCCGAGTACCCGGCGCGCAGCCGTATGCCTTTCACCCAGATCAAGGAGCATGTGCTGCTGCCCGTGGCGGGAGCACTGGAGCGGGCCGATGCGCTGGCTAAGGATCGCCTGCATGCTGCTTTGCTACAGGAGATTGTCGCGTCCATTCCTGACACCTGGCTCGATAATGACCCGCTCTATACCGACCATGCCGCCCATCGGGCCGCTTACCTCGCCTACCTGGTGGATCGTCTGACGGCTTCGCAGATCTTTGTGGAGGAGGCTCTGCATGCACGCTCTCAACTCCTATGATTATGCGATTATCCGCGTCGTACCAGGCGTGGAGCGCGGCGAGTGCGTCAATGTTGGGGTGATCCTCTTCTGCCGCACGCTCGACTTTCTTGGCGCTGGCATTCACGTAGAACCCGCGCTCCTGACGGCGCTGGCGCCTGCTCTTGATCTGGATGCGGTACAGCGTTATCTCGATCATATCGTCCTCATCTGTAAGGGGAGCGCGGAGGCCGGCTCTATCGGCCAGTTGTCGCCATCGGAGCGCTTCCACTGGCTTGTCTCTCCGCGCAGTACCATTATTCAGACCTCGCCCGTGCATTGCGGCCTCTGCTCCGATCCAGAAGCCGCGCTGCGCCACCTGCTCAAGACGATGGTCTATCGCTAGACAGCTTCTGCTCTCGCATCTTTCCATGCCTGACTGCTTGCGCCTGTGGCGCTCGAAAGGGAGTATAGTGTGTTGCGTAAAACACGCTTTGCGCATTTTACGCAACACACTATACTCCCTTTTGCGTGTGATTGCCTTGACTTCGCTGCCGGCATATGTTATAGTCACCGACAAGCAGGATAACAAATGCTGTGAAAGGGACAGATTGAGCAGGTATCTGGTATGCAGAGAGCGGTGTGCAGGCTGCAAGCATCGTTACCGGACCTTCTCAACGGACACCCTTGAGCCAGACGGTGAACCGGTGCTGATCGTGCCACAGTAGCCGCTCTTCGGGGCGCGCCCGTTATCGCGCGACGGTTTGCCTCGCGGCTCCTCGTGGGCGGAGAGAAGAACCGGCTGAGGTCCCCTGTTCTGTGCGGCAGGGGATGAATGGTGGTGGCACCACGACAGGCAGTTATTATGCCCTCGTCCTCCAGTGAGGATGAGGGTTTTTTGCTGCTTGCAGATGGCAGATGTTGCTTTGCTGCACCCGGGTAACAAGGTGTTGCATGCAGGTAACAGGGTGTTATATCCAATCCGATTGAAAAGTGCCCACAGCGAGAGGTCCAGGAGGGCCGCCGCCCTCCTGGCGGGGTTGCGGCGTGTCCCCAGAAATAATCACTCTCTAAACGGATTTGATATTACGTTTTGTTGCATCCGAGTTGCATTCTGTTGCATCCGAGTTGCATTCTGTTGCATAGAAGGAGTTTGTCTTATGGAACGCATACGAACTGTGGAAGTGAAAGCGCATATCGGGGAGCGCGTTCGCGTCGCCGGCTGGCTGCACTCGTGGCGCCAGCTGGGGGGGATCAACTTTCTGGTGATTCGCGATGGCCGGGGGTTGATACAGGCGGTTGCCGAGTCGGCATCCGAGGTGGCTCCGCTTGTCGAGGGGCAGGTCGGCGTCGAGAGCGTCATTGCCGTCGAGGGGACAGCCATGAGCGAAGCGCAGGCGCCGGGCGGCGTCGAACTGCATGAACTGCGCATCGAGGTAATCACGCCGGTCACGGAGCCGCCGCCCGTACCGCTCAACAAGCGCAGGATCACGGCCAGTATCGGCACCGTGCTCGATCACGCTTCCGTCACCAACCGCCATCCCGCGCGGCGCGCGGTGCTGCGCCTGGCCGCCGGCATCATGGCCGCTTTTCGTAACACATTGACGGCGCGCGGCTTTACCGAAATTCAGTCGCCCAAAATCGTTGCTTCCGCGACGGAGAGCGGAGCCAGCGTCTTCAAGCTCGACTACTTCGGGCGGCCCGCGTACCTGGCGCAAAGCCCGCAGTTCTATAAACAGATCATGGTCGGCGTCTTCGAGCGCGTCTTCGAAGTTGGCCCCGTCTTCCGGGCGGAGCCACACGATACGACACGCCACATCAATGAGTACGTGAGCCTCGACGCCGAGTTCGGCTTCATTGAGAACCACTTCACGGTGATGGCACTGCTGCGCGACGTGGTTGCTGGCATCATATCCTCGCTGAGTGAGTATTACAGCGCCGAGCTAGAACTTCTGCATGTCCAGATGCCCGCAGTGCCGGAGGAGATCCCATATGTCCATTTCGCCGACGCGCAGGAGTTGATCTATAAGCTGCATGGCGTGGATGTGCGCGGCGAGCCGGACCTGTCTCCGCAGGATGAGCGCTGGCTGGGCGAGTGGGCGCAAAGGGAGTATGGCAGCGAATTTCTGTACGTCACGGGCTATCCCATGCGCAAGCGCCCGTTTTATACCTATCCCGATCCGCAGAGACCGGAATACTCAAACTCGTTTGACCTGCTCTTTCGTGGTTCCGAAATGGTAACGGGCGGCCAGCGCCTGCATCGCTACGAGGATTACCTGGCGGCGCTGGGGAAGGCGCACCTGCCGCTGGAGCCGTTCGCCTGCTACCTGGAGGCGTTCAGGTACGGTATGCCGCCCGAAGGTGGTTTCGCGATTGGCCTGGAGCGCTGGCTGATGCAGTTGACGGGCGCGGCAAACGTCAAACTGGTGACGCTCTTCCCTCGCGACCTGAACCGGCTCGTGCCGTGATGGCTGCTACCGGTTGTGCACGCGGCGCGTCTCGCGAATCTCATCGCAATGATCCGCCGTGTGCCCGATCTGGATATCGATAAGGTAGCCCAGGGTTAACTTACGCCCTTCGCCTTCCTGATCAGGGAATTTCATCATAGTGTAGTGATCCCAGCAATCGGGAACATACTGGAATAACTGCGTTATATGCGCATGAATTGCTTTAATGAGCGCCAGCGATGGCTCGATAGGCCGCCGGTCATAAGCCAGCGTCTCTGCCCAGTGCTCCTGGTCGTATGGGGGGCGCACATAGGTGCTGCCTGATTGCGCCAGGGCTGCCTTAATTGTCATCAGGGATAGCGAGGCGCTTTCCGCGAGGTGATGCACGATCTGGCGGATCGTCCATTCGCCCGGCGCACGCGTGAGGTCAAGATCCGCTTCGCTCAGGCCAGCAATAGCAGCCTCTACATCCTCACCACCTTGCGCGTACAGAGCAATAGTTTCCTCTGGCGAGCGTTTAACCGGCATGATATACACAATTTTATAATTGTCGGGAGCCACAACGACAAGCTTGCGCTCACCAAGAGCGTTTGTCTCCTCGTGTACAGAGGTCAGGCCACGGCTGGCAAAGGTGGCGCGTTGAGTCTCAATATCTTCACAAAGGAAATCGAGTGTGTCGCCCGGCTTGAAGACGAGGCGCGGTTCGGCCAGGCGCTCTCTTACATTTTGAACCTGCGGAGTAGTAAGCATCATTGGATCCCCGTCGCTATCGAGAAGATATTTCATATCGGCGCTCTCGGGCTGAGTTTCCGCCAGTTTGAATCCCAGAAAATCCACTGCAAAAGCTATGCTGGCCGCGAGGTCCGTGACCGTCAAGGCAAAGCGGGGCTGCTCTGGCATAAAATTATTACCTCTCTTCGGGTATATTCGCTCATAGCTATATGATGTGGAAGCTAGTGGGAATGTTCTGAATGGTCGGCAGGGGCAGGATGCTCCATTCTGTAGATCGCGAGCTTATCCATAGCGCGTGCCCACTGCTTCTGGATGGCATCTGATCTGCCCATGAGGCGATCAATCTCAGGTTGTATAGCAAAATACCGCAAAGGATTAATCGCCTCCATGCCCTGATTTTCCAGGGCATATCTCTCTTTATCGATTGCAGCCAGTTGCTGTACGTAATTGTCGATGGCCTGGGTGAGCGCTTCGCCCTCCGGTTCTTGCATCAAGGTCCTCCTGATTTCTTTTGTCCACCCTGTTCCAGGTGTATTCAGACATATTATAGTCCTCCCTGTCCTTTAATGTACACCCTCTCTGATGGGATGGCCGGGCGAGGTAATGCTCGCCAGGAGCGGGGGTAAGGGGCGGCAGCCCCCTGACGGGGTGCGGGGGACCATGCCCGGGGGCAGCTCATCCCCTCCAAACTCTTCCTTTCGGGCGTGGAGTGGGCGACATTCAATAGCTCTGATGGGGGATGGTCGGGCGACGAAGCCATGCTAGAAACAGAAAGCAATTTACACGACATGCGCTCCGCGCATGTCGTGTAAATGCTTTCTGTGAGACGAGCGCCGCAGGCACGAGCAATCGATAGAGAGAAAAAAAGAAAGAGAGAGCGTCCGAAAGGATGCTCTCCAACACAATAGCGATCCGGTATCCAGTAAATGAACACCGGCGGGGGAGCGGAGGTCAGGAAACGAGGTCCAGCGTAGGAACTTCGAGGGCGCGGGCGAGGAGACGTAAGTGATAGGGCTGGGCTTCTTCGCGGCCATGCTCCAGGTGAGCAATCGTATCGCGGCGCAGGCCGGTCATATCCGCCAGTTGTCCCAGGCTCAGGCCGCGGCGCTGCCGCAGGATGCGCAGGTTGGGCAAGCCATGAGATTTTTTCGTTCTTGCGCCGGTTTTGTGCGATGGTTGGTTCATGTGCCTCTCCTTTGAGGAATAATCGCTGTCGTCCGTCTGGCTCCGTTGCCACTACGGTGTCACACGATAGAGAAGGACGTAAGCCAGTGTATATCCTTACCTTAGCATACCAGATGGCGGGAGGGTCTGTCCAGTGATATAGACGCTCAGGCTGGAGAAGCACGGTCAATGCATACGGGTACTGTTCTTCTGTGGCGGCAGGATCGCCTGGGGCGAATCATCGGCGGCGATTAGCAGGGGAGGGGCACCAGTGTTGCTGCTATCAATATAGAGCACCTCTCCAGCGGGCACCCAGTCGGTATCACCGCTAGCCAGGCTCACATCGCTGATATGGTTACGCAGGTGCAGGGCGTAATCGCTGGGGACCGGCTGCAAGGACGAGGCTATATTGAACAACACTGTTCCGTCGATAGCATCGCGCTGGTCGCCCTCGATCCAGAAAACCACGCCGTCGCGCTCATAGATCAGCTCATTGCGCCCGCTATTCACCCACTGGTGGGCGGATTGACTGATACGTTCCCACTGACCATCGACTTCTATAGCGGCAAGGCCGTCTTTAAACCTCAGGTGGGCGGCGCCAACCTGAACGACCTGATAGATGCTGCCCACGGGCTTAAATTCGCGAATAGCAATCTGCCCCGGTCCATGCGAACTTACACCTGGTAAAGAGAAATCATAATTCAATTGCACAACGGGGCCATCGGTCCAGGTCTGATTCGCTTCCTGGTAGAGATAGATGCTGGTCAGATTATAATTTGTCGGCATAAAGTCTGGCATATACATCGGAAAATCGAGTTCGCGCAGCGCTGCTGGCAGGCTGATATGCCGGGGCTGGGTGCTCTCGGACGCAGGAGGCCGGACCCCGTGCTGATGGGGATGAGTCTGGGCAGGTTGCAGTCCATCAGCCGGGTCACTGTTCACCTGGATCACGCCGCTATGTGAGCCGGCCAGAAGACGGTTCAGGCCGTTAGCGAATGAGGGGCTGACGACTACCATCGAGATGACCATAATGAGCAGGCACGCGGCAATAAGAGCCATTAATGGACGCCGCAGAGGGGCAGCGGGCAGGATGCTTTGCATAAATGCATGATGAGAGCGATAGAGACGGCGGTGCAGTTTCAGCCGGCGGAAGACGCGAGCATAAGTCTTCTGCTCGAAACCCTCTTCGACGGGCTGATAGCGTGGATCATCCGGCTCCAACAGGGTTTGTACGAAGTAGGGGGGCATCTCCTCCTCTTCGATAGAGAAGAGTGAACCCAGTTCCTTCGCAAAGGCCACCTCTTCCTCCGAGAAGTCGTCTGGCAGCTTTACATGCTGCATCGAAGGAAGTGAGGGATCCTCGCCCAGTTCTCGCGATCCCCGGTTAAATTCGCTCATAGTCATATGCATGCTCCTTGAGCACTTCGCGTAAGCTTTTCCGCGCTCGCCAGAGCCGCGTATCGACGGCATGACGGGTAAGGCCCGTTTGCGCCGCCAACTCCTCGGTGCTGGCGTATTTAAAATAACGTAGAATAATCAAACGGCGGTCAAGCTCAGGCAGCGTTGCCAAGGCGAGGCGCAGTTCCTCGCGCCTCTCGCTCTGTTCTAACAGATGTTCCATATTTGCTTCCGGGTGCGGAGGCAAAGAAACTCTGTTATCATGTTCGTCCCCTCCCCAACCGAAAGATGCGTAGTTCCCCTTGCTATCTGATGAATGCCATTGACGATTCTCATCGGCCGGTTGCCAGTTATAGGTCTGCCGGCGGCACAACTGGCGCCGGCGGTCCAGCGCTATATACTTGGCCCGCATCGTTAACCAGGTACGAAGCGTTCCACGACCCGGATCAAAAGTATCAATCTCTTGCCAGACAGCCACGAAGAGATCGTTCACGCATTCTTCAGCATCCTGCGCCACACCCACACCGTCCAATACCAGGCGAATAAAATAAAATACTTCACGAGAATACCTGGAGATGAGTGTTTCCAACGCCTCTGGATCGTGCTCATGGAGCCGTCGAGCGAGGTCGTCATCTGACCAGTCATGTCGCACCATCTTCACTCCTTGCGGATCTGAGTGTATCTCTCCATTGTTACGACGCCCGGGCACCTGGCTGGGAGCAAAAGAGTCGTTCGGTTCGCCGTGGGAGGTAAGAGATACCTCGACCTGTGGTACACTCGCCTTCGCCATGATGAATATACGTTACCGGCTACGTACATCTCTCATAGACCAGGCTTCTTTCAATTTTGCGAAAAAAAGCGACAAAAGTCAAGTCCTTCGATGCACTCCATGCATAGTATAATACTAACTGTAACTTTTGAAAAAGTGGAGGATATTTTATGACCTTCTCTATCGTTGCAAGAGATCCACAGAGCGGCGAACTGGGCATCGCTGTACAATCAAAGTTCCTCGCCGTTGGCGCCGTCGTTCCCTGGGCCAGAGCTGGCGTCGGGGCAATCGCGACGCAGGCGTGGGCCAATACCAGCTACGGCCCGCGCGGGCTGGAACTGCTGGCGGGCGGGCTATCGGCTGCGGAAACCCTGGAGAAGCTGCTGGCCGGCGATGCCGGGCGCGAGGATCGCCAGATTGGTATTGTCGGCGTCGATGGCGCGCCCGTGACCTATACCGGCTCGCAGTGCTTTCCCTGGGCCGGTGGCTATACCGGGGAGCATTTCGCCTGTCAGGGTAATATCCTGGTCGGAGAAGATACCGTGCAGGCGATGGGGCGCACGTTTGAGGAGACGACGGGGCTGCTTTGTGATCGCCTTGTCGCGGCCCTCGCAGCCGGCCAGGCTGCCGGGGGCGATAGCCGGGGCCAGCAATCGGCGGCGCTGCTTATTGTTCGAGAGGGCGGCGGCTATGGCGGCTTTAATGATCGCTTCATCGATCTGCGCGTGGACGATCACCCCGATCCCATCAACGAGTTGAAGCGCCTGCTCCAGTTGCACAAACTCTATCTCTTCCGCACGGCCCCCCAGGATATCCTGACCATCGATGAGAATCTGGCGCGTGAGCTACAGCAACTTCTGACGGCAACCGGCGACTATCAGGGACCAATCAACGGCATGTATGATGACGTGACGCGGGATGCTTTTCGCAGGTTCAGTGGCCGCGAAAATCTGGAGGAGCGCTGGTTTGAAGATGGGCGCATTGACCGCGTGGTGCTCGAATTTATGCGCAAAATCATTCGGTAGGGGCGCTGCGAGCGCTCGCGCGCTCGCAGCGCCCCTACGGATGATTTTGCCCCCTTTAGCTCATTGGAGAGAAAGCGGCGCGCCAGGATTTATACATGGAGCGCTACAAAAACCGTCTCCGTCGCTACCTCGGGACGATAAAACAGGCGCAACTGCGAGACCGTGCCCGTGGGCACCTGAAAGGTGAGCGTGGCGCTGCGCTCGCTGTGGGCGGCTATCGATCCAAAGAAGCTGGCCGCGCTATTGGATTGCAGGCCAAAGGTATCACCCTCCGCGCCGATCAACTGGAAGAAGTTGGCTGCATTCATAATACTTTTGCTGCCGGTATTTTTGACGGTCACTGCCACATTGACGGTTGTGAGACTGGCGTCCGTGCCTGCCTGTTTGCTCACATTGTTGATTATCAATGTGCGATCCGGCAACACTACCTGCTGGCTACTGGCGCTGCCGCCCGGCACCGGCGTGGGCGAAAGGATCACAATCGGTCCGGTGCCGGGCGAGCCGCTGCCCGCGCCCGGCGTGGTAGCGATGACGGTGGTGGAGGACTGGCTGTTCTGGCTCTGCTGGCTCGCGCTATTTCCTGTTCCCGACGAGCCGCTGCATGCAGCCAGGATAAAAAGCAGAGAAAAAGTTGCACCGAAGATCACATGTTTTAGATGTTTATCAACCATTTTAACCACTCTTTCATGTTGTGAGACAATGTTCCGGGATTTTACAGGTTCTTATTATGGCGAATTGCAGCCGTTCAGACAATGGAGTAGGAGAAAAGGTTGTTCGCTGGCTTTCACTTCTCGTGGTCCGCAAGCGGACCGTCCAGAAAGAGGGGGTGTGCAGGCGGAGCCGCGCGCGGCTCCGCCTGCACACCCCCTCTTTGGGCGGGGCAACACCCTGCGAGATGAAGGTGTTCGCTGGCGCTCTAGCCTCTATTGAGCATCGGGATCTTCGAGACTGACCAGCGCTGGTTGGGGCTGGAGACCTCGAATTGGACCATCGATATTGCATCGGTGGGGCAGCGAACAATACACAGGCCGCAGCGGATGCACTTCTCCTCATCGATAATCATGTCGGCGCCGCCACGCCAGGTTTCTGTTCCCTGGTGCATAGGATCGCCCTTGACCACGCGCGAGAGTCCCTCCATACTGATGCAGTCATAGGGGCAGATATCGACGCAGCCAGAGCAGAGAATGCAGATCGACGGATCGATCATGATATTCAACTGGCATTGCAGGCAGCGCCGTGCCTGGATGACCGCCTCTTCCGGTGTATAGCCAGTCTCGGCCTCGCGCGTATTGCTGTAGCGCTCGTGCAGGGGCAGCGAGGGTATCATCTGGAAAGGGATGGACTCGTAGTTATCGACCATGCCCCGGCGGTAGTCGGGCAACTCGATCTCTTCGGCAGGCTCGGCCGGTATGTCCTCGCCGCCGAGATAGCGATTGATAGCGGCGGCAGCATCGCGGCCATCGGCGATGGCCGAGATCAGATTGCGCGATCCCTGGGTATAGTCGCCGCCGGCGAAGAGGCCGGGGTAGCTCGTCATCCAGGTCTCGTAATCGACCAGGGGGATACCATACTTGTTCACCTCCAGGCCGAGTTCTTCCGCCTGGAGCCACGATCCATCGCTGTACTGTCCGAAGGCGGGGATGACGGTATCGACCTCGATTTCGAATTCGCTGCCGGGGATCGGGATCGGGCGGCGGCGGCCACTGGCATCCGGGTCGCCCAGCTTGTTGCGTATGAAGCGCACGCCGCTGGCATGCACGCCATCCTTGCTCAGCACGGCGACCTGCGTGACCAGGTATTGGAATTCGACGTGCTCCAGTGTCGCCTCATCGACTTCGTACTCGTCGGATGGCTGCTCTTCCTGTGAACGGCGATACATGACGTAGACCTTCTCGGCGCCGAAGCGGATGGAGGTGCGGCAGCAGTCCATCGCAGTGAAGCCAGCGCCAAGCACCGCCACGCGTTTGCCGATATATGCCGGCTCACCGTAGTTGGTTTTCTCAAGGAGCCGGATGCCGTCCTCAACGCCTTTGAGATCGGCGCCGGGGATGATCTTGCCATCGGGGCCGGTCATCGGGTTGGGGATGTAGCACCCGGCGGCCAGATACACGGCGTCATATTCCTTGAGCAGATCGGTAAGCTTGACATCGCGCCCAACCCTGGTATTGTACTTGACCTCGACGCCAAGATCTGCCATGTATTCGTCGCACTCTTCGCGCGTAACGTCGCGCGGCAGGCGCCAGATGGGGATGCCGTTGACCATGACGCCGCCGCCGGTGGGGTATTGCTCATAAATGGTGACGGGATAGCCCATTTCGCGCAGGTCGCGCGCGCAGGCCAGTCCAGCCGAGCCGGCGCCCACAATCGCGACTTTCTTATCTCTGGTTATGGGTGGCCGCTCGGCATGATGACGAAACTCGCGATGGTCCGCGGCGGCTCGCTTCAACCAGCAGATGGCTATCGGCTTGCCATCGATTTTGTTGCGGCGACAGACGGGTTCGCAGGGACGCGCACAGGTGCGCCCCAGCACGCCGGGAACGACGTTGGCTTTGCGGTTCAGTAGATATGCCTCGTCGAAACGAGCCTGCGAAATTAAGCCAATGTAGGTAGAAACGTCCGTGTGGGCAGGACATCCAACCTGGCAGGGAATATTCGTCTGGTACCAGTCTGGCGTTACCGTGATCGACCGGTACCGCTCTTCCATTTCTCTATCGGGATCAATCATTTTAACGTCCTTTCCTGGACATCCAGTGCCGGGTATATCTATGCTAGGGAAAAGTGCTGGCATGTGGAGCAGGGATGTACTTAATAATCCCCGGCCGGGTTTTTGCCCCCGTTCCGACCTGGTTATACCTTCCTTTGCAGATTATAGCATAGCGTGCCAGACAGTAACAATAAGCAGCCCTCTCCCTCTCTGGCTGAGCAGTCGCGCGGCATCGTTACACCAGGTATATATTGCGATGGAATATCCAGGATCAGACAATCTTGCTTGCCTGATGTCGCGCGGCATCGTTACACCGGGTATATATTGCGATGAGGGCCAGGTGCAATGCACCTGGCCCTCATCGCAATATATAAGGCGAGCGCCGCAGGCGCTCGCCAGTACAGGCACCGGGGGATTACTCATCTTCTTTGCCATGTGCCTCTGCCTCCATCTCGCACAGGATATGGAAGAGCGCCCCGATAGCTTTGTTACGCTCGCGGAAGTATTGTCGTGTGCTGGTAAACTCCAGACGTGCGGCGATCTGCTCGTTTTTTAGATGATTCTTGAAGTATCGATAATAGAGGATGTTGTAGAGGCGCCAGTCGGGGGCCGAGTCTTTGCGCACGCCGTTGCCGCTCATGCGCTCAAACGCCTCGGTGAGAACCGCGCGAACGATCATCCCTCTTTCAATCGTCGAGAGCGGAGCGTTCTTCCTCGTGCGCGCCGTGACGATGTTCAGGTGCCGCAGGTCACTCTCTCCCAGCGCCTGGGCATCGTCGAGTTTATCAAGCACGCTCTCTACCTCCTCCTGTGTCATGTGGAAGAGGTGGATATCGCACTTGTCGCGCACAAACTTGCGGAAGAGGCTGCTCTCGCTGAGTTCGGGCAGGGCGCGCTGCCGGCCCTCCTTGCGCTGCGCCTCGTACTTGAGCATTTCCTGCTCCTCCGGCTTTGTGCGCTCCCAGGCATCCTCGAAATGCGGCAGCAGCTCATGATACGCCTGGCTCTTGACGTTCCTGAAATCGATTTGCGCGGAGCCATTCAAACATTTCTCCTCAAAGAGGAAGTAGCACACGCGCTGGATGAAGAAGGGATGGCGCCCGGCCAGCCTGAGAATCCAGGTCGTTTCCTCTTCGGTGAAGGAGAGACCGGCCCTGTGCGCCGGCACCTGCACCAGTTCGCGCGCCTCCTCCTCGCTCAGTGGCTCAAGCATGAAGGTACTGAAAATGTTGAAGAATGGCGAGCCGCGTATCCCACGGTGACAGACTTCGTAGAGCGGAGCAATGGAGGCCGTGATATAGGAGACCTTCCCTATAGTGGCCTGTGCGCGCAGGAAGCCGAAGAAGTCCAGGTCAAACTCCTGATTGCGGGCTACATTGTCGAAGGCGTCCATGAGCAGGACCGGGTGCAGTCCTTGCTCCTCGGCGGCATCCAGCACATTGCTGAACGTATCCTCGCCGTCTCCATCGGTGGGAAGCGTGAATGTTAACCTGCCCCGTCCCTGGACGATGATCTGCTTGCTGACAGCGGCGAAGAAATCCGCGCGCGTCTTTTGCAGGCGCAGGTCGATAAATACCAGAATATGGCGACTCAGATCGAAGGCGAAGCGCTGCTGCACCTGCGGGAGGCGCAGGCAGTAGAGCACAGAGGTTTTGCCCATATGCCGCGCTCCTACCAGTGAGACGCACTGCTGGTAGGCTATTGCCGAGTAGAGGCGCCGCAAGAGCTGGCCGCGCCCGAAGAACATGGCCGGGTCGCGAACCGCTGCCAGATCGTGATAGGGGTTGAGTAGCCTGGTTTCCATTATGCCCTCCTGGAGCCTTAACCTTGATCGCCTGCTTTTTATTATATCTTTTCACCTCTGCCTCTGCATGACAGATTTGTGCCAGCGCTGTCTTCCTTCCGCTTCCCATCGCCTCCGAGTGTATGTCCTATGGCACATTTTTGTCACACTCTGTCACACAGAAAATGCTACCCTTAGAAAAGGATATCTGATTTTTTGATACGCTCACCTGCTCGCGCCTGCGGTGCTCGCATTATACAATTTCAATTGTGAAAGATGCGCGCAGCGCATCTTTCACAATTGAAATTGTATTCTTCGCGCGGCTCCGCCGCGCGAACATCTGCATTAAGAGGGATACATCTGTGGAGTCTACCGCCCTGACAGAATTGCGCGACGCTCTCCGGCTCGGCCTGACCGTCGTCTCTGACCTCTGGTCGTATAAGGCCAAGAACTGGGTGAGCAGCGTCCATGCCGCCGATATCGATAATGATGGCGACATCGAAATCATCGCCGGCTCGCGCGATGGGCGCGTCTATGTCCTCAGTAAAGGCGGCGATGTGCGCTGGCGGCGCATTGTGGGCAGCAAATCGTGGGTGGGCGCAGTTACGGGCCTCTCCGCCTCGGATGGGCACGCGCGCGTCGTGGTGGGCACGCGCGATGGCAAGGTGTACGCCTTCGACAAAGATGGCCGCACCGTTGGGCGTGATGGCAGTCTCCATGCCTTCGATAAGGAAAGCGGGATCGCGCTCGATCCGCGGAAGGAGATCACCGCGTACTGGCATAGCAGCAAACATGTTATTCGCCAGATCGTGCGGGGCAGCGATCAGCCCCGCAGCATTGTCATCGGCTCGGAAGATCGCTGCGTCTATGCGCTCGACTACGAGAGCCGCGCGCTGCGCTGGACCTTCGCCACGCAGGGATGGGTGCGCGCCGTCTGCTGCTATGATATCGATGGCGACGGGCAGCCGGAGATCCTTGCCGGATCTGGAGATCAGCACCTTTATGTGCTGGATAGCCAGGGCAACTGCACTGGTCGGCGCTTTATCGGTCTCCAGATCCTCACGCTCTACGCCTGCGATCTCGACCAGGATGGGCGGGTGGAGATCCTGGTTGGGACCGATAGCAAAGACCTCACAGCTTTCACCCCGGACCTGCAAGAGAAGTGGCATCATCCCTTTCCCAACCGGCTGCTCTGCCTGCACGTCGTTGATATCGATGGTGATGGACACCATGAGATCATTGCAGGTGCGGAGGATAAGCACCTCTACGTGCTCGACGAGCGTGGTTATCTGCTCTGGCGGCATTACCTGGGATACCGGGTTTTCAGTCTTTACGCGCTCGATTTTAATAACGATGGTATTGTCGAGATTCTGGCCGGCGGCGATGATGACCGCATACACGCTCTGCGCCTGCGTCTGAGCAGGCACCTGGCTGGTAAGATCCGCCATGCTTACCAGGCGCTCGCCAGGCCCGCGCTCGACGACCTGAACGATCTCTTGCCGGAGGAGAGCGCCTTGCTCCAGGATATCGTCGGCGGCGATATCCGCCGGCCTGCCACGCTCAGGCAGGTCACGATGGACCATGCCGGGCGCCTGCTGGAAGAGGGGGCGTATACGCAGGCCCTCGCCATACTGCTGCGGCTGGAGCGACAGAGAGTGCAGATGCTCTGGCGCAAAGAGAATATCGAGCATGTGCGCGCCCTCTACTTCGGGGATATTGCCGGCGATCAGAGGCGCGAAATCGTGCTGGGAACGATTGCGGGCAGCATACAGGCGTTGAATGCCGCCGGGCGCTCGCTCTGGTCTTTTCGCCTGCCGGGCCAGATCCTGGCGGTGCAAACGGGCTACGTCGATCACAGCCGCTGGCAGGAGATTCTGGCCTGTTCCTCGGATCATCGCATCTACGTCATGAGCGGGGCGAAAAAGCAGATCAAGCGCTCGCAGTATATCGACGACTGGATCTCCTGCCTCTACGTCACCGCTCCGACCAGGCAGGGACCGGTTGAAATCATTGTTGGCTCGGAAGACAAAAAGCTCTATCTCTATGGCAGCAACCTCAGCGCGCCATTCAGGACCATCGACACGCCCCAGGGCATCAAGATCGTGCATGCGTACAACTCCAAAGAGGAGGGCGGCCCGGAGATCATCGCTGGCAGCCTGGAGAATACCGTCTATGCCTACACGCGCGGCGGCGCGCTTCTGTGGGAGTACCAGACGCAGGATCGCGTGCGCGCTATTTGCATCAAGGACATCGATGGCGATGATGCCGTCGAGATCCTGGTAGGCTCGGAGAGCCGTAACCTCTATGTCCTCAATAGCCAGGGCCATCTCAAATGGCGCTACTTCTTCCCTCATCGCGTGCTGGCCGTCGAGGTCGCCGATATAGACCAGGACGGCAAAAACGAGGCGCTTATCGGCTGCGGCGATGGCAATCTCTATGTGCTGAGCCGCGAGGGCGACCTGCTGTGGACGTACCAGGCCAGTGATCGCATTCGTGTTGTGCGCGTGGAGGACATCGACGACGATAAGCATATGGAGATCGCCGTCGGGGCGGAAGATCAACTGGATCTACTCGGCGTCGTGGACCAGCAGCAGGTGCGACTGCTCATCGAACAATGCTGGCTCGCGCTGTGTGAGCGCCAATCGGCCCGCGATCTGGTAGAAAGCCTCTTACAACATCACGATGCGCTGCTGCGCGCCTTCGCGCTGCGTAAATGGGCCGAGCAGGTCGAATGTACAGCTCAGGACTTTGAGCGGCTCGCGGAATTCGTCAAAGATAGCTCAGCCGAGGTCCGTAAAGCGCTTATCCGCAGCGTCATGGTTCGCTATGCTATCAACCCGCCGCGTGCGCCCCAGCTCCTCGACCAGCTCTCGATGGATGCAGCGCAGGATGTGCGCCTCGCCTTCGTGGAGCATATTCACCTGCTGGTGAAAAGCGATTGGGCGCTGGCCTTCGAGTACCTCAATGGCTTCTCGCACAATATCGACCGCTTCGTGCGGCGCGCCGTTGTGCGTAAGCTGCATCACCTGCTTGACCTGCCTCACGAGAAGTACAAAGAGAATATTTTCAGATTGCTGCTCAGTCTGGCCCTCGATCCCGAATCGGAGTGGATCAGGCAGGAGGCGGGGCGCTCGCTGGCCCATTTTCTGGATCAGCATTACGGTGATCTCATTCCCCGGCTCTACGAGTGTATTACCGCCGGTATCCAGCCTGCGATCTTGCGGCACATCGCCAGTAGTGCGGAGACCACCATCGTGCGGCAAACCCTGCAAGCTCTGGTCGGCCTGCTTGCCGGGCTGAATGAGGAAAACATGCTCGAGCGCGTTGAGCAGGCAGTCAGAGCGCTGGAAGAGACGAAATCGCTGCTGCAAGGCGCCGAGACCTGGCTGATCTATGACAACCTGCGCCAGATCCTCATGCTGCACACCGTCGAAGATATCGCGCATTATCAAAGTAAATTCGCTGCTGAACAGCCCGGTGCCTCGGAACATCTGCTGGTAACGGCCCGCATCTGCAATCGCCTGAGCGCTATCACGCGTATCCTGCGCATCTTCCTGCGCCGCGCTGATCTCAATGATCGATTGGCGAGCCTGCTGGAAGCGAGCGCGGCTATCGAGGCCATGCATAAGTTCGTCGAGCGCGAGTACGCGGCATCGCTGGCAGGCGCCGGCATGCTGCACCTTCCCGATGCCCGCATCTTTGAACTACTGCTCAATCGCTGGCAGGCTATCGTCAGGGCGCAGCTTAACGAATTGCGCGGCACAGCGGAACTGCGGGTAGAATTGCAGACAAAGCGTGCACGATACGAAGAGCAGGTTGGCCTCTGGCTGAGGATACGCAACGTGGGACGCAGCGCTGCCAGCAACGTCAAAGTCTCGCTGCTGCATAGCGATGATTTTGTCGCTGCGGGCAACAATTCGTTCGAGACCGAGATGATTTTTTCGCAGGAGGAGGCGCTGGCCGAGTTTTCTATCAGGCCGCACACCACCGCCGGCGCGCTGGACCTGATCTTTGAGGTTGTCTACGACGATGCCTGGGCCGACCTCAAGATGCTCTCCATCTGCGAACGGCTCGAACTCCAGCCCCTGCCACACCAGTTCCGCCCTGTTCCTAACCCCTACTCAACCGGAACGCCCGCGCTCGACAGCAGGATGTTCTATGGCCGTGAGGAGGACATCGCGTTTCTGCGCGATAACCTGGCACGCGCCACGGCAAAAACCGTCATTATCCTCTATGGGCAGCGGCGCTCCGGCAAAACAACGCTGCTGCACCACCTCGTGAATGCGAGTGCGCTTGATCCTCATATTCCCATTCTTATCGATATGCAGCAGCAGGCGTATGGTATCACCATTGGAAAATTTCTGTACAATATCGCCTTTGCTATGTATAAAAGCATGCTGAAGCATGGAATGGAAGTTCTCCAGCCGGAGCGGAAGGATTTTGAGATCGATCCGACGTTCTCCTTTAGCCGCTTTCTGGAAGATATCGAAGCGACCTTGCGGGGGCGCAAGCTCGTGCTGCTGATCGACGAGTTCGAGGTGCTGGAGAGCCTGGTGGCGGAGAAGCGCCTGGAGCCTGAGATTTTCGGCTACCTGCGCAGCCTGATGCAGCACAGCCCTTCGCTCGATGTTCTCCTTTCCGGCACGCACAAAATTGAGCAGCTTACCAGAAGCTACTGGTCGGTCTTCTTTAATATCGCTCGCCACTACAAGCTCTCCAAACTAAGCGCGCCGAGCGCGCGGGCGCTGATCGAACAGCCGGTAGCGGGCTATCTGGAATACGAGCCGTATGCGGTGGATAAGATCCGGCAACTGACCGGCGATCAGCCCTACCTGATCCATCTCATCTGCCGCTCGCTTGTCGAGCACTGCAACGATCAGCGCAAGAGCTATGCCACGATCAACGATGTCAACGTGGTGTTGCGCGAGGTGATGCAGACCGGGCACTACCACTTTAACTGGATCTGGGAGCAGATAGAGCCGGATGAGCGTGTTACGCTGGCGGTCATAGCAGCAGGGGGCAAAGATGAGGGGCGGGCCATCTCGCTCGTTGAAATAGAAGAGATCTATCGAGAGTATCGCCTGCCAGGCAGGCGTGAGCATCTGCTGGCGAACCTCAGAGCGCTGGAGGAGGCTGATGTCATCGAGCGCGTATCCGGTAACACGGCGGCCAGGGGGGCCGAGCGCGCGCGCTATCGCATACCAGTTGGCCTGATACGCGCGTGGCTACTCGACGAGAAGCCGCTTGAGCATCTTATGCGCGCCTAAGATAAGGAGGGATAATGCCCGATTGGATTGGTATACTGGGAGCTATTATTTTTGTCAACCTTGTGCTGAGCGGCGACAATGCGCTGGTCATCGGCACCGTCGCTGCTACCATCGAGCCTGGCTCGCGCTGGCTGGCCTTCGTTGTAGGCGGAGGCGGCGCTATCTTGATCCGCATCGGTCTCACCTACGCCGTCACACTGCTGCTCCAGATTGCTTATGTGCAGGCAATAGGCGGCATTGTGCTGCTGTTTATCACTGCTCGCCTGCTCTCGGAACACGGCGAAGCGAAACCGGGCGCCGATGCGAATCACGCAAGTAAGCTCTTCCAGCAAAGCGGGCTGGCACGCGTGCTGGAGAAGCATCAACTGCTCACCGCGATGCTCACCATTCTCCTGGCCGATCTGACGACCAGCCTGGATAACATCGTGGCTATTGGCGCGCTGGCGCAGCGTAATCCGGTGCTGCTGGTTATCGGACTGCTGCTGAGCATTGCGCTGCTGCTGGTCGGCAGCGCGATCATCGCCCATCTCATCGGGCGGCTGCCCTGGCTGATCCTGGTTGCCGCTACCGTGCTGGTAGTGACGGCTGCACAATTGATCTTGCAGGACGACGACCTGCCACATATTTTACCGACAACTGCTGCCTGGTGGCCGTTCCTGGTCTATGGCATCGCCATTGCCTGCGTCATCATCCCCGCCTATCACTGGCTGCGCTATTATGTGAGTCTGAGAGGCTGAAAGTCTAGACCACCGGGATGCGTTCGAGGCGGGGCGAAGCGCGCTCGTCTCTTGAGGTGCGCCGCGCCAGGATGCGCTGCATTGCGCTGCCGATGCGCCGGATTCCCTCTTCAATCTCGGACTCCTGCGGGGAGGCGTAGCTCAGGCGTATATACTGGTGGCCGCCGCCATCGATGTGAAATGGCTCGCCGATAACGAAGGCAACCTGCTCCTGCGCCGCTTCGCGTAGGAGCGTGCGGGCGCGCATGTCCCCGGGGAGGCGGCACCAGAGATGAAACCCTCCGCTCGGACGATTCACACGCACATTTTCGGGCCAGTAGTCGCTGATCGCTTGCAGCATGATATCGCGCTTCTGCCGGTAGCGCTGGCGCAGCAGTGCCAGGTGGTCCTCCAGCAGGCCACGCTGTAATAGCTCTGAAACCACCCATTGTCCGAGCGCGTTGGTATTGAGGTCGAAGACCTGCTTGTGAAGGGAGAGGCGCGCGATCATTGGCTCTGGGGCCGCCAGCCATGCCACGCGCAGGCCGGGAGCCAGGATCTTAGAAAAGGTGCTGAGATAGAGCACATAGCCCCGCGTATCGAGGGCCTTCAGTGGCTGCGGCCCCCGGTCCCCAAAGTAGATCTCCCCATAGGGATCGTCCTCCAGTATCGGCACCTGGTAGCGCCGCGCGAGCAGCAGGAGCCGGCGCCGGCGCTGCTGTGACATTACCGCGCCCGTCGGATTCTGGAAAGTCGGCAGCGTATAGATGAAACGCGGACTGCGGCGGGCCAGGATCGCTTCGAGCAGGTCAACGCGCATACCTTCGTTATCGATGGGCACGCCGATCACTCTGGCTCCCAGGGCGCGAAACGTCTGGACGGCGCCCAGGTATGTCGGTACTTCTACTACCACCTCATCGCCCGGATTGAGCAGGCAGCGCGCGATGAGACCGATCCCCTGCGTTGAACCCGAAAGAATCAGAATATGCTGGAGGTCGACGGGGACGCCGCGTGTGCGCATCCAGGCTGCGATACCGCGTCTCAGGCTCTGCAAGCCCTCAACGGGGCAGTAGCCCAGGATACTCTGGGACGCGGAAACCAGCCCATCGGCGATTATAGAGTGCAGTTCCTGTACTGGCAGGAGATCGGGCGCCGGGGCTGCGGCGGCGAAGGAGATGACTTCTTTGCGCTCGCCCATTGAGGCCAGTTCGCTCAGGACGCGGGCGTCGGGGCCAAGCGTGGCCTCTTCGCTGCTCGCCAGCCCGAAGAGCCAGGTGGGAGTCGCGGGTTCAGCCTGCTCCTCCGGGCTGAAATAGCTGCGTTTTACCAGCGTCCCACGCCCGACGTGACCTTCGATCAGCCCTTCGCTGGCGAGTTCGTTGTAGGCGTTCATTACCGTAGTACGGTTGACTCCCAGTTCTTGCGCCAGCGCGCGCTCGGTTGGCAGGCGCGTCCCCTCGGCAAGTTCGCCGGAGAGAATGGCTTCGCGCAGAGCATGGCAGATCTGCCTGTACAATGGGGTGCCATTGCTGCGATCCAGCCTGATGAGAGAGTGAATGGCGGCAGTGAACAATGGTAATGGCTGGCGATTGGTCGCGTTCTGGCGCATCATTTCCTCCCGGATTGATCTATGAATGTTGACCATCAAGATGGCGCTCTCTTTTCGCGCGCGGCTGCGCCCGGGGAGTATTCTCCTTTTGTGGTTATGCCACATGATATAAATATAAGTGTAGCCAATACAGCCAGAAGGGACAAGCGCCAATTGGCTGACATCATCGCCAGCCAATTTCAACATTGCATATCGCCGCGTGTTACATATTTTGAGAGAGCGTTCGCGCGGCTCTGCCGCGCAAGTAAGGGAGAGTGTTGTGCGCAAAGTGCGCGCAGCGCACTTTGCGCACAACACTCTCCCTCAGATGAGCGCCCCAGGCGCTCGGAGGAGAGAGACGATGAAAGATCTTGAACAGCGTATTGCCCGGGTGCGTGATGATCGCGAACATGGATCGCGCTGGCTGGTGCGCGAAGCTGTCTCTATCCTGCGCGATCTGGCCGAGGAGCAGGGAACGCCGGAAGACGAGCGCATGCGCCAGTTGTACTGGTCCGCACGTGCGCTGGCGCGTGCGCGCCCGGCAATGGCTGCGCTCGCCAGCGCGGTTGGTCGTGTTATGCAGGCAGGGGATAACGCGACGGCTGTCGCGCAGGGAGCGCGCAGCATCCTGCAAGACTACGATTCCGCCACGCAGCGTATCGCACAGCACGCGGAGCCTTACCTGCATGGCCGCCTGATGACGTGCAGCATCTCTGGCACCGTGCTGGATGTCTTGCTCGCCCGGCGTCAGAGCATCGAGCGTGTGATCGTGCTGGAGGGGCGACCGCGTTACGAGGGCCGCGAGACGGCGCAGGAATTGAGCAAGCAGGGCATTGCCATCACATTGATTACCGATGCGCAGGCCGATATCTTCCTGCCCGATTGCCAGGCGGTGGTCGTTGGCGCTGATAGCGTCCTGGCCGATGGCGGCGTGCTCAATAAAGCGGGAACTGCCCTGCTCGCCTGGTCGGCGCGCGGGCACAACGTCCCGTTCTATGTTCTATGTGAGACACTCAAAATCTCTCCCCGGCGCTGGTCGGGCGACCTTTCCTGGCTGGAGGAAAAGGAGAGCACGGAAGTCTGGCCGCAGTCCCCGCCAGGGATCACCGTCCGTAACTTCTACTTTGACCATACACCGTCTGAACTGGTTGGTAAGCTCATTACGGAGCACGGCGTGCTGTCGCGGCAAGAGATCGAGGCTATAGCCGATCAGGCGAAGGACAACGAGTCCCGCCTGTTTAAGGGGTAGCCCTGTCCTTCTCTGCTTCCCGGCTACCCTACAGGTCCTATTCATTTGGTGAAAGGGACTGATCGAGTATCCTGACTTGATAGGAAGTTGTTGTTTCACCCGGTGCGTTCGTGAGGGGTAGGAAATATCAGATCCGGGTTAAAATTATCCTTATTAAGGCCAGGTGGAGGTCCTCCCGATGGCTCACCGATGCGCGGTCCGCCAGAGAGAGGAGTCTGCGGGCACAGCGCCGCAAACTCCTCTCCCTCATCGGATGCGCCACAGGCGCCTACAAACCTGCGCGTCGGGCTGTCTGACTGGATCTGGTATGGATGCAAGGAGAGAGCAGTGGAGAATAATCAGCGACAGCAATATCATATGGATGAGGGATGCAGAGAGGCAATGAAATCACCGGTAACGCAGGAGCCGCAGGAGGTCAGGGAAGTTGCTCCCGGCGTCCCTATTGTGCGCAGCAGTACGCCACGACCACTATCTTTTGAGGCCATGCAGGCTATCAGCGCCCAGGCACTGAAAATCCAGCAGGGAGTACGGCAGGAGGATCCAGGGGCCGCGCCGTCTTTCCCTGCCACAGCTCCATCCGCGCCGCCTCTGCCGGAGGAGATAGGAGAAGGAGAGGAAGAAGAGATGCCCGGTAGTGCTGCCTCCACAGCATCGCAGCCTGCGCAGGCGGCACATGGTCTCGATAGGGCAAAGCGGGCTGTGGAGGAGAAGCGAGAGTTCCTCTGGCTTTTTGAATATGGGCTGGAGATGGACAGCGCGCTGCTAAATAGCCCCGAGCGCCTTGGCGGGCTGGCGCTGTTGTACGGACCTGCTGTGTTGAAAGGTTACAGCGTTGTGATCGGAGAAGTTGGGGCGCCTGGCGAGCCGGGGGGTGGAGGCCGCACCATAGCTACACTTATGCCCGGTTCCGATCCCGAAGCCGAGGTATGGGGCGTTCTTTATCGCATCCCCCGCCGCCTGCATGAGCATGCCGACGGCGAACCGTCACTGCTGGATAGCGCCCATTCGGCGGCCTCTCCACAGAACCTGTTCAGACCGGTAAAAGCGATGGTGCGTGAGACATTCCGTGATCGCGAAGTTACCTGCATAACCTATATCGCTACCGATGCGACGCGGCAGCGACTACGCCCGTTTTCTGGCACACAGGGAGGGAGCAGCGCCCAGTTCATGCAGCAACTCGCGACAATCGCCAGGAAACAAAGGCTGCCGGATCACTATGTGAGCAAATATACCCCGCGCTCCGCCTCTGTAACCACCATGGCGCCAGCACGCGAGTTCGTAACGACGAAAACGCGCGTCGAGCAGAATACGGAACCAATCCCAATCTTCAAGGGACCGAAAACTGAGGAGACACCCCGGCTCCCCGCGAGGAAGATCCCGGCCCTGGCCGTGCCGCAAAGCCCCTGGCTGGTCGCCTTTGCCGCCTATCTCCTGTTTGTCTTACTGGTCGTGTTGATCTTTGCTGTGCTGCAAGGATCAGGGTTCGCCGGTTCCCTGCTCACGACCAGTTTCGCACCCCTTGAGGTCCCCTGGCCGGTGCTGGTCTATGGCCTGCTGGGCGGATGCATGAGCAGTATTATCACGCTGGCACGGTCTCGTCCTTTCGATCCGCCCGTCTTTGTTATCATCACCTGGTTCGCGCGTCCATACATTGGTGTCGTCCTTGCTCTTTTTGTCTATCTTCTTCTCACCAGCGGCCTCTTTACGGTTAATACCACGAATCCCGGGCAGAATGCGTTGTTCCTGCTGGCGGGCGCGCTGGCTGGCCTGGGCGAAGGCTGGCTTTTCGCGGGCCGGCGCTGACTGGAAAATTCCGTAACTACTCAGACCAGCTTGCTGCCTCCAGCGGTTCGCACAGGGTAGAGAGGGCCAGGGTGGCGCCGAACGGCGCCACCCTGGCCCTCTCTACCCTGTGCGAAGTGCCGCAGGCACTGAGGTGTCTGGGAAAGGGGGAGCTGTATAGTTATAAACTTCCACTTGTATCACGCGCCGGTCAGCGTGTACAATGAGGTCTATAAGTTGGAACCATCCGTAGGGCGATCTCTAAGCTTAGCTATGAAGCCGGAGGTGAGTATATGCCGACCTATATCAGCCTGGTGAATCTGACCGAGCAGGGGGTGAGAGAGGCAAAAAATGCTCCTGAGCGCCTGCAAGCTTTTGACGCGGCGGTAAAAGAGGCGGGCGGGAGACTGGTGGGGTTCTATTTAGTCATGGGCCAGTTTGACTATATTGTGATTACCGAGGCACCCGACGATCAAACTGCTGCGCGCCTCATCCTCGGCACTATCGCACAGGGCAGTATGCGCACGCAAACAATGCGCGCGTTTCCCCGCGAAGAATTCGAGCAGATTGCAAAAGGATTACGTTGATTTCCTGACCTGTGGAGATGTCCCGATATGCGCAGCCGCGCGCTTTATCGCGCCGTGCAATCCCTTCACAGGCCGATGGAGCGCGATGAAGCGCGCGGCTGCGCACTGGTCAGGCATCATACTGGAAAATAGCGCGCACAAGACGTTCGGGATCGTGACGCGCCAGAGAATCGTCTTCAAGATTCAGACGCTCGATGACAATATTGGGCACGAGCCGCTCCAGGCGCGAGCGATCAGGTTCTACCGGTTCGCTTTGTTCCTCCTGATACATTTTTAGCACGTCAGGTGCGTATTGCCCGTTGTTGACGATCACGCGATCAACGCGCGCGCCCAGGTAGCGGTGGATCTCGTTCACGAAATCGGAGGCGGCATAACCGTCGGTTTCACCGTGTTTGGTCATCAGGTTACAGACATATACTTTCTCGGCTTCCGATTCGCGCACGGCGCGGGCTACGTCACGTACCAGGAGATTAGGGATGAGGCTGGTATAGAGGTCGCCGGGACCAATAATGATCGTGTTGGCGCGGCGTATGGCCCGCACCGCCTGCCCGCAGGCCGGGGCGTCCTCGGGCATCAGACGCAGGCGCGTGATGGGTGAGAGCGGCCCTGGATGATTTTTTCCCCTGGTGTCGATATCGGTTTCGCCGCAGATTGTGCTGCCATCCTCCAGGTCGGCGCAGATGGTTGTCTGTGCCAGCGTCACGGGCACGACGTTGCCCGCGGTGTCGAGCAACTCCTGCGCGTCCTCTAGCGCCAGCAGCAGGTCGCCACTGTTAATGTCCTGCAATCCTTTGAGGATGAGATTGCCCAGACTATGGCCGCCCACGCCGCTATGCTCGTTACCACTGCCTTCCGCCTCGGCGAAGCGGTGCATGAATATCTCGCGCCACAGCGCTCCATTGCGCGCCAGAGCAACCAGCGACATGCGGAGATCCCCCAGCGGCAACTGCCGGCGGAATTCGTCCATGAGCCGGCGCGAACTGCCCCCGCTGTCCGACATGTTCACCACAGCGGTAATGGTAAAGGGATACTTTTTTAAATGGGAAAGAAACGAGAATGTTCCTGAACCTCCTCCAATCGTGACCACACGATGTCCTGCAAATCTGTCTCGCGCGTGATACTTTCCTGGCACGGCGTATCTCCTGAGGCTGTTTTCAGGTTCAATATCCACAGCTACATTCCTTATTACGTTAAATAGAGCTACAACGACTCAGCAAAGAGATGTCAGGGATATATTACCAGAAGCTCCAAAATTTCGTAAGGGCGCGGTCATCATCCCCAGGGC
>DATGLE010000167.1:0-23405 GCA_035294325.1 Ktedonobacteraceae bacterium | reverse complement strand
GGCACGACCAGCAGAACGCCGGCTGCGCGCGTCAATGCGGCGAAGAAGCCGAGTATGCCTACCAGCCACCAGCGTTGTCTCCGCATCGCCAGAAAAGCCCCTGCTGTCAGCAAGATGAAGAGCGATTCGTTGTAGGCGGCGAAGAAGAAAAGTGCTGTAGGAAAGATGCATAAATATAGCAGCGTCCGGTGTGCGACCTCATCGCCGGCCACATCGGCGGCGAGCTGGTAAATGACAAATAACGCGGCGAGCAAGGCCCCATTGCTAATCAATGTGCCAGCGAGCAGGTAGCTCCAGCTTCCCAGCACATGTGCGATAAGCGAGATCATCAGCGGGAAGAGCGGGAAGAAGGCGAGATCGAAACGCGACTGGTAGCCGTACTGTGCGATGCGGACGTAATTGGCGGCGTCCCAGTGATTCCAGGAGGTAAGTAAGCCTGCTACGTTGACGGGTGTGCTTGTATAATTGGCCGCCGTAAACAGGATATAGCCGAAATATGTGACTATCACCAGCAGAAGCCGTGTGATGATGAATAACCATAGAATTTCGCGATACGGGGTACGCTTCATAATTTATATCTCACTCAGGTGGTTCTCGCGGTTTTATCACGCTCTATCTTATCTCAAAGTCATTAGAGAGTGATTAATACAATCTTTCTATTTGTGTGCTCGCGCCTGCGGCGCTCGCGGGATAGATGGGAGGGTGGGACACAGCCGCTTCGCGGCTGTGTCCCACCCTCCCATCTATCGGTTAAGGGGCTTCGCTGCGCGAAGGTCCGATGGGAGAGGGCGAAGACGCCTGGCGGCTGTGTCCCCTCCTCCCATCTATCGGTTAAGGGGCTTCGCTGCGCGAAGGCCCGATGGGAGAGGGCGAAGACGCCTGGCGGCTGTGTCCCACCCTCGTGTCTATCCGTTATGAGGTGCAGCCGCGCGAGCACTGTATTATTGGGAAACGGTGGCCGGGTTGCGTGCCAGGACATAGCAATATACAGTAGCGCCGCCCATAACAACATACACGACTTTAGAACGCCATGCAGCAGGAATGGCATAGCCGCGCTGGATCAGGTGCATCGGCCACACAAGATAGTCGTATGGGAAATTGTAGTCATCGGGGTGGGCCTCTGTCAACTGTAACCTTGCCGGCAGGTCGCGGTTGTAATAGTACCAGGATGTTGCAGCGTTCTTCTGCCCCAGCGTGTCGGGGAGCGCGACCAGGCCGACGCGGGCGGGTTGATGGGTGTGCGCGGCCAGCCATTGCACAGCCTCACGATAGCCGGGATAGGCAACCTGGAGCGCGCTGTCCTCTCCGTGGAAGAATTCGCTGGCATAACCCTCTGCCTGCGGGATTGTTACCAGGCCGATGAGATGCGGAATGGCGAGCGCGGCGATCAGGAGCGTGCATACCGCTGCGGAGCGCGGGTTAAACGCGCTTTTCTTGCTCTCACCGCTCGCTGGTGATGCTGCTGTATCGGGCGCTCCTGTCGCTGGTGCCGGCGCCAGTCTCCGTATGATAACCGGTAGGAAGCCGAAGCAGGCGCGCAGGATAATCGCCAGGCCGAAAGCTCCGGCCAGCGCCAGAGGAGCGGCTGCGGGCAGAAAATAGTGCGTGCCAACGACGATATTGAGCCGGCTGAATGCCGCGAGAATGCAAACGAGCCAGATAAAGAGAAAGGCGATGGCGGCTGCGTCGCGGATATGTATGCCGGGGGCGCGCAGGTGAAAACGCGCCAGTTGTACCAGGGCGAAGAACAGGAAAAAGATAGCCGGCAGCGTTACAAAAGCGCTCACTTTGACGAAGAGGGTATAGAAGATCGTCCATTGCGGCATATGCACTCTGGCCTGACCGGCAAAGAAGGTCAGATGCCCGTTGGCCGAGTGCAGTTCCTCAAAGCGAAAGCTGTGCTGTAACAGGGCGATGGGATGAGGCCAGATCGCCGGATCGGCGGCCAGGAAGGTCAGCGGAGCCAGGATGAGCGCGCCTATCCACCAGAGCCAGGGTATGGCGGGCCGTTGTTCAGGAGGAAGATAGAACCGGATCACGAAGAAATAGTAGGCGGTGAACAGGATGAAGCCGGGCAGGGCCAGAGCGGCGGGGTACTTGCTGGCGCCGGCCAGGCCGACCAGTATAGCGACGAGCAGGTAGAGCCAGGGCCGCCTGATGGCAGGCCAGAGCAGCAGATAGGCTATGCTAATCAGCGCGGTCATCGTCGTATCGAGATAGGCCAGCCCGCTGAAATAGACCAGCCAGGGGCTGAAGGCGAGGCAGAGGGCAGCGGCGCAGGCGATGATGCGCCCGAAAGGGATGCGGCCCAGCCAGTAAACGGCGACGACAAGCAGTGTGCCAAAAAAGATACTGGGGATACGTGCCGCCAGCAGTTCACTGATCGGATGACCGAGCGCAGCATTCCTGTAGATCATCAGCCCGATCAGCAATTTCACAAAGGGAGGATGCTCGTAATTGTAGCTCCACCCCTTCGCTCCAATTTCGAGGTGTCGCAGCAGCGGCAGATATACCTTACCTGCCTGGATATAGACTACCTCGTCGGTGACGAGATCAAGCTGCATGGCGAGAATAATGCGCGGAACAATGGCGGCGAGCGCCAGTGCGCAGGTGAGGAGAACATCAAACGCAGACATGAAGCGCCATGAATGATGTGCGGCAGCGTTGGGCGTTGTTCGGGGCTGGTCGGCCAGGTCAACCTCCGCTGTATGATCGGTCCTGGTATCCATACGTTTCCTCTCGATGATGTCACATGCAACCGTAGGGTAGTATAGCACTATGCCGCGAGGGAGTCGAGATGCCTGGTACCGGGGAAAGAGAGACCGTAATGTGACATAAATATGCCGCAGGCGCCGCCTGCGGCATATTTATGTCACATTATTTTATACGCACTCGCGCAGCGTCGCATTGCCGCTAATGCCGCGCAGCTTCATCAGCGCGACCACTTCGAGCTGGCGTACACGCTCGCGCGAAATGCCCAGTTCCTTGCCGACTTCGAGCAGGGTGCGGCTGCGCCCATCTCCTATGCCGTAGCGCAGCGTGATTACGGCGCGTTCGCGGGGAGTGAGCAGGGCTAAAGCGCGGTGGAGTTCTTCGCCGAGCAGGTGTTGTGAGGCGGTTTCAGCGGGAGCGGGAGTGGTACTATCTTCCAGAGTATCGGCCAGTGAGTAACGGGCCTCTTCATCTACGGGCGCATCGAGCGAAACGGGCTGTTCGATCACTCCCAGCAGATCCACGACTTCGTTGACATCGATATGGCATGCCTCCGCGATCTGCTCGGGCAGGGGATCAAGGCCATTCTCCTGCGAGAGCTGCGCCGCGATACGCCGCACTTTGCGCAGGCGCGTGGCGACATGCTCCGGTAAGTGGATCAGGCGCGATTGCTCCCCGGCGGCGCGGCTCACCGCCTGGCGGATCCACCATGTGGCATATGTTCCGAAGTGGCATCCACGCTGGTAGTCGAACTTCTCAGCCGCGCGCATCAGCCCCAGGTTTCCCTCCTGGATAAGATCGATCAGGGGGACGCCGGTGCTGGTATAGCGGCGCGCGATGGCGATAACCAGGCGCAGGTTTGACTCGATCAACTTGCGGCGCGCCATCTCATCGCCGGAAGCTGCGCGCTGTGCCAGTTCGATCTCTTCCGCATGCGTTAGCAGCCCGAGGCCACGAATATCACGCAGATAGCTCTGAAAAGCATCCTCAGAACCCGTTGCCTGCTTTGCGCCTGCTGTGGCGGAGCGCCCGGTATGAACCGTCACAACATCATCTTCCTCCAGCGCATCGATCTCACTATCGTCTTCATCATCGATGCGGTCAAGTAGAGAGTCAGTGTCGACAATCTCGTCTATTGTCTCATCTAATGCGACAAGAGGCTCGGTAGTGCGCTCGGGCCTGCCTTTGGCGTATGATCGCCCCGCTTCCCCGGCGAAGCCCGATGCATTGCCAGGCGAAAAGCGCTCCCTGGTAACAGTCTGCGCGGCTAACAGGGCGCTCTGTTCATCTCTAACAGAATTGATAATTGCCATGAATTCCACGCTCCCTTTCAGGAAACTTACCGACAGAATCAGCGTCGGTCTCCTATGGCCTCGTGGTCAGTTCACAGGCGGATTGATGATTGACACCGTGTGCCTGTATACGTGTCCATGCTCTTATTTTCCCCTCTATTGTATAAGAGCGGCTAAGGCCATAGCATCGGGTGATTACCGTAGATAAAATCAGGTTGTAACCGTATCTTCTCTTGTGTTAAGAATGTGTTTGATTGGCGGTACAATTGCGTCCTCGCGCCTGTGGCGCTCGCCTTCTGGATGGTATATTGCGCGGCGGAGCCGCGCGAAGACCTGGCAAGGGCAGGACGCCGAGCACCTGACAGCCTCTAAAAAATTGAGAAAAGTTAAAGAATAATGAATAAAAATTGATCGATGCGTACCGCGCTAAAGAGCGCTTATGGCGCATCGGGATTGGTTTCGTCGAAGGGATCGTGTATTCCATGGCCGCGATCATAGAACAACTGGAGAGGATCGCCTAAATGATCCTCGTAATCGGGCCGTTTGTCCCATTCCTTCTCCTGGACTTCGGCTGCGCTCAGCGAGAGGTGCACGCGGTCATCCTTAACATCGGTGATAGCGCTGTATGGGATATAGCGATCTTTGGGGAAGAAAAAACCTTTATGGATTAAAAAAGAATCTTCGTATACTTCCGCGATATGTCCGATGTTGATGTCGTCGGAAGAATAGACGTGCATGTGCTTATGAAGATCGTGCTGGCTCCAATTGGGCATATTGATCTCGCTTTCTGTATATGAGGTCCTCTACTCGATTGCACGTCACCTATTACGAAAAAGTTTCATCTGTGGATGATATGGATTTCCTGCCTGGTGCTCGCGCCTGCGGCGCTCGCTGGATGGAGAGTAAGGTGTGGCGCGGGTGCAGAGCACCCGCGCCACACCTTACTCTCCATCCCCGGAGGAAGCGTGGGACTACTGGCTATAAATATAAAGTGGTGCTCCCCGCAGGAAATGATGGGCGGGGCGTGGCGCAGCCTATCATTCCCTGTGGGGAGCGCAGAGGCGCGTCAGCGCGCCGCGTGCATCAATGGCCTGAGCAGGGGAAAGCCCTGGGGCGTGATGTGCCGGCGCTTGACGATGGAGCAAAGAACATGTTATAGTAGCTATATTGGAAATAATATGTGCAAAGACCTGGAACGAGCGGAGTAGGGAAGAGCGGCTTGCCAGAGAGTGGGGGTCATCGGGTGCGAGCCTCCTTCGAGCGCGCCTCCCGAACGTGGCTCGTGAGTCGAATGTTTGAGGCTGCGCGGGAGCGCGGCGGTAGAGCATTCCGGGTACAGCCCGTTAGCGCTGGTTAGAGGACAATTGATCTGGAATAAGCACAGGTTGGGCGGATCAATTGTCAAAACAAGGTGGTACCACGAGTCGCGCCGTCCTCGTCCTTGCGAGTTGACGGCGCTTTTCAGTAGCCTTTTAAGAGGAGGTACCATTCCATGCTGCCCGACCGTTACAATTTCCGCGAGGCTGAGCCGCGCCTGGCTCGCCTCTGGGCCGAGACTGGCCTGTATGGCTTTGATCGCGCCGGCTCAGGTCCCATCTTCACCATCGATACGCCGCCGCTCACCGTTTCGGGCGCGCTGCACATCGGCCACTGTTACTCGTATACCCACGCGGATATCATTGCGCGTTTCCGCAGGATGCACGGCGAGCGCGTTTATTATCCGATGGCCTTCGATGACAATGGCCTGCCTACCGAGCGCTTCGTCGAAAAGACCACCGGGCGCAAGGCAACGGAGGTCGAGCCTGCGCAATTCATCGAGGAGTGCCTGCGCCTGATCCAGCAGACGGAGCAGCGCTTTGAAACCATCTGGCGCCGCCTGGCTCTGAGCGTCGATTGGGAGCAGTGCTACTCTACCATCGGACCGCAGGCGCAGCGCGTCTCGCAGTGGTCATTCATCCAGCTCTACCAGGCTGGTCGTGCCTATGCGCAGTCGGCGCCGGCGCTCTGGTGTCCCGAATGCCAGACGGCCATCGCCCAGGCCGAGGTCGACGATCTGACGCTGCCAACGCAATTCTCAACGCTGGCCTTCCGCTGCCAGAATGGCGAGACGCTGCCGATTGCCACCACGCGCCCGGAACTCCTGCCGGCCTGCGTAGCCATCTTCGTCCATCCTGGTGACGCGCGCTATGCACATTTGATTGGCACAACGGCGAGCATCGCCTGGGGAGAGCTTCCGCAAGAGCGGATAGAGGTTCCCATTCTCACCGACGATCTGGCGGACCCGGCGAAGGGGAGCGGCGCCGTTATGTGCTGCACCTTTGGCGATTCGACGGATGTTCGCTGGTGGCGCACGCATCAGCTTCCCCTGCGCCCGGCCATCGGGCGCGACGGGCGCATGACCGCGCTCGCCGGAGCTTATGCCGGGCTGACGATCAGCGAGGCGCGCGAACGCATTCTGCGCGACCTGGCCGGGCGGGGCCTGCTGCCGCGCCAGGAGATGATAGAGCACAGCGTCGGGACGCATGAGCGCTGCGGCACGCCCGTCGAGTACCTGCATACGCGGCAGTGGTTCATTCGCATTCTGGATCAGAAGGAGCGCTTTCTGGAGGCCGGGCGCAGGATCGCCTGGCGCCCTGAATATATGCGCCAGCGCTACGAGCACTGGGTTGAGAACCTCCAGTGGGACTGGTGCATCTCGCGCCAGCGCTACCTGGGCGTTCCCTTCCCGGCGTGGACCTGTCGCGCCTGCGGCGAAATCATGCTGGCGACGCTGGAGCAGTTGCCCGTCGATCCGCGTGCCAGCGGACCGGGGCGGCCATGCGCCTGCGGCTCCACGGACTTCGCGCCTGAGCCGGATGTCATGGATACCTGGGCCACGTCGTCCTGCACGCCGCTGATCGTTGCCCGCTGGAGCGATGACCCATCCTGGTTCGGGCAGCACTTCCCTGCGAGCCTGCGCCCGCAGGGACACGACATCATTCGCACCTGGGCGTTCTATACCATCGTCAAGGCGCTCTATCATACCGGAGAGATCCCCTGGCGCGAGGCGCTGATTTCAGGGCACGCGCTCTCACCCGAACGGCGCAAGATCTCCAAATCCAGAGATCATAAGGCAGTCGATCCGATGGAGTTGATGGAGCGAGAATCCGCCGACGCGCTGCGCTACTGGGCGGCTTCGGGCAGGCCAGGGAGCGATACACCGTTCAGCCTTGAACTGCTTGCTCCTGGCCGCAGGCTGGTGACGAAGCTCTGGAACGCGAGTCGCTTCGCGGAGCGCCACCTGCAAGGATATCGGCCCGGCGCACTCGCTGGCCCGTCGGCGCTTCTGCCCACTGATCGCTGGCTGCTCTCCAGGCTGGCTCGCACCATTGCTGCCGCGACGAGCGCGCTGGAAAAGAGCGAGTACGCGGCGGCACGCGGGGAGATCGAACAATTTTTCTGGTCGGATCTCTGCGACAACTACCTGGAACTGGCGAAGGCGCGACTTTATCACGCCGCCGGACCTGAGCGTGAGGTGGCGCGCTGGACGCTCTATCACGCGCTGCTCAGCGTCTTGAAGATGCTGGCGCCCTTCCTGCCCTACGTTACGGAAGAGATCTACCGGGAGTTATTCCGGGCCACGGATGGCGCGGCTTCGATCCATGTTGCGGCGTGGCCCGCTGAACATCCCGAATGGATCGACGCCAGGGCCGAGGAGATCGGGGACGCGCTGCTGGAGATGCTGCGCCAGGTTCGCCGTCACAAGGCTGAACGCGGCCTCTCCGTCGGCGCCGATCTGGATACAATCCATATCCGGGCGCGGCCAGCGCTGCGCCTGGCTTTAGCCTCCGCCCTCGTCGATCTCAGAAGCGCGACGCGAGCGCACACTATCATCTGGGACGAAGGCCAGCCAGAACCGCAGGGGAGTGAAGTCCTGGTAGAGATCTGATCATTCCTCCGTTTTTCGGGACCGTTTTGTGGGGCAATGGTCCCCGGGCCGATGGGAATATATGCGTGGGCCGCCACAAGGGCGGCCCCTACGGTGGTTCCGGCACGCCTGCCAGGCCAATCTGTGCCACGGTAGGGGCCAGGGAAGGAAGGCCGGTGGGCGCCACAGGCGCCCACCGGCCTTCCTTCCCTCCTATGCGAAGCGCCTGCGGAGCTTCGCTGTCAGAGGCATAAAAATAGAACGGATCTTCTAAATTTTGGGGGTTTCGGAAGCCATAAGACACTAGAAGGGATAATAAATCCCCACATCATAATTATACTCCACCTCTAAAAAAAATACAATGTCCAGATGACCGGTGTTTTTTGGCAATTTTTCGGGTATCCTATTAAACGACTTCTATCCCCATAGAAGTTCGCATGTGTATCGTCGTCGTTGTTGTAAAGCGTCCTATTTCATAGTTTCACACAGTCATCTTCTTTTTCATTCACTCTGATCTGGAAACCGTGTAGCTCCTTGTCTTGAGTAGCCCACAGGTTTCCTCTGTGTGTTTTGATCCCTCAGTCACTTATCGACCTGTTGTACTGGACCAGGCTCTTCACCTGCTGTGAGGGGCCTTATCGTGTCTCTCGCCAACCTCGTTGACGGCGAGGTGAAAGGAGCAACGCCGTATGCAAAGTCAGAGCAAACAGATTCAAGATCCACGTCTCTCTAGCGCTTCTCACCAGTCACCTCTCCCTGAGCGTGTCTCTTTTGCGCGTATCCCTGATATCCACCCCATGCCAGATCTTATTCAGGTCCAGATAGACTCGTTTGAGTGGTTTAAGAAAGAAGGCTTGCACGAACTTTTCGCGGAAATTTCTCCCATCGACGACTTCACCGGCAGAAACCTGAGCCTGGAATTGCTTGTTCCTCTCGACCCGTTCGGACGGCCCAGACTGAGCGAGGAGGTCTGCCGCGAACGCGATGCCACCTATGCCGCGCCCCTCACAGTAAAGGCGCGCCTGACCTTCAAAGAAACGGGCGAAGTTATCGAAAAGGATCTCTTCATGGGTGACTTCCCGCTGATGACCCGGCAGGGAACCTTTATCATCAACGGAACAGAGCGTGTGGTCGTGAGCCAGCTTGTACGCTCCGCCGGAGCCTACTTTACCCTGGACAATGACCCCTCGACAGGCAGGCAGCTTGCCGGCGCAAAGCTGATTCCCAATCGCGGGGCGTGGCTGGAGTTCGAAACCAGCAGCAAACACCTGCTCTCGGTCAAGGTTGATCGCAAGCGCAAGCTGCCCGTCACGACGCTGCTGCGTGCGCTGGGGGGCGTAGCGCGCGCAAGCTACTCCAGGGAGGAACTGGATCTCACCACCGACGGGGGTATGATCGCTGCCTTCGCCGCCGCCGACAATGATCCCAATGTGCGTTATATCCAGTCAACGCTGGAGCGCGACCCGGTGAAAACCGAGAACGAGGCGCTGCTCGAACTCTATAAAAAGCTGCGTCCCGGCGACCCTGCCACGCTGGACAATGCGCGCGCGCTGATCAAGAACCTGTTCTTTAATCCACGCCGCTACGACCTGGGCAGCGTCGGGCGCTACAAGCTCAATCGCAAGTTTGATCTCGCCATCCCGCAACATCAGCACACGCTGACACTTGACGATCTGGTTCATATCGTTCGTCGCATCATCGCTTTGAATAATGGTCGTGGTCGCCCCGACGACATCGATCACCTGGGCAACCGGCGCGTGCGCTGCGTGGGTGAGCTGCTCCAGGCACAGTTCCGCGTCGGGCTGTTGCGCATGGAACGTATGATTAAGGAGCGCATGAGCGTCGTGGAGCCGGGCCAGGTTACGCCCAACGCACTGATTAACGTTCGTCCCGTCGCTGCGGCGCTGCGCGAGTTCTTCGGGGGCAGCCAGTTATCCCAGTTCATGGAGCAGACCAACGCGCTCTCTGAGGTCGGCCTCAAGCGTCGTCTCTCCGCCCTCGGTCCCGGCGGACTTTCGCGGGATCGTGCGAACCTGGAGGTTCGCGACGTACATCAATCGCACTACGGGCGTATCTGTCCAGTTGAGACGCCCGATGGCGCCAATATCGGCCTGATCGGCTATCTGGCAACCTACGGGCAGATCAACCAGTACGGCTTTATCGAGACGCCATACCGCCGCGTCTATCACCGCCTGCCTGCCAGCGACCCTCGCTTGATCGGGCGCGAACTGCGCGGCGTGGTCGGGCGCGAGGGCCAGGATATTGTCGCACCTGATGGTGAGGTCCTGCTCAAAGCGCGTACTTCTGTGCGCGTCGATGAGGCTCTGTTTCGCAGGCTCGCGGATCTGCCGGGTCAGGCCGAAGTGCATATCAGGCCCTTCGTAAGCGACGAGGTGGAATACTATACCGCCGACGCTGAGGAGAACTTCAGGATTGCCCAGGCCAATACGCGCCTGACCGAGAATAATGAGTTCGGCGAGGAATATATCGCCGCGCGCTACCGGGGCGAGTTTATCGAGGAACGCGCGGACAATATCGATTACGTCGATATCTCCCCGCGCCAGATCGTCAGCATTGCCACTGCATTGATCCCGTTCCTGGAGCACGACGACGTGAGCCGCGCTCAAATGGGTGCGAATATGCAGCGCCAGGCCGTGCCGCTGCTCAGGCCGCAGGCGCCCATCTGTGGCACGGGCATGGAGCGGCAGGTCGCTATCGATTCCGGTCACGTCGTGCTCAGCCAGGTCAGCGGCGAAGTGGTTTCGGCCACAGCTCGCCAGATAGAGATTATGGATGAGCAGGGCGCTCTCTACACTTACAGGCTGCGCAAATTTATGCGCTCGAACGCCGGGACCTGCATCAATCAGCGCCCGATTGTGCGCAGGGGAGAGCGCGTCCGCGCGGGCCAGGTGATCGCCGACAGCACCTCGACGGAGAACGGCGAGTTAGCGCTGGGCCAGAACGTGCTGGTCGCGTTCATGCTCTGGGAGGGCTGCAACTTCGAGGATGCTATTGTGATTAGTGAGCGGCTGGTGCGCGATGACGTTTTCACCTCGATCCACATCGACGAGTACGAGCTTCAGGTACGCGACACGAAGCTGGGACCCGAAGAGGTCACGCGCGATATCCCCAACGTGGGTGAGGAGGGCCTGCGCAATCTCAATGAGTACGGCATTGTCTATGTGGGCGCCGAGGTCGGCCCGCAGGACATTCTGGTGGGCAAGATCACTCCCAGGGGCGAGACCGAACTGACGGCGGAGGAGAAGCTTTTGCGCGCGATCTTCGGCGAAAAAGCGCGCGAGGTCAAGGACTCATCCTTGCGCATGCCCCACGGAGAGCACGGCAAAGTGATCGACGTGAAGATCTTTTCGCGCTACGCGGGCGACGAGTTGCCCGCAGGCGTGAATCATGTTGTACGCGTGAGCGTCGCGCAGAAGCGCAAAATCGGCGTGGGGGATAAGATGGCTGGCCGCCACGGCAATAAAGGCGTCATCTCACGCGTCCTGCCGGTTGAAGATATGCCCTTCCTGCCCGATGGCACCCCCATTGATATCATCCTGACGCCGCTGGGCGTACCGGGGCGCATGAATATCGGGCAGATCCTTGAGACGCATCTGGGCTGGGCTGCCGGGGTACTGGGGATGAAAGTCGCCTCGCCTGTCTTCGATGGCGCGACGGAAGCGGATATTGAGGAGTTGTTGCGCCGCGCCGGCCTGCCAGAGAGCGGCAAGACGCAGCTCTTCGACGGGCGCACAGGCGAGCCTTTCGACGATCCTGTCACGGTTGGCTACGTGTATATGCTCAAGCTGGCCCACCTTGTTGAAGACAAAGTGCACGCCCGCTCCACCGGTCCTTACAGCATGATTACGCAGCAGCCGCTCGGTGGCCGGGCGCAGTTCGGCGGTCAGCGCTTCGGCGAAATGGAGGTCTGGGCGCTGGAAGCCTATGGCGCAGCCCATACCTTGCAAGAAATCCTGACGGTGAAGTCAGACGACACAGGTGGGCGTGTCAGAACCTATGAGGCTATCGTCAAAGGCGAGAGTACCGCCGAGCCGGGCGTCCCCGAAGCCTTCAAGGTCCTGGTGAAAGAGCTGCAAAGCCTGGGCATCAATGTCGAAATTTTCAACGATGACGACCAGCAAATCCCATTCGTCGAGGATACCGCCGGCGAGGTTATGCCCGATCTGGGCATCAACATCTCCGGTTTTGAAGCGGACGTGTAGCACACCAGCCATAAGGGAGGGTGCAGGGATACCTGTCCCCCGGACAGAGTTCCGCCAGGTTCCCTGCATATTTTCCCCGGTTATCCTCGCAGCCCGCCGGCTGAGACGCCTTCGATAAAGCGGCGCTGCAAAATCAGGAACAGCACAATCACCGGCAGAATAATAATCAGGGCTGCTGCATCCATCAGGCCCCAGTAGCTATGAAATGCCTGCTGGAAAGCCAGGAAGCTCGTCGAGACGGGCATGAGCGAATTGTCCTGGATAAAGGTCACGGCATAGGTGAACTCGTTCCAGGCCGCGAAGCCAACCACCAGGCCCACGGTCAGGAAGCCCGGCGTGGAGAGCGGCACCACAATGCGCGAGAGCACCTGGAGATCGTTGGCGCCATCCACGCGCGCCGCATCGCTGAACTCGCGCGGCAGCGAGAGCATGAACGAGCGCAGCAGCAGGATCGCGAAGGGACTGTTGACCGCCCAGTAGATGATAATCAGGCCGAGCAGGTTATCGGTCAGGTGCAGGCGGCTGAACAGGAAGTAGAGCGGCACCAGGAAAAGCTGGAACGGGATCGCGAAGCTGACGATCAGGTACGCGAACACCCCGTTTTTCCCCGGCAGGTCCAGGTGTGTTAGAGCATACGCGGCCATGCCCGCGATAACCCATACACCCAGGATCGTACCGCCGGTGATAATCACGCTGTTGCGCATCGTCGTGCCCAGATCGCCCTGCTCCCACGCCTGCGCGAAATTGCTGAATAGCGGATGCAGCGGCGGCCCCAGCGGATTCAGTCCGATCTCTGTATCCGATTTCAAAGCGTCGAAGATCAACACCAGCAGAGGGCCGAGCGCGTAGAATGCGAGCACAGCCGCTATGATATAGTACACCGGCGTCAGTACATTGAGGCGTGAACGCGGCTTGCGCTGACCGGCAGAAACAGCCTTCAAATCTCCACCCCCCTTCGTTGCAAGTACTGATAGACGAGCGTAATGGCGATAGCGATAATACTGATAGTAATGCCCATCGCGGCGGCGTAGCCTGCCTCGTTGTTCGCGAATGCGTCCTGGTAAAGCAGCACCGTCAATATCTGGGTTGCGCCGGCAGGTCCGCCCTGGGTGATGATGTAGGGATACTCAAAGGTTATCAGCGACCAGACGGTGACAAGCAGTACCAGGATGCCGAAGACCGGCAGGATACCGGGCAGCGTCACGTGCCAGAACTGGCGCCAGCGATTGGCGCCATCCACTCTGGCAGCCTCGTAGAGATCCTTATCGACCGATTGCATGGCGGCAAGAAAGAAGATCAGCAGGAAGCCCCAGAAGTGCCAGCTATCGACAAAGGCCACCGAGGGCAGCGCCAGGTGTTGATCGCCGAAAAAGAAAACCTTGTCCAGCCAGTGAATGCCGATTTTATCCAGTTCGAAGGCAAGCCCCTGCTGCGGATCGAGGATCTGTTCCCAGATCGCGGCATTCACGACGCTGGCAATAATATAGGGCACAAAATAAGCTGCGCGGAAAAACATCTGGAAGCGTTTGATCTGCGAGAGCAGGAACGCGCCGAACAGCCCCAGCGCCATAGGAATAGTCAGGAACCAGGCCATCCAGAAGAGATTGAAGAGAATGGCTTTATGGAAATCCGCATCCGCCAGGAGTTGCTGGAAATTTGCCAGGCCAATGAAGTGCGCCGCCCCCAGCCCCGTCCAATCGGTGAGCGAGTAATAGAAGGAAGAGAGCGAGGGACCGAGCACAACGAAAGCGCTGACGGCCAGAAAGGGCAGCATAAAGGCCCAGGCTATCAGGCCGCGCCTTCGTTGTAGCGATTGGCGCCTGGCACGCCGCGCCGGGGTGCGCTCTTGCGTGAGCGCACCCCGGCTGGACGAACTTACAGAACTTGTGACTTGTTCAAGCGGCATTAGATGCTCCCTTTAGGGATAGGCGGCACAACGCCCTGTTGCAGTTCCTTCTTGAAGATCGAGTCCAACTGGGCGCAGTACTGCGCGGGCGTGATATTGCCGGTCAGAACCTTATCCATACCCTGATAGGTCCACACATCTGATTTGGGCGGCCAGAAGGTCCACGTCGTGTAGCCAAAGACGCCTTTGGAGGTAGCGTCATTGATCGACAGGTAGTGATCGCGCAGGCGTGGATTGATGTTCGACGGGAAGTCCGAAGCCTTCACGTAGATGGGCAGGGCCTCGAAGTCCATATCGGCCATCTCCTGCGTCATGCGTTTGGGCGTCGAATAGTACCAGTCGAGATACTCGGCTGCCGCGTCAGCGACCTTGCTGCTGGCGCTAATCGAGATGGTGCCGCCGATACCGAGCGGGTAGATCGGGTTGGGCAGGCCATCGCGCAGCGGTGGCACGGGCATCCAGTTGTAATCCGTGTTGCTGTGCGGCGGGCCAAAGAAGCTGGGCCAGTTAGAGAAGGCCCAGGTCCCCTCCATGTCCATCGCCGCCTTCCCTTGCGCGAAAGCAGCATCTTGCGGATCGAATTTATTGGTGAAGTACTGCTTGACGCCGCCGCCAAACCAGCCCTTCTGGAAATAGTTGTTCATCAGCGTGATGGCGTCGACGAAGACCGGATCGGTCCAGGGCAGCTTGCCGGTAAGCGCCTGGTAAACTGCTTCGGGGCCGGCATAATTATTGAAGAATACAGTAACGAACCACTCGGTTGCCGGTCGCCAGTCCGCGCTGCCCGCCATGAAGGGCACGATGCCCTGGCCCATGCACTCCTCCGCCAGCGCCTCGAACTCGCTGCGGTTGGTCGGTGGCTTCCAACCTTTCTGCTGAAAGAGCGTCGAGTTGTAGTAAATGAGCATTGTCTCGTAGGAGGTTGGCAGCGAGTAGAGCTTGCCATTGACGCGGCCAGCATCGAGCGCCCAGGGAAAGAATTTGCTCTTCCAGTTATATTGCTGCGCGTACTTGTCGATGTCAAGCAGCAGGTTCGCGGTAATGTACTGGAGCGCGTAAGATGGGCCGGGCGTTGGAACCAGGTCAGGCCCGTTTCCCGCGGGGAGCGCGACCTGGATGAGACGGTCGATGCCATCGATGGGTTTGAAGCTCACGTCCATCGTGATATCCGGGTGGGTTTTGTTGAAGGCATCGATGTCATGCGTCTTGATGTACTGGCGCCGCTTGGCGTCATCCTGGCCGATCCACATCTTGACGGTGCCCGATGGCTTGCCACTGCCGCCGGAAGACTGGGAGCCGCCGCAGGCTGCCAGGATCGATCCTGCCGCGCTTGCCCCCAGCGCGAATTGACCACTTTGTGCTAAGAAACGCCGACGTGAAACGGGGAGATACATAACTGCTCCTCCTTGCTACGACGCCTGGGCGTCGCGCCTTTCTTTCAAGAACTGCTTTGTGTCTCAAAATAAAAGATACCGGTATTTCTTATGACAGGATGACAACTCATCCATATCATCTTCTTTTGATAGAGCAGCGGAAAGCTGCTCTGGCCTGAAGGTCAGGCTGATTCCCGCTTGATAAAGCGGGGTGGTATAAACACATGCCGGCCCGGTCCCTTGTACTTTCCCCGCACGCGCTCTAGCAGGAGCTGACCGGCGGCCTTGCCCTTTTCATAAGCAGGGTTCAGCACGGTGGTCAGCTTCGGTGAGACCAGCGAAGCCGCCTCGATATCGTCGTAGCCGATGATAGCCACATTCTCGGGAATGCGCAGCCCCAGTTCGTGGGCGGTGTCCATCGCGCCAATAGCCATCAGGTCGTTCGCGCAAAAGACGGCTGTCGGACGATCCGGCTGCTCCATCAACTTGCGCATTGCCCGCGCACCGCCAGCCCGTGTAAAATCTCCCTGCGCAAACAACGTGTCATCAAAGGAGATGCTGGCCTCCTCCAGCGCCTTGCGGAATCCCTTGAGGCGTGTGCTGCTCGGATGCTGCTCCAGCGAACTGCCGATCATGCCGATGCGCTGATGCCCACATTCAAGCAGGTAACGTGTGGCAAGGATCGCTCCCTGCTCGTTGTCCGAGGAGATGCGATCCACCTCTGGATGCACGATGGCGGAGCTGAGCGAGACGAAGATAGCACCGTTCTTGATGTACTCGTCTACATCTTGCGTCCTGGAATACAGAGAAGCCAGAACGATGCCGTCTACCTTTCGCTGCACAGCATCGGCGATGAACGCGGCTTCCTGCTCTTTGTCACCGTCGGTGTTGCAGAGGAAGGCGTGATAGCCCTCCTCAACCAGCGCATCCTGCAATCCGCGCGCGAGCATCGGATAATATGGGTTGGTAATGTCCGGGAGGATGAGCGCGACCATCTGCGTGCGCTGCATGCGCAGGCTGCGCGCCAGCGCGTTCGGACGGAAGCCCAGTTCTTCTATAACCTGTTCGATGCGTTCGCGCGTCGCCGCTGCTACCGGGCGTTTCCCGCTGAGCACATGCGAGACGGTGGTCTTGCTCACCCCTGCTCTTTCGGCTACGTCGGCTATCGTTACCACTTATTGCCTCCTGAAATGAATATTTCTGGCATGGACGATAGCATAAAATCGTTTTGCACGTCAAGAACTTGCATTTGACGAATTAAAGGCGGACATCCTTTCTGTACGCAGCGGCGCGATCAATCGCGCCGCTGCGCATGGTTGAGCGCTAATGCAAGCGTGCGTTCGGCAAGATCAGAGATACGTGAGTTGTCGAAGCCAAAGACCGCGCTGCGAATAAGATCATTGAGCGGCTCGATCCAATAGCCGGGGAGCGCCCTGGTGCCGTGCATGGCGCCGAAGGCCGAACCCGCCGTCGCGCCGTTGCAATCGGTATCCCATCCGCCCTGGACGGCAAGGCCAATCGTGCGCGTGTAGTCGCCTTCGCCCCATAGCAGCGCGGCGGCCAGCACGGCGGCATTGTTCACCGTGTGGACAAAGCTATAATGGCCGTAGAAACGCGTTTGCATCTCGTCGCGGGCCGTTTCCCAATCGAGGCCGCGCGCGTGCATCTCCATCACATCACGCACAGCTTCAACCAGACGCGAGCGCGGCGGTACCTCCGCCAGCGACCACTCAAGCGCGGTCCTCATGTCGGGAGCGACAAAGCAGGAGGCGATGAGCGCCGCCGCCCACATCTCGCCGTAGATGCCATTCTGTGTGTGCGAGAGGATCGCGTCCCGGTAGCCCAGATCGGCGGCGCGCCTGGGCTGGCCCGGCGAGACGTAGCCCCACATATCGGCGCGGATCTGTGCCCCGATCCACTCGCGGTAGGGATTGCGATAGGTTGCCGTCTCCGGCGGCTGCAAGCCATAAACGAGATTGCGATAGGCCGCGCGCTCCGCCGTGTAGGTGGTCAGGAAGGGCATGTGCGAGAGCCAGGTCTGCGCGACGTTCTGCGGCCCGAAGTCAAATCCGTAGGTTTCGAGAATATACAGGCCGAGGATGGTGTAGTCGATGTCGTCATCGCGGGGCATGAAACGGATGTTGCCCCTGGTCGTTTCGGCCCAGCTGCGGTGCAGTTCGCGCCAGTTGCGTTCGCGCCCGTCAGGCGGGGCTTCCAGTTTCGGGAAATAATTGTCAAGCGGGTAGGCATGAGCGGCTTCGAGGTACTGGCGAATATCGGCGCGATCCCATCCCTCGACGGGCTTGCCCAGGTTGCAGCCCGCGCAGCGCCCCAGCCACGCGGCCCGCAGGCGGTCACGCAGTGCGTTCGCACTCAGGGTAAGTTCTGGCAGCGCGGGCGCCGGCGGCAGGGATGCCCTGATCTCGGCGAGCGTCGAAGGCTCGTCATACGGCCAGCCATCACGTCTCGTTGTCTGATCCAGCAGATCGTAGAGGCGCGCGCGCTCCGCGTCTGTGCCCCCGGCGACGGCCTGCGCAACCTCCTGCTCAAGCGCGCTCACATCGTAGCCATCTTCGCGCCTTTGCACCAGTTCATCGGAGAGAATTTCGCTCAGGTCCAGGACGTTATGCACTGAGTTCTCCTTAAAGAAATAGAGTATGCTCCAGCGAGCCGGCGGAAAACATCTCCGCCGGCTCCATCTGGACTGATCGGGTCAGGCTCTATCGCTAAATCGATTTGCACCTGAACCAATGATAAGACAAAACGATTTGTATGTCAAGGTGGCCGCGAGAATTCACATTCAGCCATGTGCCGATATCCCTGACGGTCCACCGCTGCGCGGCCCGCCGGGGAATGGAGGTTGCAGGCGCACAAAAACAGGGACGGCGGGTTATGTTGATATAGAGGAAATTACGAAAGGAGCGCTTTTTTATAATTGTGCCTGTAAAGAAGACTCAATCTCTTCCTGCTCGCTTTCCATCTGGAGCGCCCGGGCAAGCGCCAGGGCTTCCTGGAGGGCGGCGCTGGCGGAAGCGTTTTGCCCCTGGAAGCGAGCAAGTATAGCCACGGCGCGCAGGTAAGGAATACGATGGCGCGGACTCTCTCCTATACGGGCCTTCCAGCGTGCGAGATCTTCCGCCGCCAGTTGTACATGCCCTGAGCGTAGCAGGGCTTCGGTCATATACCAGCGGCTCAAGCCGAATTCCAGCATAAAGAGATCGGATTTTCCTGTAGCTGCCTCCAGCGCGAGCATGCCAGCGTCCTCCCAGCGTCCCAGCATGGCGTAGTCCGCGCATAACTCGATAGCGGCTGCTGCTATAAATGCCGGTGATGATATCTGTTGACTGAGTTGCAGTGCTTTTACATGGGTAACGCAAGCCTCGGCTACTGCTCCGAGGGTTCGCTGCACGATGCCCCGCAGAATATACCCGTTTACCTGTAACACCTGGAGCTTGAATTCCTCAGTAAGAGCAATACAGCGTTCCGCCAGCAGCAGCGCCTCCGTAGCTGCGCCCCGTTCCAGCTTCCCGAATGCCAGGTGATACATACTGTTCACCTGGCCCCATGCATTGCCGATTGCCTTGCTCACCTCGTAAGCCATCTGGGCGAGAGCGATGCCCTCCTCGACACGTCCCTGATTCATGCAAATATTCGCCGTCACGCAGGTGCTATCGGCTTCCATAGCGCGATTCCCGATGCTCTGGAAAAGCGTGCTGGCCTCTCTGGCATAGTGCTCCGCTTCGCTCATCTGACCATCCTGTTTTTTCCCATAGGAGAGGACATTCAGGCAGCGTGCCGTTAACTCCACGGCGCCCAGTTCTCGCGCTAGCGCCAGCGCCCGCTGGCCGTGGGCGATGATTTTCGCTGCGTCAAAGTCGTAAAATCCCAGCTGCGCCAGGTGCCACTCGACATCGGCGATCAGTGCTTTGTCGTTGACCTGTTCCGCGCGGCGGAGCGCACGTTGTAGAAGTGCGGCGGCATGCGCGAAATCAAGATGGGCCTGGACGGCCAGGATAGCCAGGCGGCTGAGAGCTGCGCACTCCATAGCAACCGCGTGTGCCTGCCGTGCATAAGCAAGCATGTCCTGGTATGTCATTTTTGCATCTTCTGCTCTATGCGTCAATTCATACGTGCGGCCAAGCTGGCTATACACATGTTGTGTGCCGGTCAGCGGCTGTGCCTGTTGAAGCCCGGGCAGGAGATGCAGGGCTTGCTGATAGAAGCCACGTGCATCGTTGAGCGCGAACATCTGCATGGCGTCGTCGCCAGCGATCACACATAACGAGAACGCCTGCTCATTCAATCCAGCCGCGAGTGCATGCTGCAACCGCTCCGCCGCCGGAGCCAGAGGCAATCTTTCCAGGGCGCGCCGATGAAACACGCGCCGCCGTGCCGCGCCTGCTTCGGAATAGACGACATCGCGAACTTTGTCATGGGTGAAGAAATACTTCCCTGTAGAGATGCCATCATCTAGAGCATTGAAGCTAGCTTCTCTGGCGCCTCCCTCGCGTAAGAAGCGCCTGCGCAGCAGTTCATCCAATGCCAGCAGCCCGGCTTGCTCATTCAGGTCCGCTACCAGGCAGAGTTGTTCGAAAGAGGCCGCGCGCCCCAGCACCGCCGCCGCGACCAGCACGCCGAAGGAGGCCGCTGCTACCTGGTTGAGCTGGATGCGAATTGCTTCGCGTACCCCCGGGGGAAGAAAGCGCTGAACCTCCGCTTCATTGATGGAACTGCTCAGAAAATCGATCCGCCACTGACCATCGTTACTCAGGCGGCGCGTCAGCAGTCCACGCTCAAGCAGAGCTTTGAGCGTTTCAGTGACATAGAGGGGTTGCCCGCGCGTCTCGCGAAAGAGCCAGCGCCCGAACGCCTCGGCGCGTTCGCGCTCGTGCTGGTCGAAACTGAGCGCCAGCGTCTCCAGTAATTGCAGCGTCTCTTCGCAGGTCAACTCCTCAAGGTGAAGATGTGTGGCTTCTGTGTTTTGCTCCAGTTCCGCCATCCAATCACTGAGGATACCCGCGCTGGAGAGGTTTTCGCTCCTCAGGTTCAGAAGCAGCAGGATTGATGTACGGCTTTCCCGCCAGCGCCGCGCGACATAATGCAGGACATCGAGCGTGGCCTCATCGGCCCAGTGCAGATCATCCAGCGCAAGGACGATAGGGGCTTTTTCCGCCAGGGCGTGGCCCAGGCGTGCAATAGCCTCGTACAGCCGGACGCGCGCCGTCATCTCATCGCCTGCTGCGGCGGGGAGATCGGGGTAGCGATCACGCAGTTCGGGGAAGAGGCGTGTCAGTTCGGCCAGCCAGTTGTCGCTGAGCAGATCTTCGGGAGCATTTTCGCGCTCCAGGCGTGGACGAAAGCTTTCTACCAGCGGTTGATAGGGCAGCCGTCCTCCTGTCTCGAAGGCCCGCGCTTGCAGTATGTCGGCGCCCTGCGCGTGTGCCCAACCGAGGAATTCGCGTGTGAGCCGCGTCTTGCCAATACCGGCTTCGCCCGTAATAAACACCACCTGCTCCTGCCCCTGCCGCACTGCCTGGTAGATTTCGACCAGCGCCAGGTGTTCGCTCGAACGGCCTATCATCTGCGTATCAAGGGCGGCCTGGCGAGATGGCGCCATGGGGGCAGAAGGCTTCTGCGCCGGTGATAATGCTGAGCCTGCCCCTTCATCCGTTGCAGAGGTTCCGCTGGCCGCGCGACGAATGCGTTCAGCTAACGCCTGCGTTGCGGCCAGTGGCCGGGCGCGCAGTTCTTCGGCCAGCATCCTGCGGCACTCGGCGTAGACATTGAGGGCGAACCTATGGTTTCCGGCGGCCAGATAGAGCCGCATGAGGCGCTGGTAGGCGGATTCATCAAGGGGATCGTGCGCGAGCCAGCGATTGGCCGTCTCGACAGCGCCCGGCACGTCACCCTGCTCGGCCTGCATCTGTGCAAGCCGCTCATAGAGCAGGCTCATGCGCCGCTGCCACGCGGCTCGCTGCTCACCTATCCAGTTATCAAAATCGGGGGCATCACCCGGCGAAAAGCCTTCCAGGAAATTGCCACGGCATAGGCGCACGGCCTGCTGAAGCTGATCGATGAGTGCACCGCGCTCGATGGCCTGCTGCGTGGCAGCAGGGGGGCGTAGCAGATTGAACGCAGCGTCTACAACGTGAGCGTCCAGTTCGTCACCGGGCGTAAGGGCGAAGCCAAGCATACCGCGCTCAACTATCAGATGCGTGTGTGTGGAACTCTCGCCCAGCGCATCACGCAGATCGGCAAGGGTTCGGCGCAGGGTGGCGCGAGCCGCCCCCTCCTCGCTCTCCGGCCAGAGCAGGGCGCTGATCTTCTCACGCGTGACCCGGTGTCCTTCAACAGCAAGATAAAGCAGGAGTGCCAGCACTTTGCGCGAGCGAAATTTGAGCGCTTGCTCTTCATGACGCACTTCGGGAAACCCAAGAACGCTTATCTGCAATCGGCCCATCTGCTACTCACACGTTTGTTCACGTTCTTACCACGCCCTTCCTGTATGCTTACAATCGTAGAAACGAAGAGTCGTTCAACTCATCATCATTCTAACGTAAGCATTGATGAAAAACAAGGTACAGCAATGTACGATCACCAATCGTACCCGATGGAAGGAGACACCTATGTCTAACATCGCACTCGTTCAAAGCGGGTTGAAAGCCTGGGAGGCAAACGATGCCGCAGCGCTATCGCCGTTAGTGGCGGAGGATTTCGTCCTGACAGGTCCTACACCGCAGCCGCTCGGGAAAGCGGAATTTATCGACTTTATGCATATCCTGTTGACGGCCTTCCCGGATTTCGCCTTCAACATTTCGCGCTTCGAGGAGAACGGGGATACCATCGTCGCCTGTTCGCATATCACAGGAACCCACATAGGGACGCTCGCGCTGCCGGGTCTGCCACCTATCGCCGCCACCGGCAAAAAAATAGTGATGCCAGAGGAGGTACAGATCTATACCATCAAGAATGGTCGCTTGCAATCCCTCGTCACCGATGCCCGTCCCGATGCCGGCGTCGCTGGTATTCTTGCTCAACTGGGTGTCCCGCTTCCCCAATAGAACGTGTGGAGAGCAGAAAGAGAGGAAACGCGTCATGGAGTTGGGCTTCGTCTCTCTGGTTGTTGCCGACCTGAAACGCTCACGCCGGTTCTATGAGGACGTACTCGGCTGTACGATACTGGCTCGCAGCGATGACAGTGTAGTCCTGGGCGGAGAACATCCGCTGCTGCTATTGACGGCGCGCAGTTCCGCGCCACACCGGCCTGAACGTACAACCGGGCTATATCACCTGGCGCTGCTGCTGCCTGGCCGGGTAGACCTTGCCTGCGCCTTGCTCAACTTGCAAGAGAGACGCTATCCCTTGCAGGGGTGCGAAGATCACGGCATCAGCGAGGCAATCTACCTTGCCGATCCGGATGGCAATGGGATCGAGCTGTACCGTGACCGCCCGCGCAGCGCCTGGCCCTGGCGTAATGGGCGATTAGAGGCCAGCGAGCCGAGCGTTCCGCTGTACGCCGAAAACCTGCTGGCGGAGCTTGATGGGACGGCATACGCCTGGTGCGGCCTGCCTCCATCTACGCGCGTCGGCCATGTGCACCTTCAAGTTGCCGACCTGATACAATGCAGAGCTTTTTATCAGGAATTGCTTGGCCTTGAGGAAAGCATCACGGGGATGAGCGGAGCCTGCTTCTTCGCAGCCAACGGCTACCACCATCACATCGGCTGTAACGTATGGATGAGCCGTGATGCCCCTCCGCCGCCTCGCGATGCCCTCGGCCTGCGCTTCTTTACCGTGATTCTACCAGAGCACAGGCAGGTTGTAGCGCTGGCTTCGCGTGTCAGCGCTGCCGGTATCGAGATAACGCAATACGCTCAATCGTACCTGCTGCGCGACCCGTCGCAGAACCGGATATTACTTACCGCAGAATCGTTTCAGCATGGTCATGAGATACTGGCACTTGCCGGTATCGCGGATGATTGAGATTCCATC
>DATGLE010000166.1:0-10235 GCA_035294325.1 Ktedonobacteraceae bacterium | reverse complement strand
TCTGTGCCCTCATCCATCATCATATTGATATAGCCTCCTCCCGCGGAGTAGGGATGCAGGGCCATCCAGTAGTCCCTGGCCCACTGGATCATGCGCTCGTTATTGGCCGGATCGGGATCGACGCCGACGATCACCTCGGCGAAGTTGGCCTCGCGGAAGCTGAATGCTGTATCGCCGGGGCCGGGGCGATGGACCGCGCCGCTGATGGGGTAGAGATGCATCGTCGAATGCATCGTCGGCAGTTGCGCACCATACTTCAGATGCAGCTCAATTGCCCTGTCGCTCAGGTTGGTGAAGAAGTCGGTCTTCCAGTACCACTGCAAGCCCTTCGGATAGAGCGCGTCGAAGAGGCTCTGGAGCACCGGCCACGGGATCGGCCCGGCGAAATCCACCGCCGGTGGCATGGTTGCCCGAATGGGTTGGAAGGCTTTATCTGCCTGATCCAGCGCGCCGCTGTAGCACCACACGATGGCACACATCTTCTGCAAGTGGAACTGCTCCGGGAATGGAGGGGCCGGAGGAACTGTGACGAACCCGAACCAGCCGTTGATCTCCTCAGGAGCGTTCAGGATGAAGTCGCGCCAGAACTTGAGCAGGTCAGCCGCCTGATCGAACGGCCAGAGCATCGGCCCGCCATAGACGGTGCTGATAGGGTGCAGTTGGAACAGGAACGAGGTGACGACCCCGAAGTTGCCGCCGCCGCCACGGACCGCCCAGAACAGGTCGGGATGCTCCTTTGTACTGGCGGTGACGAAGCTGCCATCGGCGAGCACCATATCAACACCGAGCAGGTTGTCGATGGTCAGGCCCAGGGAGCGAGCGAGGTAGCCGATGCCTCCACCCAGCGTCAGCCCGCCAACGCCGGTGGTGGAGATAAAGCCGCTCGGCGTTGCCAGCCCGAAGGGATGAGTGGCATGGTCAACCTCGCCCCAGGTGCAGCCCCCTTCCACGCGAACCGTGCGCGCCGCCGGATCGACGCGAATCCCCTTCATCTCCGAGAGGTCGATCACCAGGCCGTCATCACAGGTGCCCAGCCCGGGGCCATTATGCCCACCGCCGCGCACGGCCAGCGCTAACTGGTGGTCGCGAGCAAAGTTGACGCAGGCGATCACATCAGCGACATCCACGCAGCGAGCGATCAGGGCGGGATGCCTGTCTATCATGCCGTTGTAGACCTGGCGAGCCTGCTCATAGCCGGCATCGCCGCGACGAATCAGCGCGCCGCGCAGGCGAGATGCCAGTTCCTGAACTGCGGTTTCATCTAAAGTAACCGCGGTGTTTCGTTCTTCAATCATACCTTTCTCCTTGTCCGGATCGTTTGAAACGCACATTATGCACTGCGGTGCTATCTTGATTGACTGTAGCTGTGCTTGCTATAGACATAGATCTTGCGTTGCAAAACGTCTATTCGTAGTTCACTGTCAGAGTAACATCGGTGGCGTTAGTGGACCGTTTGAGAGCGAAAGTTGAAGTTGCGTTTTCGGGATGGAGGTTGGGGGTTCGCGGATAGATTCGCGTTAGCAAAGCGTTATGACAAAACGTCTGCCTGAGCGGAGCGGTTCTGTGCAATGCCGCGCTCAGGAGGTTCAGGAAAAAAATTGTGCAGCTAGAGTTGGGCGAGGAGCCGCCGGGCGGCCTGCAAGTCCGGCGTCTCGAACCCTTCCGTGAACCAGTTGTATATATGCTCAAGCCTGCGTTTTGCCTCATCTGAGCGATGCTGTGCGATCCACAATCGCGTCAGGCTCATCGTCGCGCGAAGTTCTAACGACCTGGCCTGCTGTGAGCGCGCGACCTCGATTGAGCGCAGGAGCGCCGCCTCGGCATCGGACGCGTCCGCGCCGTGCATGAGCAGTAATTCGCCGCGCAGACGGTGTAGCTCCGCGTCCCACCAGCGCTCGTTGTAGGTCCGCGCTTCGGAAAGCGCCTCGTCAATGCACGCCAGCCCCTCCTCAGCGCGCCCGGCCTTCTGATAGACCCGCGCGAGCAGCGAAAGGTAGTACGGCAGACGCAGCCTGGCGCTTGAGGCTTTGAAGGCAGTGATTGAGCCGCGCAGGCGCTGGATGTGCTCCTCATCGGGCTGCTCCAGAGCCAGTGAGTAGCTGAGCAGGATATCTGCCCAGGCGTGGTAGTATGGCGCCTGATACCTGCTCGTCAGTTCATGTGCGTGCTCGGCATGCTCTCGGGCGACTGCCTGATCGGCGCGTAACTGTTGCAACAGGGCCAGGTAGGCGGACACCAGTGCCTGGTTGAAAGGCTGCCCCATGTCCTGCACGAGTTTGACCGCCTCAAGCGCTCGCTGGAGCGCCTGCTGCGGATAACCCAGGCACCAGAGCGCATGGGCCTGCCAGGCGCGTGCGTGCGCTGCATAATTCGATCCCTGCGACTCCTGAATATGGAGGATTTGATCGGGGTCGTGCGCGGCAATAACCTCTGCAAATTGCGCGTTGGCGTCGGTTATTCTCCCCAGGTGCAATCGCACCCCGGCCAGCATCATGTCGGCAAATGCTGGCGGTGCTGTGCCCAGAGAGCGCCGATAGAGGATATTCAGTTCATCGGAGAGCATATGCACGCGGTCGAGTCTGGCCTGTACCACGTAGACCGATTGCAATCCATAGAGCGCCTGTGCTCGCTGTGCGTCGTTACCGACCATATCGCACAACGCCAGGGCGCGATTGAGCAAGCGTTCCAGTTCTGGCGCTGCCCAGCCTCTGGTCACGCGGTAGAGTGGCGCCAGCGCCAGAAGCAGGCCGAGTTCCTGTTTGTCACGTTTCATTCCGGCGGGCATGAGATTGAGCAGCTCCAGGCTCCGCGAAAGCAGGCTGATGGCGTCTTCGTTCGCATACACACGCTGCGCTACGGCTGCCGCTCGCTGATAGTATGGAAGCGCCTGCTCGATCATGCCTGCGCGCTCATAATGTGATGCAAGCTGACCGCTGATCGAGTCGAGGTCTTCAGCATACATGGCTTCTAACGCTTGCGCGACGCGGTGATGCAGCAGGCGGCGCTGTGGCGCACTGATCTCTCCATACGCCACCTCGCGCAGTTTATCGTGGGTGAAGTCGTAGCCATTGGCGCCATGTTCGCGTATGATACGTTTGTGCCATAGTTCGTCCAACGCACGCACGGCGCTCTCAACGTCGGTATTGCCGGCAGCGATCAGGAGGTCGAGCGTAAATTCGCGGCCAATGGTCGCGGCCAGTTCAACAAACCTCCGCGCGGCATCCGAGAGTTGCAGGAGGCGTCCGGCGAGCACCGCCTGCACTCGTGGCGGAAGCGTTCTCCCTTCATCGAACGGCGCTTGCCACTGGAGGCCACTGCCCTCTTGCGGGTTAGCTGCCAGGTGTTCCTGGTCCTTCCCTTCCAACTGACTGGCGCGAAGCGCAGCCCTGGAATGCTCGTTGTCAGCCGGAATAGACAGGTTGGCGCGTACCATCTCGACCACGAACAGGGGATATCCCCCGGTCTCGTGAAACAGGCGCAGCCCTTCGTCTAGAGCCAGCTCACGCTTCGCCACCTGCGCTGCCAGTTTCGCGGTTTCCGCTGCGTCTAATGGCTTGAGCGCGATTTCTGTCATGCCCATAGTGTTGCGCAGGTGTAGCAAGAAGGAGTAGAGCGGATGCTGCGGTGGCAGTTCTTCCGCGCGGGCGCACCCGATGACGAGCAGTCGTGCAGCTGGATCGAAGCGCAACAGAAAATGCAGCCACGCCAGCGTTTCCTGATCGCTCCATTGCACGTCATCGAGCAACAGGAGGGCCGGCCGGGGCGCGAGGAGGATAGCGCGTGCCAGGGCCTCAAAGAAGCGCTGGCGCTGACCATACTCGGTCACAGATTCATAATGGGGTAAATCTGGCCGCTCAGCGAAGAGTTCCGGCAAGATTCGTGCGACCTCAATCAGCCAGATCTCATCGAGTTGTCTCAGTGACGCTCGCAGAGCATCGCTCCTGAGCCACTCCGTCACCGGGGCAAGCGAGAGCTGGCCTTCGGCGGCGTAGGAACGAGCCTTCGCGGTAGCAGCGCCCTTCCGGCTTGCCCACAGCAGAAATTCCTCGGCCAGCCGTGATTTGCCTACGCCCGCTTCCCCGGTCACGAGCACGAAGTGAGGACCGCTATCTGTAGAGTACTGCCAGGCATTGTACAACTGCTCCCACTCGCGCTCCCGTCCGATGAGCGCCGGGGCAGCCGTAGGCGGCGGTTGATGGGCGATGAGTTGGATGGCTGGCGTCTCCTGCTGCATAATGCGCTCGTAAGCTTCGCGAGTCGCTGGAGCGGGATCAACGCCCATTTCACGTTGAAGGGTGAGAACACAGGTGTGGTACACATGCAACGCGCTGGCACGATCATTATTGAGTGTATGCAAGTGCATCAAACGGCGGTAGAGATCTTCGGAGAGGGGATCGAGGGTGAGCAGGCGCCGGGCATAGCCGATGGCAGTGACGATATCGCCCTGCGCTTCAAAAAGGCGCAGCAGTTGTTCAAGTGCTTGCAGGTGGCGCTGGCGAAGCCGCTCCCGCTCAGGCAAGATCCATTCATCATAGCAGCCGGGCAGCAAGTCACCGCGATACAGGCTGTCCGCCTGCTCAAGAGCGGCCTGTAGTGCAGGCTGGTCATTAACTTGTCTTGCCGCATCGGCGCGGGCAAGCGCCTCTTCGAAATCGACGACATCGCAGTGGAAAGGTATGACAGGTTGCCAGTGCAGCATATGCGTATCGGCTGAGAGGAAGCGGTCTACTGGAGGAAATACTTGCCGCAACTGGTAGAGCAATTGACGCAAATTATTGCGCGCCTGGGCCTCGGTTGTGTCGGACCAGAAGAGGAAAGCGAGGTGCTGGCGTGGTTGAGGGATATCGCGATGCAGCACAAGGTAAGCAAGCAATGATTGCAGGCGCATGGCGTTGAGGGCTGTCACCTGCCGATCAGCGTAGATCAGGCTAAAATCGCCGAGTAATCTAATGTGAAGGGATGTTTTCATCGTCATCTCCTGGAGTCTCTCACTACACTAAGCATACGCCGGCATACGCCATTTTTGCGCCATGTACTATGATCGCCGGCAGAGATTTGCCCGCCTTCTCGGGTGATATCCAATCCGGGAGAAGAGTGGAGAAAGCGGGAGGTGCAGGAGGGCGGCAGTTCTCCTGGCGAGGCAGGGGGTGTCCCCATGTTCTATCTCCCCTCTTTAAAACGGATTGGATATGAGCTTATGATATCTGTGAGAAGAGCGGCGAGAAAGATCGTATTATATTCTGATTTATTCCTGGTCTTCTTACTCAATGCTATCATAATTTTATATAGTCGTAGAGATGGCTCCCCCGACTCCAGGAAGCCTCTAGCGAACCGGCTCGGGGTGACAGAATGATTGAAATACGACTGGCTCGACTTCTTCAATTGGCGCAGGCGGCTTTCGCGAAAAAAGAAGTGCGCGTAATCATCGCCTTCGCTGTTGCGCTCATGGGTATCATGAATGCGCTGGCCGTGCTGCTGCCTGTGCGGCGTGGGCGGCTGGTAATCCTGGTTGGCGTCATCAATCAGTTCGCGCCTTTCACACCCTCAATCTGGCCTTTTCTGGGCAGTGGTCGCACCCTGGCCCTCATTCTCGGCTTCTTTTTGTGCCTGGTAGCATCAGGGCTGGTTCGCGGGAAACGGAGGGCATGGGAATTTGCTGCCATCTTGCTTCCACTCTCTGCCGTTGCCCATCTCATCAAGGGGCTGGATATCGAGGAAGCGGTCTTCATGATGGTGGTGTGGGGCGCGTTGCTCACACAGCGTTCCCATTTTCGTGTCAAGAGCGATCCCTGGAGTATGTGGCAGGGCTTCTTTTTTCTCGCGCTTGGCTTTACCATACTACTCTTCTATAGCATAGGCGGCTTCTATTTGTTGCGTGGAGAGTTTATCATTACCGGTGCGCTGCGCGGTGTGGCGCACTCTCTGCTCAATCGCACGCTGAACCTGCCGGCTCAGGAACTGATCCCCCTGACGCGGCGCGCCGAATGGTTTCTGGATTCTATTCCCTTCCTGTCAGTGACCGCGCTGATTACGGGTATGGTCATGCTGCTGCGTCCGGTGAGCGCTCGCTGGTGGGTTGCTGCTCAGAAAGGCCGGCTCGAACAGGTGCAGCAGAGGGCGCAGGAACTGGTGCGCGATAATGGTGCGCAGACGCTCTCCTTCTTTGCCCTGGCTCCCCAGAATCTGCGCTATCTCGCTCCTGGCGGTACAGGTGTCGTGAACTATCGCGTCTCTGGCAGCGTAGCGGTGGTCCTGGGTGATCCCATCTGTATCCCCGGTGCCAGCGAGCATGTTATGCGTAATTTTCTCGAATTGTGTACATTGCATGATTGGCTCGTCACAATCTACATGGCGCATCCTGAATATCTGCCACTTTACTACAGGCTGGGATTGCATGCCTTCAAAATCGGCGAAGAGGCATTGCTGAACCCCCAGACGTTTACATGCAGCGGTTCGGCGATGGCGAATGTGCGCACGAGCGCGCGGCGGGCAGAGCGTGAGCAGGTAGAGATTCGCTGGTACGAGGGGGTAGTACCTGCGCATATATTGAAGCAGATGCAACTGCTCTCGCAGCAATGGCTGGAGGATAAGGGAGTAAGCAAACATACCCCGGAAATGGGATTCAGCATGGGGCGTCTCAGTGAGCTGGACGAAGCGGCAAAGCGCGCTGATGCTATCGCGAATACTCCCACGACAGGCGGAGAAAGGCCGCGTGACTTTATTCCACGGCTGTTGACCGCTGTGGCTTTTGATCGAAGCGAGCGGGTATGCGCATTTGTTACCTTCACGCCCATCTATGGCGTATTGTGTGAGCAGATGACTGATTCAGCAAAAGATGCGAGAAGACGTGGCTGGGGATGGGGCGTTGATCTCATGCGACGCTCTCATTTTGCCCCGCCGGGGATCATGGAGTTGCTGCTTGTGCGCGCAATCGAGCGATTCCGCGCTATGGGCGCCGACGTGCTGAGCCTGGGGGTAATCGCACTGGCCGATACGAAACGAGAGATGACGCCTGTGCAACAATACGTGGCCCGTTCGCTCTCCCAGCATATTCACTTTCTGGAGACGCATCGCACACTCATGAATTTCAAAATGAAGTTTCACCCTGAATGGCAGAGCCGCTATATGGTGCTCAGTAATACGCTCTCCTTGCCCAGAGTAGCTCTTGCGCTGCTGCGCGTGCATCAATCGTAGGAGGCCCCGAAGCTGTGAAAGATCCTCTGCCACTGCGGCAGCTTCTGCCCATAGCCAGGCAAGCCTCACTCCTATGGGCGCTGGCCTCCCTGCTGGCCGTGCTGGTGAGCAGCCTGTTGCTCTTTACACCTCAGGTCATCGGGTTGCTGGTCTCTTTTATCATCAATGCCGAAATTGATGAGATGCGCGCGCGTTTCATTGCTGCCCTGCTGATAACGGCTGCGATTGGCTTCTGCGGAGGCTTTGTGGGGAGGCGCAGGGCCGCGACATGTGGCGGGGCGATGCTGGCCTTCATCGCGGCCTATCTGGTCGGCTTCATCGGCCAGGTCTTGCAACCTCACCGCGACCCGGCGGGCCAGTTGGAAACGCTCAATGTCTGGGAACTGGCTCATACTGTAGCCATGATGATCGCCCTCGCGCTCCTCTGTGCCTTCATCGGCGCCGCCGTTGGCGCAGCACTCTCTCAGGTGTTCTTTGATCCGCTCCTCTACCTGCCAGGTCTCTTTCGGCGTCGACAGATGTCTGCAAAACGCCAGCAGATGGCAATGAGTCAGGCAGGAGCGGGTTCGCTATCTCGTACTGTAATGATGATAGTGGGCGCGATTGTAATGATCGCGGCTCTGGCGCTTGCCAGTGGCTCAACAAATCTTTTTATCTATGCTCCTGATCTGAATCTGTATCAGGCCCCTGGCATTCTCAGGCATAGTCAGTTGCCCACTCACGGTACCATTGTGGCGGATACAGTTGTCAGCCGCGCTCTTGGGGGCCAGAGGCGACCATTCCTGGTCTATCTACCACCCTCTTACAATACGCCACAGGGCCTGCACCGTCGTTATCCGACGCTCTATCTGCTGCACGGCTCTCCTGGCAAGGATAGCGATTGGATCGTCGGCGGCAAGGCCAATGAAAGCGTTGATACACTCATCGCAGAGGGCAAGATCGCCGAACTGATTCTTGTGATGCCGGATGGGAATGGGCGGCCCGGCGAGTCGAGCGAGTGGGGGAATAGCGGCGATGGTCGCCAGCTTATGGAGAATTTCATCGTCGATGATCTGGTCCCTTATGTCGATCATAAATACCGCACACTCACCGATGCGGCCCACCGGGGCATCGGTGGCAATTCGATGGGAGCATTCGGGGCTACCAATATCGCTGTGCATCATCCCGATATTTTTGGCGTTGTGATCTCGCTGGGCGGCTACTTCCATGCTACCGGCAGCATCTGGGGCCATAACCCTGCCTACCTGCGGGCCAATAGCCCCGCCGACATCTTGCCGCACGATCCGCAGGCATGGAGACTGCGCATGTACATCGGAACGGCAACAAAAGATAAGCTCTACAAAGACTCGCTCCAGTTTGTCCAGGAACTGCGGAAGTTGCATATGACCTACCGCCTCGATGTACAGCCAGGCTATCATGCGTGGAGCGTATGGCAGAGTCAGCTCTACAATGCCTTGCTCTGGATGGTGCCTCTCCCCTGAGGGTACTAGCTTCGCCATGAACCGAAACTCTTTAGCGTTATGTATCGTACTACGATGAGGCAACAGAACCGGTGTATCCGCTTTGTAGATCAGGAGGTTAAGGTATGCTGGATAACCAGCAAGAAAGAGGGCAAACCGAGAGGAAACTGATATTGCTGGTAGAAGATGATGCAGCCCACGCATCAATACTCTATCAGATCTTGAGGGAAGAGACTCCTCACCATGTGTACTATACTTCCGATGGTGAGACAGCCTGGCGCTTCCTCCAGCAAATCAAGCCACATCTGTTGCTCCTCGATTATCTGCTCCCCCGTATGAATGGTCTGGAACTCTATGACAAAATTCGCGCCAGCAAAAAGCTGCATGATCTTCCCGTCCTGATGGTCAGCGCTGCTTTACCCACCCGCGAGGCGGAGCAGCGGGGAATACCCTTCATGAAGAAGCCATTCGAACTGGACGATTTTTTAGCCACCATCGAGCGCATGCTCGAATCGTAGCCGCTCCGCGTTTCGCCTCTCCCAGATAGGCAGGTCAAACATGACAGAAGGTGTCATGAAGCTCCGTGTATATTAATCCTATGCCCGTTGGGAGTGTAAGATTTCATGCTCGCTGTAAGGAGGCAGGTTATGGCAAAGTTCGATCTGGAGACACTGGAGCAGTTTATCGTTCGCGCAGAGCGCAATAGTTCCAAACTCCATAGCGTTTTCTAGCGAAATCGCGCGATCTCTTGACCGCCTGCTTTCGCTGGGAAACGTTTGTCCTTTGGCTTCGTGAGGGGAACGACAATCCTCACCGGATGGACTACCAGCGATGCAAACATCGCCTTCCCATCCTCTACCGCCCTTCGCCCGAAGGCATCGGGGGCTACTTTGCGAATAATGTTACCGGACCCGTTGATATCGGCATTGAGCACACGACCATTGGATGCACGGTACAGTCCACGCTTCACTCGCTTGCCGCTAAAGGGGTGCTTCTCGTCACCGTTGTTCGGGTCACGCACCGGCAGGGGGTCCAGATCCAGTAATGAAGCTTTGGACGTGTAGGATTCTTCTGTGACCACGACACGGATCCCTACCAGTTGCGCCTTGTAGGTGAGCATGGCGATGAAACGAGCGTGGGGGATGCTGACAAAGTTTTGATTGGTGCGCTTGCCCATATTGGCCTCTTGCTTCCATCCGTCATTTTTGCCGATCACGAGCACCCCGATCCCCTCTTTGACCAGCAGATCGATCACCCGCCGACTTGCCGTGTGCATGTAGTGGTCAATGCGCCGGTTCCTTTTCGTGGTCAGCCGTTCCAGGCGTTTCGTTGTGCCGGTGTGGCCGAGTTTCTTTTGTAATTCTGCCTTGCGCTTATTATAGTACTGGTTGATGGACTTCACTGGACGCCCGTTAACAATTCGTGGCACAAAGCCAGGTGTGTTTGAAGTTAGCGCTACCAGATTATTCATGCCAATATCTATGCCAGCGTAATAGGCAGGATTTACGTCTGCCTGCTTGACTTCTTTTTCATACACCACCTCCACCACATAAAAGCCTTTGCGCGGGACGATGCGCACCT
>DATGLE010000165.1:0-5347 GCA_035294325.1 Ktedonobacteraceae bacterium | reverse complement strand
GCTCTGGGCTGCAAACCCGTAATGATCACTTTTTCGCCCCACACGCTGATGGTCGTCAAGCCGGATATCTATGTCCAGTATTTGACGACACTTGAGGAGAAGATCGCACTGGCAAGAGAATATGGCGGTATCGCCGACTACATCGTAGTCAGGTTCACGCGCGAAGTTGCCAGCATGAGCGCCGGAGAGTTTATAGATAGCCTGCGCGAACGTTTTACTATTAAAGGGATGGTGGTGGGTGAAGACTTCAGCTTCGGCCATAACCGGCAGGGAAACGTGTCATTTCTAGAGGGCTATGCGCGGGAGCACGGGCTGATGCTGCGGGCAATCTCGCTGGAAGAGGCAGGTCAAACGCGCATCAGCAGCACGCGCATCCGTTCTCTGGTGGCCGAGGGGCAGATCGCGGAGGCAAATGCATTGCTGGGGCATCCGGTCCTGGTAAGCGGCAAGGTCATTCGCGGAAATGAGCGGGGGCGGCTTATCGGCTTCCCCACGGCCAACCTGCGCCTCGATCCACACAAGCTCCTGCCGGCCAATGGGGTGTACGCTGTACGCGTGCATGTGCAGAATGAGCAGAACGGTGAAGGAAGTGACTCGTTCGGCAATCCCACCGTCTATAATGGTGTGGTCAATATCGGGGTGCGCCCGACGTTTAATGAAAAGGAACGGCTCGTCGAGGCACATCTACTGGATGTGGATATTGATCTTTATGATAAGGAGATCAGCATAGAGCTTTTAGTGCGTTTGCGTGATGAGCAGCGTTTTTCAGGGATCGACGCCTTGAAGGCGCAAATTTCTTCCGATGTACAGAGAGCGCGGCAGATTTTAGCAACAGGAGGGTGAGCCATTGAAAGCTCGCCAGAACCCACTTACAAAATTCGAAGCATTGATGCAGCGCGTGGTCGAGGCGCCATTCGCGCGTCTTTTTCCCGCCCGGCTGGAGCCAATCGAGATAGCGCGCAAGCTAGAACGTGCATTGGAAGATAACACCATGCTGCAAGGCGAGGGGCGCTGGCTCGCGCCGAACGTCTTCGATATCTACCTGAGCATCAAAGATCATCAACAACTGGCGCCGAGCCAGGCGGTGTTGATTCGCGACTGGCAGAATCAGCTTGTCGAGTTCGCCCGGCACCGGCATTACACGCTCAGAACAGTGCCGATCCTGCGCCTGCACGCGGATAGCTCGCTGCGCACCGGTATGATCCGCATCGAGGCCGAAGCCGCGGACCGGCAAAGCGGGGGCGCCGATGCCGCCGGTATTATGGCTACCCAGGCGCTCAGCGCTGAAGAACTGGCGAAGCTGCGCTCGCAATTGCCGCCGGGTCAGAACCAGCCCGGCATCGCGCATATGTCGCCATCGCTGCCCGCAGGACCGGGCGGCGTTCCAGTCAGGCCGCCCACCGCGACGCCTCCCCTGCCGCCAGCGCGGCTCACTATCCAGTTGCCACAGGCAGGCCAGCAAATATACCGCATCGAAAAGCCGGTCATCAATATAGGTCGTCAACTGAGCAATGATATCATCGTCGAAGACAAGCGCGTCTCGCGCTATCACGCTCAGATCAAATATCAACCCGATGGGCAGTTCGTCATCTTTGATCTTGGCAGCACCAACGGTATCACCATCAATAATACGCCGCACATGCGCCAGCATACCTTACGCAACGGTGATCGTTTCACCATAGGCAGCTACGACTTTTACTTTGAGAGAAGGTGAGACTTCCACCCTATGCCCTTACAAATAGATGCGTTCTTATTAATATTACGGCTTTTGCTGATCGTCCTGCTTTACCTCTTTCTTATGCAAGTGGTCATCGCTATTACGCGGGACCTGCGCAAAACGTCGGCCAGCGCCAGTGCCGGCCAGGGACCCGCCACGCTGGGGCATCTGGTCGTGGTTGATAGCGGTCCGAGCAGTATCCTGCCGGGGACGCGCTTCGCACTCGCCCCCCAGACCAACATCGGGCGCGGACCGACCAATACAATCCAGCTCCCGGACAAGTTTATCTCCGCCGAGCATACGCGCCTGTGGTACCACAACGGTATCTGGTACGTTCAGGATGCTGGCAGCGTCAACGGAACGTATGTGAACAATCAGCCGGCCCGCGAAGCTATTCCTGCCAAAATCGGCGATATTGTACGTGTCGGCTATATACAGTTTAAGCTTACCCAATAGGTTGAGGATACCTGATTCTCAGCGCCTTTGCGCTGACCGGGCGTTCGCGCGGCTGCGCCACGCACCACACTCCATCCAACGAACGCCGCAGGCGCGAGCGCACGATGGTGTTGACAACCAGACACATTCTTAAAGAGAGGTTTTGATAACGATGGCAAGTCGATCTCCTGGTGTTTTTCAGCGCTACCGCTGGAGGGAACTGGGACTCTTCATCATTCCCTTCATCATCCTGCTGGTAGCGATGACACAGTTGTTGCTTGCCGACGCCGATCCGCGTTCGTCGCTCAGTGTCAAGAACCTGCCGACAGTGCAGGGCCTGATCCCGGTCCTCGGCCTGATCGCCGGTCTGATCGCCGTAAACGTCATCATGAGCATTTTCTTCCGTAAAGCGGACCAGATGCTGCTGCCCCTCGTCGGCCTGCTCAGCAGCATCGGCGTGCTCATGGCGACACGCCTGGGACCCGATATCGGCATACCTTCGCTGGGATCGCAGCAATTGCTCTGGGTGCTGTTAGGTCTCGCTTTCTGCCTCATCACCATATTTATCCTGCGCAATATCAACTGGCTTGAGCGCTACAAGTACACATGGGCCTTTATCAGCTTCCTCGTCCTGCTGCCCAGCGTCATCTCAGGTATTCGTTCGTTCCATACCAATGCTCCGGCTCGTGACATTCTGAACTTCGGGCCGCTGCATCTCCAGCCCTCAGAATTTCTGAAAATCAGCATCGTTATCTTCTTCGCTGCCTACCTGAGCGAGAATCGTGATATGATCGCGCAGGGCCATCTGCGCCTGGGACCCCTGCGCCTGCCGCCGCTGCGCCAGCTCGGTCCGCTCGTCGTCATGCTGGCAATGGCGCTGCTCATTTTCCTGGTCGTGCACGAACTCGGCCTGGCGCTGCTCATCTATAGCCTCTTCCTCTGCATGACCTACCTCGCCAGCAGCAAGCTCTCTTACGTCATCAGCAGCCTGGCAATCTTCGTGTTGCTGGCCTTCGTCGGCTATAGCCTGCTCGGTTACGTGCGCTCGCGCTTCGCCGTCGTGAGCGTGAACGTCGTCAACTGGACGCCGGCCAGCGAGCAGTTGTACCAGGAGCAGGGCGGCGCGGGTCAGATTGTGCAGGGATTGATCGCGCTGGCGAGCGGGGGCATTCTCGGCTCGGGCCTCGGCCTCGGCCACCCGGGGGGACCCGGCTTCGTGCCCGTCGTGGAGTCGGATATGATCCTGACTGCTCTTGGTGAGGAACTCGGGCTGGCGGGCCTCTTCGCCATCTTCGGCATCTACCTGCTCATCATCTATCGCGGCTACCGCATTGCTATCGAGGCCAGCGATCCGTTCAATCAGTTGCTCGCAGCCGGATTGACCTCGATCTTCGCCATTCAGACGCTGATTATTAGCGCGGGCAACTTGAAGTTCATGCCACTCACGGGTATTCCTTTGCCCTTCCTCAGCTACGGGGGCAGTTCTATTCTCGCGAACTACATCATTATCGGCATACTCTTGCGTATCTCGTACAACACAGCCAGAGAACGCGACGGTACAGCCTGAACTCAATAGTAATATATCGTCGTGTTTCTCCTTGTCTCCTGGCGTGGCACATGTTATACTGCCCAGGATCTTTGAACGTTGTATCACAAAGGAATAGTGGGAAGGACTATGGGCCAATATCGGCTATGGCTGCATTACCGGGAGGTTGATCGCCAGTTACATTCAGAGCTGGAGCTTCTCGAAGAGAAACTGGCAGCGCTGCAAGAACAGGCGAGCCGCTTGCAAGCAACGGCGCCCACAGATAACATCATTATACAGGCGCTTCAGGGGTTCCTGCGTACAGAAACAGAAGCGGCACCCAATGGAATCCCGGCTGAATATGTTCCTTCAAACGGCACCCACGCCGGAAACCCTGTCCGGGAGACAGGTAACGCCTCTGCCGGCACGAACGTGGCCGAGCAGACGACGGGGGCTATTTCACGCGCGCTCTTTGCCTGGAGCAATCTGCCGAAATTCGACACTCACACCATACCTGCGCTCAACGCCAGCCCTTCCGCGCAGATACCGCCAGATCACAGAACAGGGGCCGACCTTTTGCCGGCACATCTGGCGGCAGTCCTGGCCGGGCGCGATCAGCAGAGCATAGCCCGGCCAGACACTCCGGGCTGGCTGGCGAATCTGGCCCCTTCCTCCGCTACTTCCGGCCTGGTACCGGTAGATCAGCAGAGCACGCGCACCGATCTCCTGATACGACGCTGGCTGGAACGCTGGAGGCGGCGCTCCGCCAATCAGCATGAATCCGAGGAGGATAACGGGCAATGAACAATGACGCTATTGCCGGCACTACGATGCCGCAATCCTCCTCTGAGGAGATAAACGCCCTCTTCGCGCGGCTCCAACCGCAGGACGTAGAGCAGTTTTACCAGAGTTTTCAGCTCTGGACGCTGCAACGTCAGATAGAGACGCTACAAGTAGAGATCGCGGCATTGAAGGAGGCAATTGCCGAAAATGCCGTATCCCTGGAGGAGACTCGCCCATCGGCTATCGCGCTGGCAACGCTGGCTCAACTCCAGTCGCGCGGCGTGGACGACCTCGACCTGCTCGATAAAATGCTGGAGCGCGGCGAAAGCTGGCTCGATCATACTATGCAACTCCTCGCCTACTGCGAACGCTTCGGCGTTATGCGCAGCAATTATACGGAATGGTGCGAGCACGCACTGGAAGGCGCCTACGACTGGATCAGATCGATGAAGGAGGCTGGTGCCGCCTCGATGCCTCCCAGAACGCCCGCCGATCATGAGCAGCGCTTCGATGAGGCTACCGAAGCCCTTCTGCTCCAGAAACTGATGAGCGAGGGAGAAGAAACGATCAAGATACCCTCCATTGCCCGTGAACGCGCGAAGATCACGCAGCCACTTACCAGGCGTAAGATCACGCAGCCACTCGCGCAACGCAAAATCACACAGCCACTGGGCGAATCCGCATTGCTTCCAGAGGACAGCACCGTTCCTGCTGACGCAGCCCAGGAGTCCACGCCTTCTGCCGCTGTTACGGAATTTGAGCCGGAGAGCGTTGTCATAGTCAGCGAGCCGCTACCAGGCGGCGATACGGAAGTTCCCCCGGCGGCAGTTGTGGCAACTCCCGCCGAGATCGAGGGCGATGCCGGGTCCATGCAGCAGGCAGAACAG
>DATGLE010000164.1:0-2358 GCA_035294325.1 Ktedonobacteraceae bacterium | reverse complement strand
CCTGGCCCTCACCACTCCCCCACCAGGCCCCGCCAGCGCCGCGCCCCTACGCCATCCCGGCACGACCAATCACGGCCGACCTTTTCAATTCATCACCAGAGAAAGGACACGCAATGAACACACAATCCTCCATCAGGACGGCGGCAACGACATCGCCCGATGTGTTGCCTTCCGAGCGCATCGCCGCCGGCATGCTGCCGCGCGTGCTCAGCGCCTTCGATCTCGTTGCCATTTTCGTCTGTATTGTGCTCTTCCTCTCCAACTCCGCCATTCTGGCCGGTGGGGCTGGCCCGGCGGCCTACGTCTACTGGGCGCTGGGCTTTCTCACCTTCCTTATTCCCGGCGCCATCATCACCGGGCAGCTTGGCCTCATGTTTCCCGGGGAAGGCTCGCTCTATCTGTGGACGCATAAAGCCTTCGGTCCCTTCATGGGGTTCTTCGCCGGCTTTTGCGCCTGGTGGCCGGGCATGCTGGGGCTGGTCGCCACCGGCGATGGCGTCGTCTCGCTCCTCCAGCAACTCAACGGCGCCTGGCTCTCGGCCCCCTGGCAGCAGGGCGTCGTCATCGTGCTGGTGATCGCGCTCTCCTGCGCGCTCTCGCTGCTGCGCCTGCGCCTCACCCAGCGCGTCATCAACATTGGCTTTGTGGCCTATGGCGTAGCAATTCTGCTCGTCGGTCTCGCTGGCCTGCTTACTGTGCTGCGGCGAGAGATCGCCCCGGTCAACTACGCCCTGCCCAACTGGGTGCCTCAGCCTGCCACCTGGACCTTCTACGGCACGGTCATCCTCGCGCTCCTGGGCATCGAAGTGCCACTGAATATGGGCGTGGAGATCCGAGAGACGCGCGCCATCACGCGTTACCTCTTCTGGGGATCGCTGGTGGTCATCGCCGCGTATCTGCTGGGCACCTTCGGGGTGATGACGGCGGTGCAGCCCCTCAGCGCGCAGGGCAGCCCGGCGGCCATCGCAGAGGCCGTGCGCGCCGGTTTCGGTCCCCTCGGCGCGGCGCTCGGCCTCCTGGTGACGCTGGTGTTCATCGGCTTCTTCGTCTTTGCCACCACCGTCTACAACTACTCCTTTGCCCGCCTGATCTTCGTTTCCGGGCTGGATCGGCGCTTGCCAGCTTTCATGAGCCACCTCAATACGGCTCGCGTGCCGGCTGTCGCGGTGCTGGTGCAGAGTGGGATCGCCACCGCGCTCACGCTCTTGCTCTTCGTCATCCTGCCCTATACCCTGCCGCTGGGCATGAGCGCCGCCGATCTCTCGACGGTGGTCTACATCCTCCCGCAGGCGGCGATTGTCGTGATCTGGTGCCTCTCGATGGTGCTGCTCTTCGTCAACGTGCTCATCATCCGTCGCAAGTATCGCTCGGCCTTTGAAGCGGTGCGCCTGGCTCCCGACTGGCTCTTCACCCTATGCAGCGCCGCCGGGGTGCTGGCGAGCGCTGCGGGGATGATCGTCACCTTTACCGCCCCCTGGACGAACCTGCTTTCTGCCGGGCAATGGAGCGGGTGGATCGGGAGTCTGGTCACGGGGTCGCTGCTGCTGGGAGGAGCGCTCTTCCTGCTGGGCCAGCGCCGGGGGAACCAGCCTCAGGCGAGCAGCCTGGCAGGCGAGCGCGTGCAGCAGGAGGAGCAGGCATGAGCATCGCAGAGAATCCGAGCGAGGTGGCGCGGCTGCGTGAGCAGATCGAGCGCGAGTATGCGGCGGCCTGGGCCGGGCTGCATGGTCTCGGTATGGGATCGGCGCGTCACGATTTCATCCAGGCGCGCATGGCGAACGCGCAGCAGTACGGGGAGCAACTGATCGAGCGCATCGGCGCGCAGGCCGCCCTGCCGCTGATTGTCGCGGCGATGGAGGCCGGGTCGCGGCAAAGCAGAGATGAGAATACTCAAGTATCCCCTAGTGAAGAGTAGATCGAGTTCACTGCTGGCATGAACTATAAGCAGGAGTCTGGAGGAAAGGGCCAGGCTCCTTTTATTTTTCAAGGTTGAGTTGCTGGAGCGTGACTCGCATCAAGGATACTTTATAAAGATGATTCGTTCTATTGGAGGTCTCAATCATATCTCAATAGATTGCTCATTCCTCTTGCTGATGTTGTTCAGAACTATACTGATCCCCAGGTAGGCAAGGGGGAAATGGGAACTTAACAAAAATAGGCTGAGGAAATTTGGCAAACTTTATGAGCAATTGCCCTTGAGGAAGCATAGTTAATTTAGTCTTAACTTCTTCACTAAACGCGCTGTAATTTGGAGTTCGTAGCTCATTAGTTTCTGTTCTACCGAAGAAGTATGTAGAGCTATTCTCAACAATTTGTTTGTCTACGGAAGATGCAAATTGCTCGGCTCCAAATAATACG
>DATGLE010000163.1:0-23234 GCA_035294325.1 Ktedonobacteraceae bacterium | reverse complement strand
AAGATCGGCACAATAAACCGGAGCCTTGAATGCCTGCGAGGGCGTGAGGCTCCGAGGGTGGGGAGGAGGTGATGAGGATGTCGCAGTATTTGTAACCACGCATGAAGGAGAGATGCGGAGGATGGACGTTGCAGAGAAGCCCACATTGGTCCAGTTGCTTAACCGGCATCGCGTGAATATGATCCGGCTGGCGCGGGTGACGCGGGTGCAGGTAGCGGCGGTGCGCGCAATGGCGAAGCGCAGCCCGGTGCCCGAGGCGCTGGCAGAGCAGGTGCTTTCCGGTTTTGAAACGCTGGTGGGAGTGCGCTATACGCTCCAGGAGGTCGATGTCGTGCTCTGGCAGGAACACGCGGGAAGGAGGGAGTGATGGCGAAGCATCGCGAGGCGCTGGTCTGCCTCCAGGTGACGGCTGCCGAGGTGATCGCGCTCAATGCCGCTATTTATTATTACGGCTTCTATGGTCCGGCGGTGGATCCGGCGGCGGCGCAGATGTTCACACTGTTGCAGCGCTTTCAGCAGCGGCTCGTGGAGCAGTTGCCCACGGCGCCCGTCTGCGCCTTCTGCCCGCCCGCCAGCGTTCACCGGCCATGAGAGGGCCATTTCCCTCAGGAATGTTATCCAGAGCGCGATCATGTCGTCCAGAGCATACTATGTCATCCAGGGCGCAAAGATGTCATCCAGAGCGCAGCGAAGGATCTGCTGCGCGCCGGCGGCAGCGAGTGCGTCGTGCCCGCTGGCAAGAGTGGGCGACACCCGCACATCGCTGCGCTCGTGCGGGATCCTTCGCTTTCGCTCAGGATGACATGTCCGGGTCCTGAGTTACCACCGCAGGGGCCGCCCTGGTGGCGGCCCACGCGAATATTCCTTCTGGGTCTGATGGCTAGCATTCCTCTGGGTCTGATGGCTAGCATTCCTTTCAAGCAAGGAGGGTGATGCATGGATGAGGAAACCACGCCGCCTGGCGAACCCCGGGAGAGCGCGGCGCTTCCCGAGTATTTAGAGCAGGCACAGAAGGTGCTGGCGGTTCTGAATATGCTGCTGGAGATGTCGGAGGAGATTGTGCTGGATCCCAGGAATCAGACGGCGGTCTGCAATGATCGGTTGTGTGATGCCTGCCTGGCCTGGCTCAAGCTGAATGCGATCCCTTTTGTGCTCGACGATGACACGCTGCTCTATCGCCTGTGCCGCGAGGGCGAGTGGCCTATACGCTGACGATACCGGCGCGCCAGCGATCCACGGCCAGCTTGACCATCTTGATATAGGTTGCGACATCGTTATTATCTTCGGCTGGCGCGTAGATGGGGATGATCTGGTCGACGGTAGAGAGCTTCCAGTTCTCCACGTACTGGCGCGCGATGAGCCTGTACCAGTCGGCAAAGCCCGCCTCCCAGGTGCTATAAACGCGGTAGCCGTGATATTGCGGGTGGCCCGCCGTGGCGCGAATATTGCCGAGCGAGTGCGTGATGGTGGCGACGCCCCGCGTGCCAAAGGTGCTCTCCTGCATGAAAAAGGCGAGCGCGTAGGCGGGATCGATGCCATACTGCACGCCATAGTCGTAGAGCGCCTGGCCCTTGCCGCTCGCGGGCGAGCGGTAGTAATCTAGAACCCGGTTAATAAAGTCGGCGCTGATGGTCGGCCTGCCGGTGACTTCGTAGCTGCCCGACGATGGCACGACCAGCCGCGCGGGCTGGCGCGATGCCGGCAGCGTGGCGACAAGCCAGGCGAGGACGCAGGTGCCGAGCGCGCAGAGCAGGAACGAGACGCCGAGACAGGTAAGCGCGAGGCTGCGCAACGGGTGGGCGCGCCATCGCTTTTTGACAGATCGTGGGTGCAGTGCCGTAAGCATGGATATCCGATCCTTAGAATAATTTGGTTTTCGATGTCAACAATAATACGGGTCAGGCGGCGCCGTGTTTCATTTCAACGCCGGGAATGTGATGTTGATTGATGGTATACTACAAGATGCAGCGGCTGTAGGGACGCCGCGCCGCCAACGCCAATAACGGGCGCCGGGCCTCCTGCGGCTGTAGGGACGCCGCGCCGCCAACGCCAATAACGGACGCCGGGCCTCCTGCGGCGCAAGTCCGCCCCGAGGCCACCAGATGCCGCAGACAGATAGGCGAGGTATACACCCGGGGCGGCGCTGCGTCCCTACGTTGGGGATCAAAACCACGCCGTAGTGGCAACAATAGCAACACATATTAAGGAAGAGAGAGCTATGACGCATAGCACTATCGAGCGGCGGGCAGCGATGCCGTCGCCCACCGACCTCTATAACATCGACCACCTTTTGAGCGAAGAGGAGCGCATGGTGCGCGATACCGTGCGCAAGTTCGTGAATGAGCGCGTTTTGCCGATCATCGGAGAACACTTCGAGGCCGGCACGTTCCCGCGCGAACTGATCCCCGAGATCGCCGATCTTGGCCTGCTGGGCATGCACCTGGAGGGTTACGGCTGCGCCGGGATGAGCGCCGTCTGTTACGGCCTGGCCTGCCAGGAACTGGAGGCCGGAGACAGCGGCCTGCGCTCGTTCGTCTCGGTACAGGGATCGCTGGCAATGTTCCCGATCTATGCCTTCGGCTCAGAGGAACAGAAGCAGCGCTGGCTGCCGCGCATGGCGCGCGGCGAAGTGATCGGCTGCTTCGGCCTGACGGAGCCTGATTTTGGCAGCGAGGCCGCCGGCATGCAGACCTCGGCGCGGCGCGACGGCGATACATATATTTTGAACGGCACGAAGATGTGGATTACCAACGGTGGCATAGCGGACCTCGCCGTCGTCTGGGCGCGCGGCGAGGACGGCATTCGCGGCTTCCTGGTTGAGCGCGGCACGCCCGGCTTCACGACCAGCAACATCGAGCGCAAGCTTTCGCTGCGCGCCTCCGTGACCTCGGAACTGCACTTTGAGGATTGCCGCGTGCCCGCTGATAATATGCTGCCGAACGTGCGCGGCATGCGCGGCCCGCTCTCCTGCCTGGACGAAGCGCGCTACGGCATCGCCTGGGGCGCAACCGGGGCAGCGCGCGCCTGCTACGAGACCGCACTGGAGTATGCTAAATCGCGCATCCAGTTCAAGCGGCCCATCGCCAGCTTCCAGCTCGTGCAGCGCAAGCTCGCCATCATCGCCACCGAACTCGTGAAGGCGCAGTTGCTTGCCTTGCAGCTCGGGCGGCTGAAAGACGAGGGCCTGCTGCACCCGGTGCAGATCTCGATTGCGAAGCGCAACAACGTCCGTGAGGCGCTGAACACGGCGCGCGAGGCTCGTTCCATCCTCGGCGCTAACGGCATCACGCTGGAGTACCCGATCAGCCGCCACATGAACAATCTGGAATCGGTCTTCACCTATGAGGGCACCGACGATGTGCATACGCTCATCATCGGCCAGGCCATCACCGGCATCAACGCCTTCTCGTAAGGGATTCGCGCGGCTGCGCCGCGCAAGGTATATAGTATGTTATGTGGCAAAATGCTCTTCGCGCATTTTGCCACATAACATACTATAAAAGGCGAGCGCCGGGTGCGCAGGCCATTATTTGCAGGCGGGCGCAGATCCTCCGGGACCGAGATCGCCGCCATAATCAATAATCTTCCAGGCGTTTCCGGCCTCGGGATCCTGCTGCAAGGTGAGGCGAAGCTGGTACGAGCGCGTGGACTTGCTGCGCACAATAGCGTAAGTGTAGCTCTGGCTATTGTTCTGGATAGTCGCGCTGTTGGGTACCTCGCTATAATTCTTGATCGGGCCATAGCAGCGATCATCGGTCTGGGCCTGCTGCGCGAACTGCTCCGGTGAAACCTGGAGCGTAATCGTGGGGCCGAGATCGCGGTACGCGCCCGTATAGTTCTGATTGGAGAGATCGTTCAGAAACGCCTGGGCGGTTGTCGCGGCCCCGGCGCTCGCGGCGGCTCCTTTGAGGAGATTGTAGGCGATATAGCCGCCAAAGGCCGCGACCAGGGCGAAGGCCAGGACAACGCAGCCGAAAATGAGCACGCGCCGCCGGTAGCGCTCCGGCGAAGCCTGCGGGCGCTGTGGGCGCGCTACGCGTGTGCTAATTGGAGGGCGCTCTATACGCGGCGTCACCGGCGGGCGCTCCACACGGTTCATCCCCGGCGGCCGCTGAGGAATGGCACGCGACTTCCCCGTTCCATTGAGCGATGGGCCTCGGCGATCTAACGGTTTGCCCCAGGGTTCACCCCCCTGGCCTGGTCGTCCCTGCATAGTACGATGTTCTCCTCATTAGAAGAATGCGCCTTCGCAAGATAAGATAGGATGATATTTTGTGCGCAGCCACGCAAATTATCCGCACTCCTTCAGTCTGTGAAGGGCATTGATGGCGCGATAATGAAGTTTAAATTTTAAATCTGGTATATATTGGGCACTTTTATACCAGGCTATTTTTTAAACTTCATCACCGCGCGGCTGCGCATGGGGGACATTCCCCTCTTAAGAATTGTTTTAACGCATGCCTATGTAAATCAAAGATCCAGCATCACGATACCGGCCAGCTTCGCGTGCGCGCGCTCCAATTGCTCCCGCGCCCGCTGTGCATCGGTGCGTGTCGTAGCGCCGGCGGCGACGAGCAGGAACGTCTGCTCCACCCGCGAGGCGATCAGCGATGCATCGGTGCCCGCGAGCACCGGCGGCGCGTTAAAGATCACCAGACTCGCCTTATCCCCCGTCTGGGCCAGGCAGCGATGCAGATTATCAAGGATACCTTTCAGCTTCGCAGTGAGCAGGCGGCTGGCCTCCTGCGGCTGGAGATCGACGGTCCCGGCGCAGAGCAGGGACAGGTCAGGAACGAACGTCTTGACCAGCAGCGCCGGCAGCGCCTCGGGCGTAATCGTTTCCCCCCTGAGTAGATTGCTCAGTCCTTTGCTCTCACCCACGCCAAAGCGTTGTTGCAGGCCCGGCGCTTGCAGATTCGCATCGACCAGGATGGTTGGCATACCATTCTGCGCCGCGGCGATAGCCACATTGGCAGCGGCCGCCGCATAGCCTGGGAAGGCCGCGGGCGTTGCAAATAGCAAGGAGTGCCGAGGAGTCCTGTCGCAATCCCAGCTAAACTGGATATTCGCGTACAACGTATAGTAAGCTCTGCAATAGGCAGAGTTAGCATCGTAATCGGTGAGCAGTGCTACGTGCTCCTCTGACGAGATACTCACGAGAAATCTCCTCTATTCTACCCGTGCTATGGCAACGGCGCAAGTTATTAGTATTTAATAATCAGAATCGGTGATCCTTTCTGTGCGCAGGCCCGTGATTTATCGCGCTCTCGCGCCTCCTGAAATGCATCCGGGCGCGATCAATTGCGCGCCTGCGCAGGGGACATTCCCGGTTCATGCGGCGGAAGAACGCCTCGACCTCTCTCTCCCTGGCGATGGAGCGCGCGGCACTTCTCCATAAACGGGGAGCTGGAGCAATCGTGCGACCTCGGCGCCACTACGGATCCGATCATCAAGGTACTCGATGAGAAATGCCAGCGCGATAGCGATGATGAGCGCGACAAGGACCAGCACTCCAAGCAATATGGGTTTGCTCGCCGCCACACCTGGCGCCTCAGCCGGGTCGGTTGCATTGCTGATAATCTCTGCCGACGCCAGGGGGTGAGTATTCGTCGCCTGCGGTGGCGCCGATGGATTATTGCGCACCTCATAGTCCAGATAATTGTCCATGTGAGCCTCGCTGACCTCACCGACAGCGTTGGCGATGGCCCAGGCCCCCGCCGGCGTACCCCACAACACGTTGATCGTTACCAGGCTGTGCGATGCCGTGGCGGACAACGCGCCGCCTATAGCCGGGGCATTGCGCCAGTTGCCCAGGTCAGGGTTCGGTCCGAAGCGACTGGTAATCACCCCCGATCCCAGATCGCTCTGGATCTGCTGCACAACCTGGGTATCGAACTCGCTCGTCGTCAATACCGGTCCCGTCGCCAGTTCGTCGGCCAGCGACTCCGAAATAGAGACGTAATCGGCGTAGCTCTGATCGGTGCTATGAGAAGTGGCCTCCAGTCCGATGCGCAGCGTGATGGTCGATTGATATGCTTTTAACGCTCCTGGCGTTTTGCGCAGGTGATAATACTGGTATCCGGCATAAAGCGCGACTATGCCTACGATGAGAATTACAATCCAGAGGCGCCGCCAGATTATCGACCAGTATGTTCGTAGTTCCACGTCCTGAACCCTCCCTCTAAGTGACAGATATCAGCGTACCAGATCATCGGTTGGGGTACGCGTCGCCATCGACTTTTCTCCATTTAATTTCGCTTCAACAAACTGCAAAATCCGGCGCCGGAAACGCGGCGTATCAAACTCCAGTGCATGGTTATGAATCACATATGGATTATACATACGCTCATTAAACTCGGCCAGCACAGCGGCCAGGCTCTCCACTGTTTGCTCGCGGAAGAAGGCCCCGGTGATGCCATCGATGATCGAGGCCAGCGCGCCGCCGGCGCCATAGGCGATGACGGGCCGCCCGGCTGCCTGCGCCTCCAGCGGAGTGATGCCAAAATCCTCTTCGCCGGGAAAGAGGAAGGCGCGACAATGCGTAAAGTAGTGGAGCACTTCCTGATCGGAGAGGCGCCCCATGAAACGGATCGTGGGGCCGGCCATCTTTCTGAGCCGCGCCTCGTCGCGCCCGCCGCCGATAATTACCAGCGGCAGGCGCAGGAGATTGCAAGCCTGGATGGCAAGATCGATGCGCTTGTAAGGGATCAGGCGGCTGACGACGAGAAAATAATCTTCCGGCTCCACGTTCCCATCGAAGGGGAAGCGACTGACATCCACCGGCGGCGGGATCACCACGGCCTCGCGCCGGTAATACTTCTTGATGCGCTCGGCCACCACCGGCGAGTTGGCGATGAAATGATCGACGCGCATCGCGCTGGCCTGGTCCCAGACACGCAGGCCGGTGATGAAGAAAGGCAGGATGCCGCGTGCGATCCTGCCCAGTTGCTCGCGCTCGACATACTCTTCATAGTTCCAGCACCAGCGCATCGGCGTATGGCAATAGCAAATATGCAGCGTTTCGGGCTTCGTAATCACGCCCTTGCCAAAGGCGCTGGAACTGCTTAAAACGAGATCGTAGCCGCGCAGGTCGAGCTTCTCCATCGCGAAAGGATAGAAAGGCAAATATGGCTGGTGATGTTTCGTCACCAGCGGCAGCTTTTGCATAAACGACGTGCGGATATCCATGCGCTGGAAAGCCGCATCGACGCGGGCCGGGTCGTAGATCGAGGTGTAAACAGGGGCCTCGGGAAAGATCTCGTGAAACGCAAGTACGACCCGCTCCGCTCCCCCCATCTGGTTAAGGTAATCGTGAACAATCGCGACCTTCATAGCTTTAATAAGCTCCTCGACTCAGCAGAACCGCCGGGATGGTGCGCAGGAGGATCTGGAAGTAGAGGCGCAGGGACCAGTTTTCAATATAGTAGAGATCCATCAGCACGCCCTCATCGAAACTGAGATTGCTGCGGCCCCGCACCTGCCATAAGCCAGTCATGCCGGGCTTGATTGCCAGGCGTCCCTTCTGCCAATCTTCATACTGTGCCACCTCGCGCGGCAGCGGCGGGCGCGGCCCTACCAGACTCATCTCGCCTTTGATCACGTTGATAAGCTGGGGCACTTCATCGAGGCTCGTGCGGCGCAAGAACCTGCCCACGGGCGTCACGCGCGGATCATCCCTGATCTTGAAGAGCGGCCCCTGGGCCTCATTGCGGGCCAGCAGCAGAGCGAGGCGCTGGTCCGCGTCCTGATACATGGAGCGGAACTTGTACGTCTCGAAAGGTTGGCCGCCCAGGCCGATACGTGTCTGTTTGTAGATGACCGGCCCGTGCGAAGTCAGGAGGATGGCGAGCGCGATACAGATCCACAGCGGGATGCCAGCGACGAGCACGATGACCGAGAGCGTAATATCAACCATGCGCGTCACGAACTGCTGGAGACCGTTGAGTGAGACCTGCTTGATACCGATCAACGGGATGCCCTCAATCGCCTCCATATCGATACGCGACAGGCTCAACTCATAGAGATCGGGAATGAGCTTGAAAGAGGTGCCCAGGCGCTCGCACATCTTGACGCTTCTGATCGCGTGCTGGTGCATATGCGAGGGCAGCGCAATGATGACCTCATCGATCTGCATGGACCGGATCACCATGCCGATATCCTGGAGCGTACCCAGCATCTTGAAGCGCCCGAAATCGCCAGGCGGATCGTTCATATCATGGAGAAAGCCGACGATAGAGTAGCCCAAACCCGGATTAGCCGCGATATGCTGCATAATCATCTTGCCCAGCCGCCCCGAACCGACGACGAGCAGGCGCGTCTCGCCCAGTCCGATCCTGTGCAGCATGCTCATAAGCCCCGAGACGAATAGACGCGCCGTACAGAGCACGATGATTACGATAGCCCACACCAGCGGGACGAGCAAGCGCGAACTTGAAGGCGGCTGAAAAAGGAAGTAGTAAGCAATCAGGAAGCCCAGACCCATCGTCGAGGAGCCGATGATATTCCACGCCTGGCGAAACCAGGTTCCCGAGAGACGCATAGCATATAGTCCGCGTACAGCAAAAATGCCGACCAGGCAGACCACCACGACGATCTCCAGCGTTTGAAACTGCGAGAGCGGGGCCAGATAACCGGTATGGGTCGGATCGTTTTCAAGAATATTATTGCGCACAAGAGTCAGAGCATGAGTAATAAAGCCACGCTGCGTTATCAGGTAGAGGCGAAATTCATAAGCCAGTTGAAAGGACAAAGCGACCAGGCTGGCATCTAAAAGGACCATCGCCACGCACTCGAAGATACGCCAGAGGCGACGGTGCGAACGCCTCTTTGAGACCGCTTTCGTAATCGGGCCTGTGGCTCCCCCCAGACTTTCAAGGGTGCCCGTGCTATTGCTATCTTTGCTAACTATCTGTGTTACCTTGCTACTATTCACGACTGCGCCATATTCTTCATACACTAGGAAACAAACGATGTACGTTGAGAGCGCTGCTGTAACGCATGGAGCGCCGCCGCTCGCTCATAGACGGCGATGGTCTGCTCGACCATCGTCGCGGCGGAGAATCGCTGCGCGACTGAAGGCGCCAGCGAGCGAAATTTTTCACGTAACGCGGGATCGGTGATCGCGCGGTGCAGCGCGCCTGCCAGCGCGGCCGCATCGTGCGGATCAACACCGAGAGCAATGCCCGCTCCCGCCTCCGGTAAGCTCGAAACATTGGTGGTGACAACCGGCGTCCCGCAGGCAAGGGCCTCCGCGACGGGTATCCCGAATCCCTCGTACAACGAGGGATAGACAAAGGCCGATGCTGCACGATACCAGAGGGCCTGCTCGCTATCGGCCACAAAGCCGGGAAAGATAACCTCCGACTCCAGTCCATACTCGCGCACCTTCGCGAAGATCGCGTCATAGAGCCAGCCTTTCCCTCCTGCCAGCACCAGCTTTTCCCGCGCCGCATAGTTCTGGCGCAGGTGCATATAGGCATCGATCAACGTGGTAATATTTTTGCGCGGCTCTAACGTCCCCAGGTAGAGGATATAGCCATCGCCGAGTCCTCGCTGCTCGCGGAAGGCGCTGACCTGCTCCTCTGGAACCGGCGCCGAGAAGCGCTCGTCGATGCAGAGATAGACCGTCTGCAAGCGCTCCTCAGGAATACCGACGAGTTCGTGTGCATCGCGCCCGGTACTGTCCGAGACCGTGATTACCATCGTCGCCCGCCGCAGGCTGCGAATGGTAAAGGTGCGGTGATAGAGACGCTTCGCACGCGTCAACACCTCAGGGAAGCGCAAAAACGCCAGGTCATGCAGCGTCACCACGGTAGCGCAGTCGCGCGGCGCCCATTCCGGGAGCACATTGACCGGCGAGTGCAAAACATCGATCCCCCGCTGGCGCAGCAGCGACGGCAGCGTCAATTGTTCCCACGCGACTCTTGCCGCGGGCCGCGACTCGGGCCAGGGAGCGGGAATATAGGTAATCTGCGGATGGCGAGCGGCAAGCTGTTCAATGACCCCCTGCCCATTTACGAACACGCTGTATTCATGGTTTCCTGGCCGCTTTGCCAGCCCGACCAGCAAAGCGCGTATATAACGACTGACGCCACCATTGCGGTAGTTCTGACCGAAGGATAGCAATTGCGCGTTGATCCCTATGTGCATACCACCGGTTTTCTCCTCATCGGATTCCTGTCTGGATATCTTCCGCTTTTTAAAGCAGAAGGAGGTGCATCTCTTTATTTTGTCGCCGGTTTTTTTCTCAGGTGGGCATTCTTATATAACGTCTCTAACTGTAACGTCTCTGGATTTCGCGAGGTAACAAGCCTGTACCTTTCCTCTCGTGCCCCCTACCAGGCGGCTGTTACTCAGTATACCCTTCTGGCACCGAATCGTCCGGTCAATAGCCAGTTTTGCCTGATCTGCCGCAGGACATATGTCACTGTGTCCCACTCTATATCTTTGAACGTTGCAGGCTGCGTTTTCGGTACAGGAAGCTTTGCCAGCCTTCCCGGCACTCGCGCGGCTTCGCCGCGCAAAGAATATATGGTATGATGTGGGAACATGCGCGCAGCGCATGTTCCCACATCATACCATACAAAAGTGAGTCGCGGGCGCAAGCTGACGATGGAGGCTGGTTCTCAGCTTCCCCACTTGCTCTCGCTGGTCGTTCGCGCCGCTCCGCCGCGCCAGCGAGCACAGGTTGCGGTGTGGGAGTGCGCGCAGCGCATTCCCACACCACAACCTGTGCTCAAGGCAGCGCCGCAGGGGCTAACCGATGCTGATGGCTCGCGCTCAGCATTATCGCCCTCTTTCGCTGGCCGTTCGCGCCGCTCCCCCACGCGCCAGGGATGATAGCTTGCGGGGGGCGAAGGCATGCCACCACCACGCGCCAGGGTTGATAGCTCGCGCCGGGCGAAGGCATGTCGCTCCCCTGCTCCCCAGGGATGATCGTTTGCGCCGAGCGAAGGCGTGCCACCACCACACCTCAGGATTGATAGCTCGCGGGGGTGAAGGCATGCCACCACCACGCGCCAGGATTGATAGCTTGCGATGCGCGAAGGCATGTCGCTCCACCGCTCCCCAGGGATGATAGCTCGCGGGGGCGAAGGCGCGCTACTCCCCTGCTCCCCAGGGATGATAGCTTGCGGGGAGCGAAGGCGCGATGCGCCTTCGCTCCCCGCAAGCTATCATCCCTATGCGAGCGCCGCAGGCGCGAGCAAGCGTATCGGAAAGCAGCCAGCATCGAAACAGGAATAGCACTACTTGCGCGAAACGGGGTTTGAAGGTAGCATATGGAAGTACACCCGGAACCATCAAAGCTAGTACCGGTAGCTAGATCTCTTGCATGCTGAGTTGTGAAAGAGTATACTCAGGTTCAGTAGGCAGTACAGGTAGCAAGCGGTAATGGGAATCTCGCAGCCAGCAAAATAAGCTCGGCGTTGCGTTTTTCTCTGTGTCGGTGTAATATGAACCAGAACACGATGGGCAGGAAGTTATCCCACGGGTTCTCCATGTCGGAGGCCCGGAGCTGGCTCTGCCTCAACGCAGAGGGCGCTATACAATTGAAGATTCGAGACGACTGCCAGGTGTACAGTACTGAGCGCACAAATCGAGAGCTACTGAAGTACGGGAGAGAAACACGTTGTCCAAGCAACTCCGGCTCGATGTCGCGCAGCTAACAGATGTTGGCCGCAAGCGTCCCCACAATGAAGACAATATGGCCTATGTCATTCCTAAGGACATGCAGGTAATGACGCGTAAAGGGGCGCTCTTTATTGTGGCCGATGGTATGGGCGGGCACGCGGCAGGTGAGGTGGCAAGCGAAATTGCTGTCGATACCGTCAGCAACGTGTACTATCAAGATGACAGTGATGATATACCCACCGCGCTGCTGCATGCCATCAGGCGCGCCAATGCACTGATTCACCAGCGAGCCGCTGAAGATATGCTGCGCAGCGGCATGGGCACGACGTGCGTTGCTGCTGTCCTGCGTGGTAGTACGGCCTTTATCGCCAACGTCGGTGACAGCCGGGCCTACCTGATACGGCGCGGCCTGATCAGGCAGATATCACAGGATCATTCATGGGTGGAAGAACAGGTACGCGCCGGCCTGCTTACCAGAGACCAGGCGCGTTCGCACGCTCAGCGCAATGTCATTACACGCTGTTTAGGCACCCAGGCCGAGGTGGAGATCGATGTTTTCACAGAGGTGCTGGAAGAGGGCGATTCGCTGATTCTCTGCACCGATGGCCTCTCCGGGCTGATCTCTGAGGAAGAACTGCGTGTCACCGTTGAGCAGTATGCGCCCCAGGAGAGCGTGTACCACCTGGTAGAACGCGCGAACGAGAACGGCGGGCCAGATAATATTACCGCGATTGTGATTCGTGTCGAGGAACTGGGCTGGGAACCGCCTGGTACGCGCTATCCCGTGTATGTGGGAGGGCGCGAGATGGCAAGCGAGGATACCGCCGTGCTCGGAAGGCTCCCCGGCTCGCTGGGTCTGCCCGCACGCTCTGACAATGGTCGTACCATCAGCGCTCCGCTGCGCCTGAGCAGCGGCCCCCTGCTCTCTCCCGAGCAGGCGACGATTCCGCAGCCGATGCTGCCGCCGGCACGGCCCAGACGCAAGCGCACGCTGTATCCCGTGCTGGCTGTATTTGTGCTGCTTGTCCTCGCGCTTGCCGGTGGATCGGCTTATTATTTCTTTTTACGTGGCCCCTCCGTCAATGCCGACACATTAATTTCTCAGGCCAGCCAGCTTGTCAATGAGGCACAGGCCGAGGTAACAGGCAATCCCTCCGACGCCTTGCAGAAGCTGGCCCAGGCCCAGGCCGACATGCGCCAGGCGCAGACGGTCTCGCTGAGCAGCACGCAGCAAACCAGGCTACGAACCCTGCTCCAGGGCAACTTCACTACTACGGCGAAGGCGGCTATCACCAGCTACAACCGGCAGGCCCTGATCACGCCTTTAAGCCTGACCACGCCCTGCGTCAATACCACCGCCGCTCCTGTGAGCAGTGGGAGCACAAACACGCAGGCGGCGAGCCTGGCCGTGATCCAGGATGGCAAGGGCAATCTGTTTTCCTATGCTCTGGGCACCGATCACAACCTCTATCCGCTCAATACTCAGCATAGCTTTGGCAACAAGGTCGCACTACCGCAGCCGCAGGTGACGATGCTCGCCAGCGATAGCCAGCGCCTGTTCGCCCTTATGGTGCAGCCAGGCAAAGATAACGGCCCCAGCAGCTACAGCCTGGGACTGCTGACCGCAAAGCCCAGTGGGGATCTCCAGGTGACGAATACGGTCAATATCGACCCGAACTTGATGAAAGGGGGCCTGGCCCCGAAACTGATCACGGCCTGGGGCAACGATGTCTATGTGCTGCTGACCTCTGATAGCACACCTAACACCGCCGAGATCCTTGACTATACCGCCGACAAGAATAACAAGTTGAACGGCAACCCGCATAGCGCCAGAATTTCCGTGTCGACCAGCGTGATCAGTATAGCGGCCTTCTCTGGCGGGCAGTTGTTCCTGCTCTACAGCAATGGAGATGTGCAGAGCCTGCAATTTGCGTCGCCGAATCAGGCGGCGGTGAGCGTGGTGCTGCAAAGCCCTATCGCTCCCTCCCTGGCGGTCAGCCCGAGCGAGTTTACGCCCGCGACCCCGGTGCCAACCTCCGCGGCACAGCCTACCAGATTCCTCTCAGTGCCCGGGGCGACGTTGCTGGCCGCCGGAACGGTTGGCGGGAGCGCGCACCTGTATATTGCCGATGGCGCCTATCACCGCATCCTCGATCTGCAAGAGGCCCAGGTGCCCACCACTCCTACCGCAACCGCCACCAGCGCTAAACCGACGCCGACCGCCACCGGCGCCGTCACCGGAGGCGGAGTCGCCGCCACCGGCGCTGGCAGCCAGGGGCAGGTCACGATGCAGCTCGTACAGCAGTACGCTTCGGCCACACTTCTGCCGACGACGAATAGCCTGGTCGTCGATCCCAAAGGCGCGAATGTTTACCTCCTCGTGCAGAATCCGCAGAATAGTGCTACACTGAATCTGCTTTCGATTCAGCTCCAGACCCAGAACTCATGCACACCATAGAGGTTGTCTGACTGGTGGTGCTATTGGGCGCTCGCGCCTGCGGCGCTCACTTTGTGTATAGTGTTAATGTGAAAAATGCGCAGCGCGCATTTTTCACATTAACACTATACACTTCTGGAATGAGCAGGATTCGCGACATTGTAAGACCTGGCATACAATCATAAGCAAGGAGCATACGAACGTGGGCTTTGAGGTGTTTTTTCGCACAGCCACCTGTGGAGAACTGAATGCGGATGCCGCCGGGCGCGAGGTGACGCTCGCCGGCTGGGTCAACCGCCGCCGCGATCACGGCGGGCTGATTTTCCTGGATCTGCGTGATCGCTATGGCATCACACAAATCGTCTGTGATCCCGAACGTTCGCCAGAGGCCCATCGCGCGGCCTCCGAGGTGCGCTCAGAATATGTGATCCAGGTGAGCGGCACAGTTGTACGCCGCCTGCCGGGAACAGAGAATCCCAACTTGAGCACAGGCGCTATCGAGGTCGCTGCGCAGCGCATCGTGATTCTCAATCCTTCGCGCACGACGCCATTTCCCATCAGCAACGACGTTCAGGTAGACGAGTCCCTGCGGCTCAAATATCGCTACCTCGACCTGCGTCGCCCGCGCATGCGTGATAACATCATCCTCCGACACCGCGTGGTCAAGGTGATCCGCGATTACCTGGATGAGCGCGGTTTCCTGGAAATCGAGACGCCGATCCTGATGAAGAGTACGCCGGAGGGGGCCAGGGACTACCTCGTGCCCAGCCGCCTCTATCCCGGCCAGTTCTACGCGCTGCCGCAGTCCCCGCAGCAGCTCAAACAGTTGTTGATGGTCGCGGGACTGGATCGCTACTTCCAGATCGCGCGCTGTTTCCGCGACGAAGATCAGCGCGCGGACCGGCAGCCGGAGTTCACACAGCTTGACCTGGAGATGGCATTTGTGTCGGAGGATGACGTGATGAAGCTGATCGAGGGGCTGCTGATCCACCTGATCGAACGGACGACGCACAAACGTATCAAGGAGCGGCCCTTCCCGCGCCTGAGCTATAAAGATGCGATGGCGCGCTACGGTACCGATCATCCCGATCTGCGCTTCGATCTGCCGCTGGTCGAGATCTCGGACCTGGCAGCAGCGGGAAACTTCGGCGTATTCCACACAGCCCTCGCCGCCGGGGGCATGGTCAAGGGCATACGCGTGCCCGGAGCTGGCGGCTACAGTCGCCGGGAAATAGATGAACTCACCGAGTTCGCGCGCACTCTTGGCGCCAAAGGGCTGGTCTCGCTGGCGATCAGTGCGGCGGGCGATGTGAAATCTCCGCTCACCCGCTTTATGTCGGGCGACGAGGTTCAGGCTATCATCAGCCGGCTCCAGGGGCAGCCGGGCGACCTGCTGCTCTTTGTAGCCGATAGCGCTAAGGTATGCAATGATGTGCTCTTCCGCCTGCGCGTGAGGATGGCCGAACGCCTGGGGTTGATCGATCCCGACGAGATGGCGCTCTGCTGGGTGGTTGACTTCCCCCTGCTGCATTATAATGAGGAAGAGCAGCGTTACGAGGCCGAGCATAATCCCTTCTCCGGCATGGATGAGGCACATATTGACCGCCTCGACAGCGATCCTTTGAACGTGCGGGCGAAACAGTACGACATTATCTGCAATGGCTACGAGATCGGCGGCGGCAGCGTGCGTATCAACGTCGCGGAACTGCAACACAAGGTCTTCTCGCTGATGGCCCTCAACGATGAGCAGATCAAAGAACAATTCGGGCATATGCTCGAAGCGTTCGAGTACGGCGCGCCTCCCCACGGCGGCATCGCGCTGGGCATAGATCGCCTGGTGATGCTAATGGCCGACGAGGATAGCATTCGTGAGGTCATCGCCTTCCCCAAGACGCAGAGCGCTCAGGATCTGCTGATGGGCGCACCATCTCCCGTGGACGAGCAGCAGTTACGGGAACTGCACCTGCGGCTGCGCACCGACGAAAAATAATTTTGCGTAGAGTTGACAAAAGTGGGTCCCGCCGCACGGCGTGGCCCACTTTTGTCAACTCTACGCAAAAAGCTCCCATCATCTCGTATATTGAAAGCGAGGGACCGCTGCCGGCGGGCCGGATTTGGATTGAGTTTTATAATTATTATTAGGTAGGCTTATATAAATAAGCAACCTCGCTACCGCATAAAGTTGCCTATCGCAGCACTATCCTGGTTATTTTTTGATACATCCGGTTGGGAGGATGGAAGGAGGAGACAATGACATCGATCAATCAAGGGAATAGCAATCGCGCAGCAGCATCGGCGCCCGCCAGCGCTACAAATCCGGTGAATACGATCCATCGCCAGGGGAGCCTGGGTAATACTACAGTGGGCCTCGCCCCCAAATTTGTACCCACGCTGAGCGAGGATGATGCAGTTATCCAGGCGCGTTTGCTCAAGGCGCTGGCCGATCCTACCCGCTTGCGCATCCTGAGCCTGCTCAGTCGTCACGAAGGGGAGGTATGTGTCTTCGAGATCGTTGAGAGCTTCACCCTGGAGCAGCCCACTATTTCGCATCATTTGCGTATTTTGCGTGACGCGGGCCTGGTAGATTGCCGAAAAAAGGGCCTCTGGGCCTATTACTATGTCCGGCGCGAAGCGTTGAGCCGCGCACGCGATGTTATCGAGGGGCTTGCCTGATACTGCTGCGGGGCAGGACAGGCTGCTGATGCATGCGCTTTCCGGCGTGCATGCATTTTCCCATTCCCGCTTTGTTCCAATTTGTGCACCGCCGCATGATAACAAGGTATACCGCACGGGATCGGGAATGCCGTTTTGAGCGGCCGCTCAGAACGGCATTCCCGAACTGACCTTCGCGAATCCCAGGGCTTCGCGGAGCGCCTCTTGACAAGAGCGCGAGAATTTAGTATGCTACAGCATGTGATCTGACGGTGTAGCTCAGTGGATAGAGCGTCTCCCTGCGGAGGAGAAGGTCGGAGGTTCGACCCCTCTCACCGTCGTTCGTTTAGCCCGCTTCAAAAGCGGGCTTCTTCTTTTCTCTCCCGGTACTTCGTGCCGTTTTTGCCGGGCTGACAGCAACCGTGACAGCAACGAAATTTCCCTGGTTCGTCAGCAGGGTGTCCAGGCGGTTCGCGGCTTCCTTCTGCAAGGATGGACGCACATGCGAGCAGGTGTCAAGCGCCTTGCTGACGGTGCTGTGACCTGGCAGTTCTCGCACGATCTTTGGATGCACGCCCATAGAGAGTAACAGCGAGGCCGTGCTATGACGCACGTCGTGAATGAAGAACGTTATAATGCAGCGGCAAGAGAGTGTCAGAGTTCACATAGTAAATATGTCCATGCTCATATACCTATCTATTATTGAAGCGTTAATCTATGTGACGTTAGCTACACACTATGAACGCAAAAGGAGTTTACTGTTATGGGTGCAGCGCTGAAAGGCCCGTTCGGACCGGTACCACTCGGATCTTCGGTTATCACTATTGGTCGCGCACCAGATAACCAGCTGGCGCTTCAAGATCCGCAGGCTTCATCGCATCACGCGGAAATCCATCCGGCGGGGCCTGCATATAGCATCACTGACAGGGGCAGCACCAACGGAACGTTTGTTAATGAGCAGCGTATTGCACCTCAGATGCCACACATCCTCAATATGGGAGATCGCATCCGCATCGGGAGCACAGTCTTCACCTATGAGACGGACGGAGCCGGAGCCTTCGCGGCTACTACAGTTGCCGAGCCTGTTCCTGATCAGGGGATGGCCGGCGGCGCGGCCTACGGAAACTACGATCAGTGGCCGCCACAGGCGGGGATAGCTGGAAGCTCACCACAAAACTCGCCCTACGCACCACCGCAGTCGCCACCGCAGGCGCCGGCTTTCCCTCAGCAGCCGGGCTACCCGAACTACCAGCCTCCCCCGGCCTTCCCCCCGTCGCCCGATAGCTATGGGCAGGCGCCGGGGTATCCCCGGCAGCCGGGCTATCCAAACTACCAGCAGCCCCCGGCTTTCCCTCAGCAGCCGGGCAGCTTCCCCAATTACGGGCAGGCGCCGGGCTTCCCTCAGCAGCCGGGCTTTCTGCCGCCTGTACCACAGACGCCGCCGCCGAAAAAGAGCAGCGCCGGCCTGATCGCAGTCCTGGTCGTCCTAGCTGTCCTGGTTGTTGGCGGCCTGGGCTTCTTCGTCCTGCGCGGCCACGGCAACTCAACCAGTAACACTCCCACCGCCAGCAGCACGCCCACCGCAACTCCTACGCCCGTCTCAACACCGCAGCAAACGCTGACGGCCTATTGCAATGCCATCAAAGCGGGAGATTATAACACGGCCTATAACCAGTTCTCATCAAGCATGCATAGCAAAGAGACGGAACAGCAATACGCAGCCGGCGTGGCAAAGGCTACCGCCCAGGCTGGGAAACCCACCGATTGCACGTACACCAACGTACAGACGAACGGCAATACCGGCACAGCTACCTTGAATCTTTCGTTCGCCAATGTGCCCGCTCCGGTCAGCGCAAAAGTCAATCTGCTCAAGGAGAACGGCGTCTGGAAACTGAATGGAGGAGCCGTCCAGCAGTCCCAGCCATAATTAAAGAACAGGCAAGAAAAAACCACTCTCCTCGATTGAATTGAGGAGAGTGGTCGCTTTAACCAGGCAGCTACAAAGCTGGCTACTCCATCGTCATCGCGCCGATAGGCAGGCGGAAAACGCTGTGACCGCCATTGACCATGCCCGCCAGCGCCACGTACCAGGCAACCAGCGCCGAGACGATGCCCAGCCAGCCGCCGATAACCAGCAGGATAGCGCTCGCCCCTGCCAGTTCTCCAATCGTCAGCAGGAGGAAGGACAGGAACATAAGAGCCAGGACGATCAGGAATGCCAGGTTGGTTCTGAGCGAACCCAGCAGCAGCACTGCCGAGAAAATCGTCCAGCAGAGGAAGAAGAGACCCAGCGCGGTATGCAGAACGCCGGCCCGCGTAAGAGCGCTGGCAACACCCAGCGTAGGAACAAAAGCCAGGCCAAAGGCGATCAAGAACCCCCCATAAGCTGAGAAGAGGGTGGCCGCGATGGTATTGTCCCTCCTGAATTCCCACATACCTGCGAGAAGCTGAACAATACCGCCGTAAATGATAGCGGCCATTGCGGCAAGGGCGATGCTTGAACCGCCGGAAGGAACGATAAAACCAGCGTAGATGCAGCCAATAAGGGCAGTAGTAAACGCAAAAGCGCTCATACCTAGCGGCATGGGATTGGCAACCGCACTCACTTCGGGCTGTTCTACATGTTCAGTACCGGCTGCAAATTGAGCCATTGAAATCCCACCTTTCTTTACATTGCTCTAGAAAGACTAACAATACATGTGCCAGAATCCGGTGCATACTTGGCAAACATGACATGCAGCCTCCAGGCGTCTGCTCTGTGCAGGCGTCGATGCCCACTGGTAGTAAAAGGCAGGTCATCCACGTCATCATGGATGGCTTCTGGCTCGTCCTGAAACAAAAGGGAAAGGGCGATGGACCCTGCTGCCATTCATCAGAACGACAGCTTAACCAGTATAACGTGGCTGATCTTTACCCGATAGCGCACCTCCTTTCGCTTTCTCTCCCCTGCGCCCCGCCTGTACTTCCTCGTACTCGAGGGCATGGGTTGAGTATGGATGATACTACATTTAGATGTTTATATTATAGTACTTTCTGCAAGATCTGCAAGCTTATCAATAGATCACCGGATATGGCTGCTCTTGCAACCGGGGCCGCAACAAAATGGTATATAATTTGGGCAACGGTGCAATGATGCAAGCATATTTTCATACTATTCGGAAAGGCAGAGAGCGCTATGGCAACGCCATCCAGCAACGACCAACCGCTATGGGAACCCTCGGATCAACTCAAAGAGCAGGCCAACGTGACGCATTACATGCGCTGGCTCGCCCAGGAGAAGGGATTGAGCTTCCAGACGCGCGACGAGCTGTGGCAGTGGTCGGTTGAGCATCTCGAAGACTTCTGGGCCTCGATCTGGGATTACTTTCACGTCAAAGCTTCGCAGCCCTACACAACAGTATTGCGCGAGCGCAAGATGCCCGGCGCGGACTGGTTCCCCGGCGCCCGGCTCAACTTCGCCGAACATGTCTTCAGGAACGCCTCCACCAGTCGCCCGGCGCTGATCTTCCGCTCCGAACGGCACGATCTGGTCGAGGTATCGTGGAGCGAACTGCGCCAGAAGGTAGGAGCCGTCGCCAGAGCGCTGCGAGCGATGGGCGTGCAGCGCGGCGATAGAGTCGTGGCCTACCTGCCCAACATCCCGCAGACAGTGATCGCCTTCCTCGCCTGCGCCAGCATGGGCGCGATCTGGTCCAGTTGCGCACCCGACTTTGGCACCAACAGCGTGATCGATCGCTTCAAGCAGATAGAACCGAAAGTGCTGTTCGCCGTCGATGGCTATCAATACAACGGCAGGAGCTTTGACCGGCGCCCTATCGTCGCCGAACTGCAAAAGGCACTGCCCACGCTGCAAAAAACCGTGCTGGTTCCCTACCTCTTCGCGGAAGACGAGGTGATACCCGAGAGCCTTGAGAATACGATCCCGTGGCATCATATGCTGGCTGAACCCGGCGAGGTGACGTTCGAGCAGGTTCCCTTCGATCACCCTCTCTGGGTACTCTATTCCTCCGGCACAACTGGCCTGCCCAAAGCCATTGTACAGGGGCATGGCGGCATCCTGCTCGAACATCTCAAGGGCATTTTCCTGGATATGGACCTGAAAGCGGGGGACCGTTTCTTCTGGTTCACGACAACCGGATGGATGATGTGGAACCTGCTGACCAGCGGGCTGCTTGTGGGCTGCGTTGTCGCGCTCTACGATGGCAGCCCATCCTATCCCGATTTCGGCACGCTCTGGAAGTATGCCGCCGATGCTGGCATCGACTTCTTTGGTGTGAGCGCAGGCTTTATTTCCTCCTGCATGAAGGCCGGGATTGAGCCAGGTAAGCAGTTCGACCTGAGCAAGCTGCGCGCCATTGGTTCCACTGGCTCGCCGCTGCCGCCAGAGGGCTTCCGCTGGGTTTATGAACATGTCAAGCGCGACCTCTGGCTCGTCTCGATCAGCGGGGGCACCGATGTGTGCTCGGCATTCGTAGGCGGCTCCATCCTGCTGCCGGTTTATGCCGGAGAAATCCAGTGCCGTATGCTGGGAGCAAAGGTCGAGGCTTTCGACGAGCAAGGACGGCCACTCACCGACGAAGTTGGCGAACTGGTGATCACTGAACCGATGCCTTCCATGCCCCTCTACTTCTGGAACGATCCTGAGAATAAGCGCTATCTGGAGAGCTATTTCAGCATCTATCCGGGCATCTGGCGGCATGGAGACTGGATCAAGCTCACACCCAGGGGCAGCGCGATCATCTATGGACGCTCCGATTCGACGATCAATCGCATGGGCATCAGAATGGGGAGCAGCGAGATCTACAGTGCAGTAGAGAGTCTGCCAGAGGTGCTAGATAGTCTGGTTGTCGGCGTCGAGCTGCCCGGTGGGCGCTACTATATGCCGCTCTTCGTCGTCTTGAGAGATGGCGTCCAACTGGATGACGCGCTCAAGGCGCGGATCAAGGAGCAATTGCGCAAAAACGTCTCGCCGCACCACGTTCCCGACGAGATTTTCGCGATTCCAGAGGTTCCGCGCACACTCAGCGGCAAAAAGATGGAGGTCCCTGTAAAGAAACTGCTGATGGGCGCCCCACTGGAAAAAGCCGTCAGCACCGGCGCAATGGGCAACCCGCAATCCATGCAATACTTTATTCAGTTCGCCAACAGGGTTAAGGAGCGCTAGCCCCATACCCCCCTTTTCCCTTGCTACGCGGGCAGGAGGGGGACAGGGGGCGGCAGTTCCCTGACGGGGGCACGGGGGTGTCCCCCGCATCAATCTCCTTTCCCCCCTTTTACGTGTTAACAATAAAAAAAACTATAGAAAGTGCTTTTGATGAAAATGAAAAAATCAGTCTGGCTCCCTATCGCCATCACGCTTGAGATTATCGCGCTCGAAGTTGGTGCGTATACTTACGCCGCGCTGCATCATCGCGAGCCTCTTCATATCCTGGCAATGACGCTCGCGCTCGGCGTGATCGCGCTCATCGTCGGCTCCATCGTCGCCCGCAGCAGCAAACGCACGCTGCTCTATGGCATGATCGCCTTCGGCATCGTCGCGCTCTGTATCGGGCTGTACAGCATAAGGTTTCTGCACTACCATGAACGCGCCGGCCTGGCTATCGGGACCGGCCTGATCTGCCTCGTCGGAGGCTGCGCAGGCATCCTCGTGCCGCGCTCTCGGCTGGCCGTGCTTGCCGGAGTGGTCATCCTGGGAGCCATCGCGCTTGGCATCGGTTTCTACAACCTGACTGTTCTGGAATATTATGGTCGGGCGTATATGGTGCTCGGCACAGGCGCGCTCTGCGTCCTTATCGGCCTGGTCGGCCTCGCCACTCTACATCGTACTCGCACACAACTGCGCACCTGACCATTCCTCGTTCGCGTCCCTAACCTTCCTGTCAGGTGATAGTACGCCACCGTCTCTCCCCAACGACTTTTAAATTGAGCACTGCTGGTCCCGGGGCTATGTAATGCTCCCCACGCTACGCCCGAAAGGAAGAGTCTGGGCGGGGACACCCCACGCCCCGCAAGGGGGCGGCCGCCCCCTTGACCCCCGCTTCTGGCGAGCATTACATAGCCCTGTGCTGGTCCAGGATAGGATTGCAACTCTTCTGATTATCCGCTATACTGGTAACAGCGGACGGCAAACGGATGGGCCGCTCGGCGGGGATGAAATGGGGGAAGCCACCACATGACCATTACCGATTCGTGCCATCACTACATCGCTAGATGCAGCGCTATCAACCCAGCGACGACCTGCCGGTATTTTACGGTGCAAGGGAGAGGAAAACATGGGTACAGACTTACAACGGCTGGAAACGCGTATAAGCGCCCAGGAGCAGGAGACGACGATGCTACATGACCGTATCGAAACGTTGTCAGCGGGCATAGATCTCAGCTTCCGACAACTTACCACCTACCAGATCGACTTCGAGCAGAAGATAGAGGCCCACTTCAACGCTATCGACTCTCGTTTCGATGCCATTGAGATCAGAATGGATGGGATGGCAACGAAGGAGGATCTTGTCGCTCT
>DATGLE010000162.1:0-8228 GCA_035294325.1 Ktedonobacteraceae bacterium | reverse complement strand
GAGCGTAATCGCCTGGCCCGCGACATTCACGACACGCTCGGTCACTTCCTGACTGTCATTAACGTCCAGCTCGAAAAGGCGCTGGCATATCGCGATACAAAGCCACAGGAGGCAGACCAGGCTATCAGCAATGCGAAACGCCTGGCAAGTGAGGCATTGCGGGATGTGCGCCGCTCGGTAGGCGCCTTGCGTACCACCGAAGCGTTACCTGACTTCACCTTATCCCTGAAGGAACTGGTGGAGCGGGTGCAGAGCGAGATCTGCACTGTTGAACTGCATACAGAGGGTGATGAGGAGAGCTTCTCAAAACAAGAGCTACAGGCTCTTTACCGGGTAGTGCAGGAAGGACTGACCAACACCCAGAGACATGCCTGCGCAAGCCATGTCTGGATCGATCTGCGCTTCAAAGAGCATGCCGCGGTCCTGGTTCAACGCGATAATGGGCGCGGTTTTGATGTCACAAGCTGGCAACGGGGTGAGCCAGAACGCGACAGCGGCTACGGTCTCCAGGGTGTACAGGAGCGCCTGGAACTTGTTGGAGGCAGCTTGCAGGTCGAAAGTGAGCCAGGCCAGGGAACAACGCTTCGTGTAATAATCCCCAGAAATGGACAACGCTGATGAATGGCGGACACAGGTGAGACGATGACAAACGACGCTGGACAGGACCATATCGTGCGTGTGCTGATCGTTGACGATCAGCGCTTGATGCGCGACGGACTTGCATCACTCCTGCAAATACAGGAGACGCTTGAGGTGGTTGGCACAGCCTCGAACGGGCAGGAAGCGTTTGAGAAAGCCGTCTCCCTGCGTCCTGATGTCATCTTGATGGACGTTCGTATGCCGGGTACGGATGGCATTGTGGCAACCAGGCAGATCCTTCACGAGTTGCCTTCCTGTCGCATCCTCATGTTGACGACGTTCGATGACGACGACTATATTGTTGATGCGCTGCGAGCGGGGGCAAGCGGCTATCTTCTCAAAGATCTTCCTGCTCCCGACCTTGCCAGCGCTGTGCAGGCGGTATATAAAGGGATTTACCAGCTTGATCCGGCGGTGGCGAACAAGGTGATCGGTTCGCTCTCCAGGCCGCAGGCCCTCTCTCCGGCCAGAGAGTCGCCATCCGTTTTTTCTCCCTCTTCCCAGGGAAGCAGAGCAGAAGCTCTGGCTCCTCGACTGGCTGAACTGACCGGGCGCGAGGTTGAGGTGCTTCGACTGATCGCGAAAGGCGCAACCAATCGCGAGATTGCCGAGCAGTTGGTGATAAGCGAGGGTACGGTCAAAAATCACATCTCAAACCTGCTCAGCCGCCTGGGCCTGCGTGACCGCACGCAGGCGGCCATCTATGCCCGCGAAAATGGCTGGCTATAATGGAGCGGCAATCACCATCATCGGCATCCCCCTGCCCTGGCAGCTGCCCTCATTCCGTCGCGCCCGGCTCGACCTCATCTCTTCTCTTTAGCATAGCGATGGCGGCGGGTACGCTGCCGATGAGAACTAGCACAAAGCCGAAGATCTGCAAAATGCCCAGGTGTGCAGGGTAAGCGATGGCCTGGAACGGCGGGCCGGCAATGATGAGGCAGGCAGCCCACCGGGGAATGATGCGCGCTCGCGCGAGTGCGGTGCCCAGCAATACATATCCGAGCAGGTGGCCGACAATCCAGCTTATAAAGAGCCAGAGAACCGCCCACTCGGAGGAGACACGCTGCACCAACATCTCGAATGGTGCGCTATTCCCCATCTGCGCTACATCCTTGACCACAGCCTCCTGCGCTACAAAGAGGGGCCACGGGAGACTGCCCACCAGGCCCCATGCTATCCCGATAGTGGCTAGCCACGGTGAGCGCTTCATCGCGAGCAACCCCAGGCCAAGATAGCTCAGAGGGAAGAAGTACGGGGTGATGGCGTTGAAGAATAGGAATACCTGAATCCTTAGCGGACTCACTGCTTGAAAAGCGGCAATGGTTGCGCTTCCACCTGGCGGCACACCACCTGTCGGATCGAAGACGAACCCCAGGATGATGACCAGCGGCGCCAGGATGATACACCCGGCGAGGCAAGCGCGATGGAGCCTGCGATAGAGCGGGTCAGCAACGCGTTGCTGGCCGGGCTGGTGAGAGAGAACCATGCTAAAATCCCTTTCTAGCCTCGATAGCTGGCTACCCTGCTTTGCTTGATTGAGGAGTATCGGGCGCGTTTAACAGCTTGACGGCGATCACGATGCGGCCATCCAGCCCATTAACGTTGCAAGCCGTAAGGTTCGCGCTATCCACGCTGCATTGCTAAATCCTACGATTTATTCTCTACTCTCGCCTGTATCGCCGGGTAAGGGGACTTCCCTGTCCGGTACTAACTGACCACCTGTAATCGGAACTTTGAGTACCACCAGAGCGGCAGGGATGCTACCAATGAAGAGCGGCAACCAGGAGATAAACTGGATGTAGACAGCCAGAATGAAACTCCCAACGAGCGGGTAGAGAAACACAAGCGGGCGGCCGATGATAATCAGAACAGCGGCCCAGACAGGCACGGCCCGCGCCCGCCAGAGCGCGATTCCAACCAGTGCCGGGCCAGGGATGGTGCCGAGAATAAAGGCCGCATTGTAATAGCTCATCACTCCATCGTCATTGAAGCGTTGGGCTATTGTAGCGAATAAGGGATTGCTCCCCATACGGGCAAGATCCCAGGTGAGCGCACTCTGAGCGACGAAGGCCGGCAAAGGGAATACCCCGATAAACACAATGAGCATAGCGATGCTCGCCCACCAGGGAGCGCGGCGCATCGCCAACCACGCCATTGCCAGTAAGCTCACAGGAAGCAGGTAGGTGGCGATTACGCCCAAAATCGTACTGAGCTGCAACTGGATAGTGCTGGCAGTCCTGGTCAATGCCAGTGCCACAACCGGTCCGTTTTTCGTGCTGTAGTATCCCGGGCCTATGACAACGGTGGCAAGTACAAATGCAGGTCCCAGGACAATACAGAGCGCTAAGAAAACGCGCTGTACGCGATAAATAACAGAAATCGCTTGCTTCTGCTGTGATCGATGAATAACAGGATTCATGTAATATTGACCTCCTTGTCGAAACTCCCGCTGTCTCTGGCTAGTCTCTGCTTCTGAGCATGGCAAAGGCGGCGGGCACGCTGCCGATGAGAACTAGCACAAAGCCGAAGATCTGCAAAATGCCCAGGTGTGCAGGGTAGGCGATTGGCCCCATCAACGGGGCGCTCACGATGATGAGCCAGGCCGCCCATCGTGGAACCGCGCGCGCTCGCAGCAGTGCGATCCCCAGGAACACATAGCCGAACAGGTGGCCGACTACCCAGAAAGCGCCAAAGGTGAGAATCAGCCAGGCAGAATAGTAATGGTGCTCTACTGTGACGAACAGAGGATTCAAGCTGATCTGGGCCATGCTAAAGAGCATGGTTATGGAATCCGCAATCACGCCCCAGACAACACCAGCGGCAAATCCACATATTATGCCGAGCGTTGCCAGCCAGGGAGAGCGCTTCATCGCGAGCAGTCCCAGGCCAACGTAGCTCAAAGGATACAGGTATGGAATGATGAGGTTGAGGAAAAGAAAGATCTGCATCAACTGCGGATTCATAGCGCGAAAGGCTGCAAAAACGGCTAATGAGCTTGCCTGATCCGGGCAAGCTGCATCGTTAGCTCCAGTTGGGCAGAGGCCGAACCAGAGGATGAGGGCTAGCGGTGCCAGGACGATGCATAGCGCGAAGAACATGCGATGGAGCTTGCGATAGAGCAGATCATCAACTCGCTGCTGGCCGACTTTGTGAGAGAGAGCCATTCTAAAACCCCTTTCTAGACTCGATAATTGGCTATCCTGATTCGCCTTTTGACAAGGGGCTGATCCTCATGCAGTTTCCTGCGCAGAACGTACCGGGGAGGCCATCGGGCGCATCTGGCGAAGGAGGCGGAGGGCAAAGAGGGCCATCCATATCATGCCAATAGCAATCGAGATGCGCTCGAACAGGCCCCCCGGACCAGCACGTGTGCTCGCTATCGCAAAGGCCACGAAGAATGCGATCATCATAATGCTGCTGATAATAGAATAGAGACTCCAGCCTTTCCACTGCGTATCTCCGGCGAAGCGTCGCGCGAACACAAAACAGGACGCAGGCAAACCACTAAAAAAGGCAAGGCCGCCAATAAAGAAATGTATCGCTCCATGCAAAGTCGTATGCAGAGACGGACCAGCCGGTGTGCCCGGCGGATAGCCTTGCGCTGGATCGGTAACAAAGATCCCCGCGATGATGAGACCTGCCCCGACAACTGCGAGCAAGATCGGTCCCCATGTCCTGCCGGGGCCATTTCGAAACACCTGGCGAACCCCAACCGCGAAGCCGAGGATGAGCAGGCCACAAACAATAAAGTTTGTAATCTGCATCCAGCCCTGATCGCTCAGGCTCAACGCGCTAGCAGCCTGCGTCCATGCATCATAGCCGGGCCTCGTGGCTCCCTCGACCAGTATCACCAGGATAAAGAGGAGTGGACCAACGGTACCTCCTGTCAATAATAATCTGTTTATGGTCGTATTGTTCCTGCTCAGCACAACAGCATATTCCTTTCTTTCTCCTCATATGGCATCAAGAGCAGTATACCTTATTCGATAGCGTATCTGCTAGTCAATAGCTACGCTCCTATATAAATATTTCGGAGAAGAGTTACTCTTGACGCACAGCAAACGAGGAGTGCGTTATGCAGGGTTTCGTCGTTGAGCAGTCTGCGCCGTGATCTGCGCCGCGATGCGCTAGCGATCCACCAGCGCACGCGTCAGCGTGACGATGGTGACGAACGTGCGATAGAGATCGAGCAGGTTCTCGCTCACGATCTTCACACTGCGCGAACCGACACGTTCTACTCCGCGAATCCAGGTCGCCATCTCGGCCATGTCGGCGACGAGAAAGGTGATCTCCAGCGTCACCGGCAGCTTGAACGGGGGTGGCTGCATGGCTTGCAGATTGCGCACCGCGCGCGTCGCTCCTGCTTGCAGCAGTTCGCAGGCGACGGCAGGATGCGTATGCACAGCCGCGAAACGCCCCAGTGATTCCTTGACGACGACCTTTTCGGCGTTCGGCGCGATAGATTGCGCCTCCTGCGCGGTAGTGCTATCGCCGCTGACGAAGATAATCGGCACGCTGTAATGGGCGGCCACCAGCGCGTTGATGCTCGATTCGCCGGCGATCTCGCCGTTGATGCGCACCTCCCAGATTGCGCCGGGGTTGTAGGTATGCGAAAGCACGGCGCGCTCGGCCCCGATTGAGCCGTGGTAGCTCACAAATAAGATACCATCAAAACTGCCGTCCAGCCCTTCCATCATATAGAGCGGCTTGTGGCGGCCTGTAATCAGCGTTGCGCGCCCGAGCAGATCCTGTGGATGCAGGTTGCGCATGGCATGGTGTGCGTCGTTGACGACAAATTCTGTCGCTCCACCCTCCATTGCGCCTTTGATGACCGCGTTAACCTCGCCAGTGAGCAGGCGCCGTCCCTGTTCGTACTCGGCGTTACCCTCGATGATTTGCTCCCACGCCACGATGCCGCTGGTGCCCTCAAAATCCGTAGAAAGAAAAAGCTTCATGGATATCTATCCTCCTGATTACAAGTGTATCTGATTTCCAACGTATCGGCTTGCTCGCGCCTGCGGCGCTCGCTGGATAAATGTTGTGGTGTGGCACAGGCGCTTCGCGCCTGTGCCACACCACAACATTTATCTTATGCTTTTCACACTGGGCGACTATTCCTGAAATTGTGATAGGGGTTGCATCGTGCCACACCACAACATTTATCTTATGCTTTTCATACAGCGTCTATCACAGTCTCATGGAGGCACACCCGCTCGTGAAAAGCTTTATGCTGCGCGCTCCCTCCATCGACGACAAGATATACAAAACCGATCAGGAAAAAGAGGTGTGACCCGGCCCACCGGCGGCACGGCAGATATCGATACTCGCCTGGCGCCCGGTGCGCTTCGGGTAGCGCTGCTCTACCGCCTGGCGCAGCGTCTCAATCGCTTCGTTGCGCACAAGGTTGATCGTGCAGCCGCCGAAGCCGCCGCCCATCATGCGCGCGCCCAGCACGCCGGGAACCTGGTGGGCAATCTCTACGAGCGTGTCCAGCTCGACACAACTGACCTCGTACTCATCGCGCAGGCCCGCGTGCCCCTGCCAGAGAATCGGCCCCACCGCCTCCACCTGATGTTTCTCCAGCAGCGCCACGACCTGAAAGACGCGCTCGTCCTCGGCGATGACATAGCCGGCCCTGCGGCGCAGGATCTCGGGAAGATATTGCTTGTAACGCGCGAACTGCTCCGGCGAGATATCGCGCAGCGCTCTGATCTGCTGCGCCTGCATACTGCCGGGTTCGTGCTGCGTGATTACATCGCGCAATATCTTCACTGCCTCCTCGCACTGCTGCCGCCGCTCGTTGTAGCCAGAGGTCGCCAGTTCGCGCCTCACGCCAGTATCGATCACCATCAACGAGAGCGCGGGATCCGCGAAGGGCAGGTAACGATATTCAAGCGAGCGGCAATCGATGAGAATAGCTTTTCCCGGCTTGCCCAGGCAAGACGCCGACTGATCCAGAATGCCGGAACGCAGACCCGACGCGCTATGCTCGGCCCGCTGGCAGAGCGCGGCTACCTCCATAGGCTTGAGCGTCGCGTTCTCCTCACCTATAGTGAATTTGCCGCCAGAGAAGAGGGCGCCGGCCTGCACGGTTGCGACCTCCAGCGAGGCCGACGAACTCATGCCGCCGCCCAGCGGCACATCGCCGCCAACCACGGCATCGAAGCCGCTCAGTGGAACGCCGGCCCGCGCCAGTTCGGCCATCACGCCCAGAATATAGCGCGCCCAGCCGGGCAGCCCGCCGCGCTGCTGCTCAAACGTCTCCGGCAGGCCCGCCAGCGAGAACTGCGCGTACTCCTTGAAGTGCTGCGACCAGAGGCGTATAGTCGTATCGTCGCGCCTGCGGCCCGCGAAGACCGCGACGCGATCCACCGCCAGCGGCAGCACGAAGCCGTCATTGTAGTCCGTGTGCTCGCCGATGAGATTCACGCGGCCCGGCGCCCAGGCCGCACCCAATGGCCCCACATAGGTTATCTGGTCATGAAAGGCAATAGGAAATTGCTCCGCCGCCTGCTGCGCCGGCTGTGGAATTTTCGTCGCGTCCATCATTTCTCTTCCTGCGCAATCGCTGTACGTAACTCCTGCGCCTTCTGGAGCGGCGAGGAATCGTTTGTCCACATGCCCCAGATCGATTCTGAAGAGGCCGCGTACTTGAGCTTGCCTGGCGCGCGCCCTATGGCGAGGATCTCCACATGCAGATGAAAGCGCTCATCGGCAAGCTGGTGCAGCCCCAGTAGATAGGGCATCGGCGCCATCGCTCCCTCAAATAAGGCGTTATAGCCACGGATGACCTGTAACAAGAGCGCGGCCAGATCGCGCAGTTCATGATCCTCCATCCGGGCGAGGTTCGCCACATGGCGCCGGGTATAGAGATGCGTTTCATAGGGATAGCGCACGTATGGAGGCAAAAATGCCTGCCAGCTTGCGTTCGCGGCAACCTGATAGGCGCCTCCCGTCAGTTCCGCACGCACGCGGCAGAAGGGGCAGCCGCGCCCGGCGGCGCTCTCCTGCACTACGGTTTCTAATTCACGCTCAAGTGTGGGAGGGATGACCGAGACGCCGAACGCCTGGCCGTGAGGGTGATGCTGCGTCTGTCCAATCGCCTCGCCGCTATTCTCGAAGATCATTACAGCGGCATAGCGCGAGGCGAGATCGCGATAGAGGTCGCGCCAGAGCCTGGTCACGGCGTGGACTTCATCTACAGTGAGCCGGGTGAAGGTGCGGTTATGTTCGCGGTTATAGATCACGACATACGCCTCGCCGATGGGCGGCAGTAACGGCGGGAAGTCGTTCGGATGGAGCCAGACCTGCGTTTCGGGACTCACTCGCCCCTCTATCATATCGGCACAAAAGGGGCACGCCGTCGTTCCCTCACGGCGATTCATGCGGTGCGGCGCGTTCACAAGATATTGCCGCAAGATGGGGTTCCAGATTAAAGGAGTTTCGTGTTCCATAAAGCTTCATCCATCTGATATTTTTTATTTTTAGCCATGTGCAGGTACTATTGACTGCTCACCGCTGCGCGGTTCGCTAGAGTATGAAGTCTGCGGGCGGATCGCCTGCGGCGATCCGCCCGCAGACTTCATACC
>DATGLE010000161.1:0-14863 GCA_035294325.1 Ktedonobacteraceae bacterium | reverse complement strand
GAACTGACGCGCTGCCTCGAACACGCCATGCGCCAGGCACGCAAGGAGCACACTCCGCTCGCTGTACCTGCCACTTCCGCTCGTTCCCTGACTACGTCAGCGGTCCCTGGGCCGCTGACCACCCGTTCCACCCCCATCACTCCGGGCAAAGACGCCCGCAGTGATGGGGCTTCATGGTTCGACCTGACGCTCAGACGCGTACACCTGCTCGTCGCCTCCTGGCGCGGGCGGGCGATGTATTGCGAGGAGCTTCAGGCGATCCTCAACCAGGAGCTTGCTATGTCCGATCTGGTTCACTCCCTTTTTGAAGATTTTTCGCTCTCGCGGCGCAAGGCGCTGCTGGCGCTGGCCTCGCTCTCGGCGGGCCTGATCGGCGCCGTGCGTGAGCAGCCCACCTCGCTCAAACTGCTCGAACAGTTCTTGCCCCGGTGCGCCGCCAGCATCACTGCCTGTACCCATCTGATGCAAGGCAACAACCTGTTTGCAGTTGAGAAGCCGCTAATGCAGTATCTTCCTGTGCTCGAAGCTGTGGCTAAACGGCCTTCTCTGTACCAGCAGACGGCGGCACGCCTGGCAGCGCAAGGAAGAAGAATCCTTGCTATTCTGGCCTGGCATCGGCTTGACGTGCAAGGACGCATTCAACATTTTAGTAAAGCCATGGAATATAGCCGCTTGACGCAGGATCCAAATCTCCAAGCTTACACACTCTCAGACCTGAGTGACACCTATTCTCAACTCAAAGATCCTGCACAGGCTATGCCCTACATGCAAGAGGCATTGCAGTTTGAGAAAGCTGTTTCTCCTCTTATAAGAAGCGCCCTTTATAGTAAGGCGGCTTTCACCTATGCTCAACTCGGCGAGGAGCAAAAAGCGCTCTCTTCTCTTGAAGCTGCTCACACGATTTTCCCCGATCACCCGGAAGATGATTCTGGCTTTTCGTTCGCTGAGTGTACAACGTATCTCTTCGGAGGTTGGACCTACTTCGCGTTAAGCGGATCAGATAGTAAGGATGCATCTCCGAACAAGATGTATCTTGACCGTGCTTTAAATGCGTACACGTATGTTACTGAGCATTCTCAGATGAGGATAAGTGAGCGATTCCGGGTAGAGATAGCCAATCACCAGGCAGCGACGGCATTAGCGCAGCGGGACCTGGAAAAGTTCCGCCACTACTTCCTCGAAGGCGTCCGAGGCGCACAGGCATTGAACAGCCAGAAGCGCAAGCAAGAGGCTGTCGAGAACTGGAAGGCCGCCAAAAAGGTCTGGGGCAGCGAGCCGCAGATTCTGGAGCTGGCCGAAGCATTGATGGACCATTAAGGCCCAGGCTCACGCTCCAGAGCGACGGGGCAGCCATCAATATAACTCGGCCTCCGGGCGATCAAGAATCACGTCGATTACCACCGGCCCCGCGCTGGCGAAGGAGCGGGTTAAGGCCGGGACGAGATCGCAGGATGTTTCGACGCGCACGGTCTCGCAGCCGAAGCCACGGGCGATGGCGCAGATATCGATACCGGGCAGGTCTACTCCGGGAAGTTCGGGAGTATTGAACATGCGGCTGAAAGATTTCAGCGCCGCGTACTCCTGGTTGTTGAAGATGACAAAGGTGATGGGCAGGCGATGCTGTGCGGCGCTCCACAGGCCCTGCACCGAGTACATGCTTGAGCCGTCGCCGAGCAGGCAGATGACGCGACGGGTGGGATCGGCCAGTGCAATCCCGGCGGCGGCGGGCAGGCTGTAGCCAAGTCCGCCGCTGGCCCCGGTGTAGAAGCCGTTGCGATGGCGGATGGGCAGGTAGTCATGCAGGTCGTTGCGATGCGACGGCGCCTCCTCGACGATCACCGCATCTTCGGGCATCACTTCGGCGATAGTATGCATTACAAACGCCGCCGGTATGGGATCCAGCTTATCCGGCAGCGGCGGGCGCACGAGCGGAGGTGGCGCTGGCCGCGCGGAGGTCTCGACCAGTTCGAGCAGGCGGCTCAGCCCGAGGCGCAGCGTCGCGAGCAGGCTCGTACCCACCGGCGCCCACGCAGCGGCTTCTGGATCGTCGATGATCTGATAGAGCTGCACGCCCTCCGGCACAAACGGCCCTTCGCTATGCACATGGTAGGTGAAGATTGGTGCGCCGAGCACGAGCACGACATCGTAGCGGGCCAGCTTCGAGGCGAGCAGGCGACGCACGGGCGGCAAAAAGCCGGCGAAGAGGGGATGATCCTCAGGGAAGCTACAGCGGGCGGACATGGGGCTGACCCAGACGGCGGCGCGCGTGCGTTCGGCAAGCTCGACAGCCTCGTCCCATGCGCTGTCGCGGTCCACAGCGGGGCCAACGATCAGCGCCGGGCGCTGGCTGGAGTTCAGGGCATCGGCTACGCGCTGGAGGGCCGCCGGGTCAGGCGCGAATTCGGTACTCATATGGCGCGCGGCAAGCGGTTCGGCCTCAACGTCCCAATCGTCAACCGGAATGGAGACAAAGGTCGGGCCGCATGGCTTCTGCATAGCAAAGTAGTAGGCGCGAGCCAGCGCGGCGGGCACATCCTGCGCGCGTGCTGGCTCGCAGCTCCATTTGATGTAGGGTTTGGGGAACTCGGTGGCCTGCGTTGCCCAGAGATAGGGTTCATCCAGCAACATTGGCCGCGCCTGCTGGCCCGCCGTAATCAGCAGCGGCGTCTGATTGCGATAAGCGGTAAAGATGCTGCCCTGAGCATGGCCGACGCCAACCGCCGAGTGCAGATTCACAAAGGCGGCGTTACGCGTGGCCTGAGCGTAGCCATCGGCCATCGCCACAACTGAAGCCTCCTGCAAACCCAGAATATAGCGGAAATCCGCGGGCCAGTTTTTGAAAAATGGCAGCTCCGTGGAACCGGGATTGCCGAAGACGGTGGTCAATCCGAGATCGCGCAGCAGGCGAATCGTTACGTCGCGCACCGTACACTTTGTCTCTGCTGATTGAAGATTGTCCATTATCTCCCTTTCATTCTCGCGCCTGCGCCGCGCAGCGAAGATCCCTTCTACGGAACCAGAATGCCGCGCCCGCGAAGCTGGCCGCTCTCCAGATCGTGAATAGCCTCGTTGGCAGCCTCCAGCGGATAGCGCCTGGTATACAACGTGACCTTGCCCTGGCTGGTCAGCGTCATCAACTCCACCAGATCATTATACGTGCCAACCAGATTGCCGACAAAGCTGATCTCGCTGGCGATAATGTCAATTGTGGGCACGACCAGCTGTCCGCCGTAGCCGACCAGATAGTAGCTGCCGGCGCGCTTGAGCATGCCAACGCCATCCACAAGCGAATTTCCCTCGCCGACGAAATCCAGAACGACCTCGGCGCCCCGACCACCGGTAATCTCGCGCACCGTCGCTACCTGGCTGCCCTCCGCGAGCACCGTGTAATCGGCGCCCCACTTGCGACACAGGTCAAGCGCAGCGCGGGAACGATCCACGACAATGATCTCTGCTGGCGTCAGCGCCTTGAGGCATTGAATGCCGATGTGGCCCAGGCCGCCCGCGCCGATGACCACCGCTCGCGCGCCCGGGTAGAGATGCGGCGCGGCCTTCTTAACGGCGTGATAGGCAGTGATTCCGGCGTCGGCCAGCGCGGCAATATCCGCGGGATCCATGCTCGCATCCAGCTTGATTACTGATCGCGCGCTGGTCTTCAAGAACTCGGCCATGCCGCCATCGGTATCCATGCCCGGAAAGGCCGCGTGGCTACAGTGCATGTCGTCTCCGGCGCGACAGGCGCGACAGAAGCCGCAGGAAATTTGCGGATGCGCGATCACCGTGTCGCCAACCGCGACATTGCTGACGGCGGAGCCGACGGCCTGAACCCGGCCAGCGTTCTCGTGCCCCAGAATATAGGGCAGGGTAATCCCCGATTTATCGCGGAACTGTCCCTCTATAATGTGCAGGTCAGTGCGGCACAGGCCAGCGCCGCCGATACGCACGATCACATCATGCGGGCCGGTAATCGCAGGTTCCGCGACCTCTTCCACTACCGGCGGCTGCCCATATGCATGCAAACGCACAGCTTTCATCGATATATTTCCTCCAGGTACTCGCGTTTGCGCCGCGCGATCTCGTCGTTTTCGATGGCCTTGAGTTTGCTTTCAATATCGATGCCGTAGAGCCGCGCGATATTGCCACCGATGATCTTCTGCTTGATCTCATCGGTCAGATCAACGTCATATTCAGCTTTCAGGTCCTCCGGCAACTGGAACGCCATAAACTCATCGAGCTGCCAGTGCGGATACCAGATGGGAAAGTCCGTCCCGTAAATAATACGATCCGGGCCGAGCCAGAACAGCAGGTTCGCCATGATCTCCGCGAAGTAGCGCGGGCGCCTGTGAACAAAGGCCAGCGCCACCGCCAGCGAGCCGTACACATTCGGACAGCTCGCGGCGATCCAGCAGAAATCATCGAGCCGGGGCAGGCCAACATGATCGATGATGAAATTTAGCTCGGGGTAGAGGCAGGCCGGCTCATCGATATCGCGAACATCGAACTTCGCCAGCGAGAGCGGTTCGACGCCCGGCCCCTTGTGAAAATGCATGTTTTTTACGCCCAGTTCGATACACTTCTCGTAGAGCGGGAAGACCATCGGATCGTTCGCGCGCCAGCCGCGCGACTGACCACGCCACTCGGCGGTATACCACTTGAAACCCAGCACGCCGCACTCTTTGACCTGGCGCTCGACCTCCTCTACCGCATTGGGCATGCGCGGATCCAGGCCGCCCAGCGAGATAATGCGCTCAGGAGCACGAGCGCGCAGGATCATATTGCGATCCGCGGAACAGAAGCCGGTATAGTAAAATTCTTTTAATACCTGCGTCGAGAGGATAGCCATGTCCGCGTCGCCCTTGATAAAGACCTCTTCGATATACCAGTCGGGATCAACCTTACGAAAGACGCTTTCGTAATCCATCGTCCATTTCGCGTCGGGCGGATTGAGCGCGTTATGGATGCCGTAGAATGATTCAATGAACACTTCTCCGAAACGGTTCCTGCAATTCTCGCGGCTGGCGTCCCAGAAACCTGTGTGCGCGTCGATCACAAATGATCCGTTCTTCATTAAAAAGACCTTTCAAGAATTTCTACGGAAGGGTTCCCGTGTTAACGACTTGCAGGATGGTGTGAGCATCCAGGCGCGGAGGCTCCAGCACGGCGCAGACGCGTCCCCGGTAAAAGACAAAGACGCGATCACAGATCAGCGCCAGTTCGCGTGGATCCGTGGAAGCCAGTATTTGAATCGTTCCTCGCTCGGCCAGCGTATTCATCAGAGCGTAGATCTCCGCCCTGGCCCCGACATCGATGCCCCGCGTCGGGTCGTCGAGCAGCAGGACCGACGGCTCCGCTTCAAGCCATTTCGCAAAGACCACCTTCTGCTGATTCCCGCCCGATAGATAGCCCACCTCCTGGTCAACGGAGGGCGTCCTGATGCCGAGCCGGTCCACATGCACGCGAGCACGAGCGCGCAGCCGGCTGGCGCGCAGAAACATGCCGGCGCGGTTGAGGGCCACCGCTCGCACCTGCGCGATATTATCCCAGACGGGCTTATCAAGCATCAGGCCGATGCGCTGCCGGTCTCCGGGGACCAGCGCGACACCTTGCCGGATAGCATTGCGCTGGCCTGGACGCAGTTCAGTCCCGCCCGGCAATACAATGCGTCCCTGCGTGAGTCGCAGCGCCCCCGCCGTGACCTCCAGCGCCTCGCGATGCCCTGAACCGGAGAGTCCAGCCACGCCGATGATCGCACCAGCAGGGGCCTCCAGAGTGACATCTTCCAGATAACCCGCTACGCTCACATGTTCCAGACGCAGAGCGCCTCTGCCCGTCGCGGAGCGCCTGGCCTGCGCGCCCTGGACCTGAGCCGGCGCCTTGTTGCCCAGCATGGCGCGCACAATTTCGTCAATCGAGAGCGCGGCCGCCGGTTGCGCATCCACGACGCATGAGCCATCGCGCAGCACCGTCACCTCGTCGCACAGGTTCAGCACATCCTCAAGAATATGCGAGACATAGACTACCGCGACCTCCCGCTGGCGCAACACACGCAGGACCTCGTGCAAGCGCTCGGTCTCGCGCGCGTGCAGCGCCGAGGTTGGTTCGTCAAGGATCAATACGCGTGGGCGAATCATCAGGGCGCGCGCGATCTCAAGCAACTGGCGCTGTTCCAGCTTCAGTGTTTCGACGGGCGCATCTGGATCGACCTCCAGGCCCAGTTCTTGAAAGACGGGCCTGGCCTGCTCCCAGATGCGCCCCCGCGCCACGAACGGCCCGATTGCCGGCGCATGGACGGGAAAGAGATTCGATAGCACATCGAGATCAGGGAAAAGGCTCAGCTCCTGAGAGACGACGGCAACCCCGTGGGCAGCAGCGGCGGCGGTACTGGCAAAGCGGATCTCATGGCCGGCCAGGCGCAGAGTGCCTGCGTCCGGGGAAGTGGCCCCGGCCAGGATCCTGACCAGCGTTGACTTGCCCGCGCCATTCTCGCCTACAAGCGCATGGACAGAGCCGGCGCGCACGCGGAAGTCCACGCCTTTGAGCGCCGCGATGCCGCCATACGACTTGCGGATCCGTTCGGCCTCAAGCATGTAGTCAGAGCCTGCCATAAAGCTTCCCTCTATTTGGCCTGATCGTATGGTTTGATCTGGGCCGATGGATTGGCGAATTCTTTATCGATGATTGGCTGATAATAGGCGCCCTTCGTCTCAAGCGATGCCTGCCGGGCGATAATGCTTGCCACATTGGACTGGTTTACGATCTGCGCGCCGGGGTTCCACCAGCCTTTGGGGATGGGTGTCCCGTGCATGGCATGCTCGATCAGCAGGCGCATAGCAACGTAGCCCTTCAGGAAGTGTTCGGGATCGACCAGCGCGAAGTTGACGCCGTTCTGCACAGCCTGGAGACCGGTCGGGTTGAGGTCGAAGGCTGCCGTCAGATACTTGCCATGCTGCGCCTGGCGGATGCGAGCCAGCGAGGCGTTGTCCGCGTCGCCAACGCCCAGGTATGCCAGTGCGCCCGGATGAGCCTTGATCAGACTGACCCAGGCGTTATAATTCTCCTGCGGCTCCTGCTTTGAATCGAAGGGGCCGAGCACCTGAACGTTGGGCATCTTACGCGCGAACTCCTGCTGGATGCCCTGGAAGCGATAGACCAGCACTGGCACACCGGGGGTGTCGATGCCCACAATTACCTGGCCGGAGGCGTTGGCGGGCAGGTGCTTCATGGCCTCGTCGGCCAGCAGCGCACCGGCAGCGAGGTTATCATTGCCTACGTAGGTAGTGATGCCAGTGGAGGGATCCGCGATAGTATCTACCGCGATCACGGGGATGCCCTGCCGCACGGCCAGGCTCTCTGGCCGCACAAAAAGGTTCGGGGCCAGCGTCTCTACGGCGATCCCATCTCTGGCGGTTCTGGTGAGATCCTGGAAGAGCTTGACCGCGGCTTCGTCGTCGATGTTGGGTGGAGCGACGATCTGGGCATTGACGTGAAATTGCTGCGCGGCATAGCGCGCGCCATCCGCCATTTCGGTGGCGAAGTTCAGGCTGGTGGTCTCGCTCACGAACCCGACATGGATGTCCGACGCTTTTTTGCCGCCGCCACCAGTTGTAGTTGTGGAGCCGGATGAGCCACCACAGGCCACCATGAAGAACAGGAGTCCCAGCGCCAGGACGCCACTGCACAGGACGGAAAGGATGTTCAGGGGCCGACGTTCCGTTTGCATAGATTCCTCCTCAATGAATGCAACACGCATCGCGACTTCATCGCACCAGGTGAGGGGTGTGGCATGCGCGTGGCGAATCCACGCGCATGCCACATACTGACCACTGTGAGTATTGAGGCTCGTAAGCGAGCCTTGTGTGTCAGCGGTGGGGCCAGCGCGCGCGGCGCAGCGTGCTATCGAGCGCGACTGCGAGCAGAATTACCACACCTGTCGCGAAGTCGGTCCAGTTGATCGGCACATTAAAATATGCAAGGCCGCTGGCGACAACGCCGAGCAGAATAGAGCCGAGCGCGGCACCAATAATCGTCGCCTTGCCCCCACGCAAGGGAGTGCCGCCAATGATCGCGGCGGCAATCGCCAGCAGTTCATAACCGACGCCCAGGTTGGGATCCGACGAGCCAAAATAGCCCAGGGAGAGCATGCCAGCCAGCCCCCCCAGCGCGCCCATCAGCACAAACGCGATCAATCGCACCTGGCGTATCGGCAGCCCGCTGAACTGCGCGGCCTCTGGATTGGAGCCGATTGAGCGCACCCTGTAACCAAAAGGCGTGGTGTTTAAAATAACTGTGAACAGGGCCACCACGACTACCATTACCCAGACATTGGTGGGGACGCCAAAGAGCGAGCCGCCAACGAAGACCGCGAAGGGATCGGTCAGAGGGAGAGAGACAACCTGCTTGCCATTGCTCAGCGCGTACACCAGCCCGCGATAGATCGAGAGCGTCGCCAGGGTCGCGATAATCGACGGCAGGCGAAAGATCTGGATCAGCAGCGCGTTGGTCAGGCCGAGCAGCGCACCGATCACCAGCCCGGTGAGCGCGCCAAACCAGGAGGGCATGCCCGCATGGATCAATAATGCCGCGCACATAGAGGTCAGCCCATAGATCGAGCCAACCGAGAGATCCAGTTCGCGCATCGAGAGCAGGAAAGCCATGCCACAGGCCAGGATGGCGACGAAGGCAGCCTGGCTGAGAATGTCCATGATCTGGCTGAAAGCCAGAAAATCGGGGTGAAGGATACCGATGCCAAGCGTCAGCATCACAGTAGCGATCAGCACACCGATGTAGTCGCGCGAGGTCACGGCCCGCAGGCTGGCAGGCAGCAGCGAACGCGCGGAGGGTACGTTAGCGCCGACGCTCACGGCCCGACTGGCGGAATCGAGATCCTCAATTACGACGGTAGAAACATCAGGGTTCTCCGCAGCGCCAGGAGCGGGTGAGGGTTGATCTTTTCGTTGATCTGGAAACCTTGCATCCATATCCAGGATATACCATAGAAGCATCCATTCTACATCCCAGAAAGGATATGTTTTTGGCGCTCACTTTAGAGGGATAGCGGCCTCCCCCTTTTGGGGGAGACCACCATAGGCGTAAACTTACGGCTTCAGGCTGTCATCCTTCGCTCGCGCTCAGGATGACACTTTGCCATTCAGGATGACATAATGGCGCTCAGGGATGAGATGTTACGCTGGCAGCGCGACATGCACACATGTCCCCCCCGGTGCGCTCTTGATTTCCAGGGTTCCACCGAGTCGCTGGGCGCGCTCGCGCATTGAACGCAGGCCCAGGTGGCCGGGGAAAGCTTCTGCCGGATTAAAGCCTGTTCCGTCGTCTTCGATCTCCAGAATCACTTTTCCGGCCATTTCAGCCAGGCGCAGCATGACATGCCGCGCGTGGGCATGTTTGACGATATTGTAGAGCGCTTCCTGCGCGATGCGATAAAGCGCCTCCTTCGCATCGAGTGCAAGCGGTGGCTCCGCACAGAAATGGACCTCGACGGCAAGGCCGTGCCGCGTGCCCAGGGCCGAGACGTGGCGCATCAGAGCCTCGACCAGCCCGGCAGACTCCAGCGCCTCTGGATGCAGCATAAAGAGCAGGGCGCGCATATCCGCCTGGCAAGCCCTTGACAGGGAGAGAGCATAATCCAGCGATTCCACCGCATAAGGCGGATCGGTCTCGATGAAGTGGCGCGCCGACTGTACGCCCAGAGTAATGCCGTAAATCTGCTGCGAAACCGAATCATGCAGTTCGCGCGCCAATCGCTGCCGCTCTTCCAGCGCGGCCCTATCCTGAGCCGCCATGAAGAGTCGCGCGTTGTGAATGGTGACAGCCGTAAGTTCGGCAATCGAGGTGAAGAGGCTCAGATCCGCGATATCGGGCGGCGAGGTCAGGGGGTAGTAGGCATTGAAGACACCGAGAGCGGTACCATTATAAAGCAGGGGAACGGAGACGATATTACCCCCGGAAAATTGCAGGCGCAGATCGAGAAAGTGACGCAGCAGGGCATCGGCCTCGGACGACCAGCGCTTCTGCGGGAAAAGACGGGTATAGAAGGCATCGGTTGGCGGGAAGTTGTGCAGGACGACGCGGTTTTCCTGGAAAGCATAGAGCGTGGGCAGTCGCGCGCCCACCTGCGCCAGATCTTTCATCGTGGCAGTAAAGCCGGAGGGGAGGCCATAGTCGCTGAGCACGCGAAACTGGGGCGGGGACCCGCTGACCAGAGTGATAAAGCAGGCCGGGATACCAAGCATCTGGACGACATCGCGGGCCAGCTTCGCCAGTATTGACTCCAGCGAATCGGAATAGGTGATGCCGGTGGTTAGTTGCTTCAAAATCGTCACTTCGCGCAGCGCCTGCCGCACATTGGTGACATCGCGCATCATCACGACGTACTGCGCATCCCCTCCCTGCTCGATCAACACCTGCATGCACTCGACCTCGCGCCTCTCGCCGTTGGGACGCACGATCATCGAGGACCAGCGATCCGTCTGCGCCAGCAGTCGCGCCTCATGATTTCCGCCCGCGCAAAGCTCGAAGATATGTTTACCCCGAATAGTCTCCAGAGGAAGGCCAAGAAGGTCACATGCCGCGCGGTTAGCGGAGAAGCAGCGCAGGTCGCTATTAAAGAGCAGGAAGCCATCGAGCGACGCCTCCAGCACCGAAGCCAGCAGCGCCGAATCAAGGCTCTCAAGGCGAAACGCGTGCGCGCCAGTCGTTGGCTGTAAACTGGCGGCGCTGAGAGCTTCCAACGCATTGTCAGGACCGGGCATGCTCATGTAAATCCTCCCTGCTAATGGCAGTTTACCATAACCAATGTGCATGTTTTTGTGCGCCTGTGGCGCAGCCCCGGGAGAAGAAGTCTGCGGGCGAACCGCGCAGCGGTGAGCTGCCAGCAGTCATTGCACATGGCGTTTGTTTAACTCCACTAATGTTATTAGAGAACAGTTATTTATGAGTGAGCAAACCACTACGAAGCGCGTAAATAGCCGCCTGGGTGCGGCTGCGCACACCTAATTTGGAGAGTATCTTGCTTACGTGCGTCTTGACCGTCTCTTCCTTGAGATGCAAGGAGCGGGCGATTTCGCGGTTCGACTGTCCCTGACCGAGCAGGCGCAACACCTCGGTTTCGCGCGCGGTAAGCGGCTCGACCTGATCCGTGGTGCGTAGTTCGCGCAGCAGAAATGCCGCGGCCTCGGGCGCGAGCTGCACCTTGCCAGCGGCGGCGGCATGAATAGCCCTGCACAGTTCGTCGCCATCGACATCTTTGAGCAGGTAGCCAATCGCTCCGGCGCGCATAACCTCGATGACCGGCGAATCCCCGAGCACGCTGGTTAACGCCAGGACCTCCGTATCGGGCAGTTCGCGGCGAATTGCCTCGGTAGCCGCGATGCCGTCCATCACGGGCATAAGCACATCCATCAGCACCACATCGGGGCGCAGCTCACGGGCCAGGGCCAGCGCCTCCGCACCGTTGCCCGCCTCGCCGACAACCGCAAGTTCCGGGTCCACATGCAGAAAGAGGCGTAGTCCCTGGCGCACAACCTTGTGATCGTCCGCGATCACAATGCGAATCGTCACGTTGCCCTCGCCTTTCTTCGCTCCGGTTCGTCCTGCCAACAGTTCATCATACCAACGTCACTACTATACCATCCCCGCTAATAGAACGGAAGAGAGCCTGGCGAATCAGGGAGCAGCTACAGGCTCAAATGAGTAGCGCGCATAAGATACACACAGTACGGACCATAGACCGGCATCGTAGAGTAGATATCAGGTCCATCGTTCCAGAGGAGCGCGACATGAAGGGGGTGAAAACTTACTCCATTATGCCCGCTCACTGCTCCAGTGGTACCGGTGCGGGGACTTGCTCCAACAGCTTGAGGATCTCCTGTGCAGGCGGGTCCAGGTGCAGCTTCTCACAAAGCCAGATGGCCCGGTCTACACATGTCTGAGCGCTCAACTCATGGCCGCAGCCCTCATACCAGCGGATCTCCTTCGGCTCGTTTGCCAGCTCAAAGTAGCGCTCTCCCTCCTCGACAGTCACAAAGGGATCCTGGCGCGCGTACTGAAACAGGAGCGATGCCGGTGCGGCGTGCCCGATATAATAGCGGGCATCGAGGGGGGCGATGGCCGTGAGGTAAGCATTTAAGACCTCCGGGGCGATGCGCTTGCGCTGCTCGACAAGGGCAGGGTGCGAAGAGGTGCGCATCAACTCGGAAACTGCATACCAGCCAGCCATCAGGACAAAGGCGCGCAGACGGTGCTCAATGCCGGCCAGCGTCCCTCCGTAGCTGGCACTAAAGCTGTGCCCCACATAGCCCAGGCGGTCAGGGGCTATTCCACAGTGCTCTAGCAAGAGATCGACGCCGCGCCGCATATCGACGATCCACTGGAGTTCCGCCGGGGGCGGTTGGCGCGACTGATTCTGCCGGGCAGGACGAGGACGGCGATAGGGGGAGTCCAGGCACAGCGCGGCAAAGACTACAAACTTCTCGATCTCGTTGACATCCAGGCTCGCTTGCACTTGCCCGCCGATCAGCACCTCTCCAGCCCAGAAAGCGGGCTCTGCCGCGCGCTCTATGACTGCCCAGATCAGCGCCTCTCCGAGAACGGTCCTCTCGTGCGCGTTATTGTGGCGACGCATCCCGCCCCAACGAAGAAGAAAAAGAAGCGGCAGGTTGGGATCGTCCGGGACGGCGTCGTCTATGAACTCTTCTTGACCAATCTGCCCCAAAGCGCTTTCACCGCCTCCGATGTGGTGTCTCTCTACCTGCATCGCGGGGCCTTTGAAACGGCCCTGGAAGACGAAGACCAGGAGCTTGAGCCAGACCGCTGGTGCAGCCATTCAGCTTGGGGACAAGAAGCCTGGCAGATCATGAGCCAGTGGACCTGGAATATCCGCCTCGAATTGGGGCACCAGTTGCTGACTTCACCGGTGCGCACGACGGAATTTGCGCCTGCTCTTCCATCGCAGAACGAGCCCACACCTCCAGCCTCTCCTCCCCCCTCGGGGTATGCTCCTCCTGCCACCGCGATGTCCTGGAAAGCTGGTCGCTTTACCGGCACTGACTTTCCCCTCCAACCGGATGGGACACTGCATTGTCCCGCTGGAAGCGCGCTCCTGCCGCATGAACACCGCCGAGAAGCCGATGGCAGCCTGCGCGTGGTGTATGGGGCCAGCATTCGCAGTTGCCGTCCGTGCCCGTTACGCGAGCAGTGCCAATGGAACGGCAGCGCAACAGACAAACCGCGCCAGGTCAGCGTCCTCCTCCATCCCCTGGCAGTGGGATCGGCTCCGCTCCTGTGGCGAGATTGGCACCGACGGCACCAGCGACACGCCTGCCTGCGTCTGCATCGCCAACGGCTGGAGGTCCAGATGGAGCCGGTTCTCCCCAGAACCGCTGCTTCTTCACCTCCGACGATCTCTCGGGCCCAGCGGGCGCATTACCGCCTGTCATGGGACGAGAGACTGGCTCGCAACGCTCGAACGGAAGCAGCGGAGCGGATCACGCTCACCCTGTTCGGGCTTCCAGAGCGCCTGGCGACCTTCCTCGGCCTGACCATCACCTAACGCATCCTCAGTCTGCAAGAAAGCCGACTCAGGTCCAGGCCAGGGCATAGTCAAGCAGGGTATGTTGATTCGTGGACAACCATGCTTCGCGCCAGAGCGAATGCTCCACCCGGCGCTGCATGCGAGCCTCCGTCTCCATCCCGGCGAGGTAACGGCCCGTCCGGTGAACCAGGGAGGTGGCGTCACGAAGCCGGAAGACTGCCGGGAGCGCGAGCAATTCCTCTTCGCTGAGAGCCATCTGACGGGTATACGCTGATCCAAACACATCGATCAGCCCCCATTCTTGTCCCGTCCCAAATAAATGGACCGGCCACCAGCTGAGCGCGACACCCAGTTCCAGGACGCGAAGATCTCTACCAGCAAACTCAAAGTCTAACACGGCGGTGACCTGCTGCTGATCCATGAGAAGATTGCTGGGATCGTAGTCTCGGTGAATGACCTGTTGGGGAAGTGTGGCATACAAGCCGGACACGCTCTCGATCACCTCAGTGAAAAAAGCACGAAGCTGGTTGGCCTGCTCGCGGTCGGCTGGTAGGCGCTCCACAACAGCAAGCGGATCGGGGACCAATGGATGCCAGTGGGCAAATTCCCCAAAGGTGGGAAGTGGGGTGTAGCCATCCGAAGACGTGATGTCAGGAAGCGTTGCCAGCGCCGTATCCAACCAGGCCAGGGTCAATGCCGCGTGTGAGGCGCTTAGCACATCATGGCGCTCAGGGGGACGGTCGTGGAGATTGCCAGAGAGCAAGGGCGATAGGGTTGCAATTGCCTCAGTTCCTTGTTCGTACTCAAAAGACACCAGGATATCTCCGCTGATCGTCTTCAATGGCACCGGAAGGCAAAAGGGAGGCTCTTTGTCTTCCAGCGCCTGGAGAAGCTGGGCTTCATAGCGCATACGAGGGGCGCGGTCCAGGTCGGGAGAAAGACGTAACACGTAGGATTGACCATCGGCTGCATCAGCACGCCACATCAGATTGTTCGTGCCACCGAGCAAAGGGGAAAGGCGCCATGGGCCAGAGACGGGCCAGGCCTTCCACAGATTTGAGATGTCCATGCGTTCCCTCAACGTTCTCTTGAGTTTTTCTTCAGTATGACATGAAACTGCCTTCTGAGCAACATGAACTTTTACAACCAACTCATTGCGCATGTCGTGGGCTTGGCAAGGAGCGAGAGATTCAGCGGGGCCTGCCGGTCATAGGCAAATAGAGATGGATCAAACATTCTGGCTTTCCTTCTCTTGAGGTTCGAACAGGCGGAAGAGGATTGCCACAGCGGGCAACGTGCGTTGGAACTGTTGAG
>DATGLE010000160.1:0-40287 GCA_035294325.1 Ktedonobacteraceae bacterium | reverse complement strand
GCAGCAGCGGCGCAGCGCCCTCCCTTTCTGGCTGCGCTCGGCCATCCTTTTTGCATCTGCGGAGATGCTGATGCCCATTATTGGCCTCTTCATCGGCTACGCCCTCTCTACTATTGTGGGTGGGATCATGCACTATATTGGCGTCTTCCTTCTCATCGGCATTGGCCTGTGGGAACTGGTAGAAGAAGGGCGCGAGTATCTAAGCAGGCGCAAAAAGAGCGACGGCAATACGCAGCAGCGGTCAGCGCCTTCTTCTGAAGAAGCGAGCCATGTCATGTTGAGCGACAGCGAAGGATCCGCGACCCGGGGCGGCGAAGGATCCACCGCCGCTCAGCATGACATACGCCGCGCTCCGGAGCGCTTTCTTTGGCGCCAGCAGTTCCTCCTCGCGCTCAGCGTGAGCATGGATGAACTGGCTATCGGTTTTTCGTTCGGTTCTGCTGCCGGCAAAACTATGAGTCCGCTTACGTTCTGTTTATTAATTGGCCTGCAAGCATTTCTGATGACGTTGATCGGCCTTTCGCTGGGCCGCGCTCTGCGTACACGTTTGAGGCTGCTCAAGGAATGGAGTGAGTTGTTGAGCGCTATTCTTCTCATCGGGCTGGGAGTGTGGTTGTCTTTTTCGTAGAATCATCCTTCGTTCTGAGAAATGCGTATGAATATTTGGTCCCAGAAATGGGCCAATATGACAACCTTATAGGCCATAACGATGTATACTGCTTATATCGCGATAGATAGCATGGGCATGTTAACGTACCAGAGGAGCGCTTGATGCGGTCGAGTGTCGTTGATTCTGATCGTTCGTCAAAAGTAGGCGTTCGCTATCCACAACCAGACTTTATACCGAATCTCCCGCAAAGGCCGCCATCCCGGCCTCGCTTCGCACCCCCCGCCCCGAAACCTTCCCGGCGCCCGATCACGCTCGCGCCCGCCGAAGGCTGGTCTTCGCTGCTCTTTCTGGCGGCGGCGCTCTACAGCGTTGTCGCTGCGATTATGGCCGCCAACTGGGTGAACCATAGCGCGCTGCTGCTCTGGAGTCCCGCGCTGGGCCTGGTGGTGGGTTTTATCATCGCCAAAATTCCCAGATTCTCACAGACGCTGCTGCATCTTGCCGCCTGCCTTTTCGGTTACTGGCTGGCGGTCTGGTTCACCAGCATTCTCGCCTTTCACATTTCATGGGTACAGTTGCTTGCCGGCCTGCGGGAAGTCGTCACAGGTGGATTGGTGGCGGGAACGAACGCGACGAGCGAGATCGTCTTTTTCTTCTACCTCATGTTCCTCTGCTACTTTCTTGGCTACTTCGGCTGCTGGCTGGTGTATCGCGCCCGGCTGCCCTGGCTCGTCGCGCTGGTCTACGGCTCGATTATGCTTGTCAACCTCAACTATACACAGGGGGACTATCCGCAGCTTATCATCATTCTCAGCGCGGCTTTGATCCCGCTGATTGCCCGCGTCCACCTGGCGGCGCAGGTGCTGGAATGGAAGAGAGATGGACTGCATACTGATCGCTCGTGGCTGCGCGCCCTTACATGGCGCTGCATGAAAGTCGCCTGTGCCATGACACTGCTCATGCTGCTGGTAAGCTGGGCGCTGCCCATATCGAGCCAGCCGGCACCGGGCAAACAGTTGTGGGATGACATCGATAATGCCTGGACCAATATTACGAATGGCCGCATTCCGTTACAGAACCCGGCCGCGATTATCCAGCCCTATCAGCCCGCCGTCAACTTTTTTGGCGACCAGCTTATGATTACCGGCAAAGTACACCTGCCGGTGGGCGAAGTCCTTTATTATACCGCTTCCAGTGGCGGGGCGCATTATCTCGAAGGCTTTACGTATAACCAGTTCGATGGGCATACCTGGACATCTTCGTTAACCCCTTCCGACGCGCAGTCCTTTGCCGCTAACGCCGCGATGCCAGTAGATAGCGGTGGAGGCGCCAGCACGCAGATAACGACGGCCGTGACTATCGTGCAGCCGCCCGATGGGCCGAAGCACTACATCTTCGGCCCGGCGCAGCCCATCAGTTTTAGCGTTCCCACCATCCTTTACAGCGATGGCACGGCTGCCGCCTGGACGCAGCCAACGCCTCTGGCGAAGGGAGAGCACTACCAGGTGATCTCGATGGCTCCCCCGGCGGATGCGCAGTCGCTGTCCAGGGTGCCGTTACCGGCTGTAGACGCGCAGGCGTGGCGCTCGGATGCCTACTACAACCAGCTCGCTCTCTATTACGAACAGATCCCGCATGATATCTCGCCCAATATCCTGCAACTTACCAGGCAGTGGACAAAGGGGGCTACCAGTACCTACTCGGCGTTAAAGATGCTGGAGTCGCATCTGAGCGATCAGAAGGAGTTTACTTATTCCGTTGATAATCCTCCCATTCCGCGCGATACCGATGTTATAGACTGGCTCTTTCACACCCATCAGGGCTATTGCACGTACTACGCAAGCGCGATGGCGGTGATGGCACGCCAGCTGGGCATTCCAACGCGCGTCGTGAATGGTTTCAGCGCGGGACATTTTGATAGCCGGCGCAAGGTATGGTCCGTCGAGGGCAGCGATGCGCATAGCTGGGTGCAGGCGTACTTTCCTGGCTATGGCTGGATCAGCTTCGATCCGACGCCGGGCTTCTCTCTACCGGCCAGTGCGGCCTCACATCCCAGGCAGCCACCCGTTACGACAAAGCCGCCGGCGAAACCGGCACCGGTTGTGACGCCCGTCACCAGGAAACCGGCTTTACCGCGGCATCAATCTGCCGTGCATCCCCCGCTGCCCTTGCCAGGCTCCGGCAGCGGCGGTATCAACGAGGGAACGCTGCTGGATCTATCGCTGATAGCGCTGCTGATCTCTTTCCTTGTTTTCCTGGTGGCGCTCATCGTGCACTGGTGGCGCAGCCTCTACGCCAACAGCACGCTTGTGGCGGGCACGTTCTGGCGCCTCTGTCGCATGGCAGGCTGGGCGGGACTGGCGCCCAGAGTATGGCAAACTCCCTATGAATACAGCAGGATGCTCTGCCAGTATTGCCCGCAGAAAGCTGGCTATCTGTGGCATCTAACCGAGTTATTCGTGCGTGACCGCTGGGGAGCGCCGCATCAGGCGCCACATGCCCGCGAGGAAAAGGTCGTTGAGCAACTGTGGCCTGCGCTGCGCGGGATGCTGCTGCGCATGGCCCTGCGCCGCATTAAGAATTAGATATTAATGGATATATCGATAGATGTTACATTTACCTGCCCCTCTCGTCATCCTCTCATAGAGTGTGCCTGATCCCCGCCGCCACAGGCGCTTGCCTGAAATAGTTTGTTGTGTGAGATATGCGTTAAGTGCATGTCTCACACAACAAACTATTCCGATTGCGCGGCTCTGCCGCGCGACCGGTTGGCGTGAGAGAGGCAGAATATTGAGAAGCAGGCACGCTCATAGTAGTGGGGAGGCTGTGCAAGATGCAATCGGAGCCGATGGTTGTATGCAGGTACGGGTGGAGACAGATGCTACGGCTCTATGAAGATCACCTTGAGATAGATGGCGTCACGTATGCCCTGAGTGAGCTTGTGCGGGTGCGCCCGGTTTATCACCGCATCATAGGTATTCCTTCAGCTCGACTCGAACTGCGCTTCAAAGAGAAGGATGTGCGATTGCGCGGCATAGCAGCAGTAGAGGACGCACGTAAGATCGCGGCATACCTGAGCGACCAGCTTAAAGCTGCCCCACCAGCGGTGCACGAGGTCCCGGCGGTATACCTTCTCGCGCCACCCGGTACACAGGATGAAGCGTGCGACACCTCCAGATATGCAGAGCGGGAAAAGGCCGGGTTTGAGCAGTCTCCGGCGGCGGAGCCTTCATTCCTGGAACACAGCCCTATTATTAGCGATTATAAGCCTGGCCCCCCGCCGGTCCCACTCACGCCGACAAAGGTGCCACTCACTCCCACGATAACACCCGGACGGGAGCAGGGCAGGCAGGAGTAGCGAGAATAGCTGAACGGTTGAGGCAATAGCACGCGGCGCGCCATAGTGCACTCAGGGTTTCGATCAGGAGGAGACGATGATAGATACGGTTATGGCTCTATGGAATCGGGAGTACAATGGAAAAGGGGTGAAGCTCTTCTCCGCCATGCTTATCTTCTGCATCAGTATATCCCTGCTTCTGGTCACGGAGTGCGTAACGGGCAGCGCCCCGGGAGCGACCGATAGCTACAACCTGAAAGATGGCTTGAGCGCGACAGAGCAGGCAACTTCGGGGCAGGCAAGCGGCGGCGCCCTCAATCCTGCGGCGCTCACCCCGACGCTGGCGCCCCTGCCTTACGCAACTGCACCCGCTGAGCCACAAATACCCACCCCGGCAGGCGCGGGAGCCAGCAACAGCAATCCTGCTTCCCCTCAGCCATCGCCCGGAACTGGTGGTTCGCCCACCGTCATCGTCACCGCCGGCGCTACCCCGAGCGCTATGCCGGCAGCCACGCCTACTCCTACGCCACCGCCTGTGCCAACGCCGACGCCAACATCCCCGCCCCCGCCGACGCCAACATCCCCGCCCCCGCCAACGCCGACGCCAGTCGTCATGCCTTCGCCTACATCTATGGGAGGCATGACAGCCACACCCGTCGCAACCCAGACAGCGGCGGCTATCACGCCCGCACCGACCGGCGATCCCGCTGCGTCCATCACGCCCGCACCGACTGGCGATCCCGCTGCTGCCACTACAGCGACTCCGGCGGTCACGCCAATGGCTGGCGCTACCGTAACGCTGGCATCAATGGCAACCGGCAAGGATATGCTCCTCGCCAGCATAACAGGCCGCCTCTTCTCATCGCTGGTAGAGGGCAACCTGGAGATCAGCATAGGCGTGGTCACACTGATAACGATGCTCTGCCAGCTTGGAATCTACCTGCTGAAGCGCAGCAGGAGCCGCCAGATATAGCGCTTCAACTCCGCCGCGTGCATCTATCATCGCCTGGCTCCTGGCAACGAAAGGCTAGATTTTCCCCAGATTATGAGATATACTATGTACGCGTATATACATATAATAAGTTATATAAGAAGTATAAGCATCGAGGAGGAGATATCATGGCAACATTGAAACCTGAACTGAATCCAAAGGCAATCGGAGAACGCAGCGAGGCGATGATCACTGCTAAGCTTCTGGAAGTTGGTTACTATGTCTACACTCCCTTCGGCGATAACCTTCGCTGCGATCTCATCATTGAAGATGGTGATGGGAAATTCAGGTGCATTCAGTGTAAAACAGGATGGGTAGAACATAATGGAGCTTATATTGCATTTAAGACTGCCAGCTCGTACTATCATACCAGAGCAGGGAGGACGAGTCATGGAAGAAGAGATTATCGAGGGCAAATCGATTATTTCGCTGTATACTGTCCCGATACAAAAAAAGTGTACCTGATATCTGTAGATGATGTGGGCACAGCGAATGCAATGTTAAGGCTTTTGCCAACGAAGAACAACCAGGAGAAGGGGGTAAGGTGGGCGAAGGACTACGAGTTATAGTGCGGGTGGTGGGACTCGAACCCACGGCCTTGAAATTAAAAGTTTCCTGCTCTACCACTGAGCTACACCCGCAAGGGCTGCAATGTCAAGCTGGCAGCGGCTTCATGGCTAAGGGGAAGGCTTTATCGCTGAGCCATACAGCTGCCTTTGACTTCGGCTATTGTAGCGCATTTGCCGCCACCATGCAATAGGGAATTTGCCGGGATCAGTATTGGCCCGGCAAATTCCCTGATTATTGATCTTGCCTGATTATTGGTCGCGACCCGGCGCCCTCGCTCCCTCGATGCATCTTTCAAGGCTCCTCATGCGTGCTATAGCCGATACTACCTTACATTAAAGACAATCTGTTACAGGGAGAAAGTGGGAGGAAAAAATGTCAGAGCAACAAGAGAAAGCGCGGCCACAGGTCGGCATAGCGGTCCTGGTCAGTAAAGGAGATCGCATCCTGCTCACCAGACGGCAACATTCGCATGGAGCGGGCACGTGGGCGCCGCCGGGAGGACATCTGGACTTCGGCGAAACGCTCGAAGAATGCGCGGCGCGCGAGACAAGAGAAGAGACCGGCGTGGAAATTACCGATATCAAGTTCCGCGTGATTACCAACGACGTTTTTGCCGCCGCGCAGAAGCATTACATTACCGTCTGGATGGAGGCAAAACACGCCTCGGGCGAAGCCCGCGTAAATGCTCCTGTCGAAGCAACAGAGGTCGGCTGGTTTACGTGGGATGCGCTGCCGGAGCCACTCTTCCTGCCCCTGCAACACCTGCTTGCGGGCGAGACCTATCCATCGCAGACCACCGAACACAAGATCGGAACTTCGCCGCAGGAGCCTCATCCTTTGCAATATTAGAGTCACGGGCGCGCCCGCCGGTGCGTGTATCAGTATGACCGGATCTGTATCGTAGAGAATGTATCCGGCATTCTTTAGTATAACAGGAGAGAGGAAAATGCCAGATAACTCGGATCAAGCCCTGCAAGGCCAGATGCAAGATTGCATCGAGGATTGCCTGAACTGCCATACGGTCTGCCTGGATACAGCGACGCGCGTCCTGCAAAAGGGCGGCCAGAACGCGGACAACGTTCGCACCCTGCTCGACTGCTCAGAAATGTGTCTGACAGCGGCCCACTTCATGATCCGCAACTCGGCCCTGCACGGCTATACCTGCCAGGCGTGCGCCGAGGTATGTACTCATTGCGCGGAAATGTGCTTCCAACTGGGCGAAAACGACTGCGGCAACGCCTGCCAGGCGTGCGCCGTATCCTGCCAGCAGATGGTCAAGATGATAGCATAAGGTGAGAGAAATACAGCCTCGGCCCAGCCGAGGCTGTATTTCTCTCACCTTATGCCATTTTGGACAGGGCTATGTAATGCTCGCCAGGAGCGGGGGTCAAGGGGGCGGCCGCCCCCTTGCGGGGCGCGAGGTGTCCCCGCCCAGACTCTTCCTTTCGGGCGTGGCGTGGGGAGCATTACATAGCCCTGCATTTTGGAAAAAGGGTATTGACAAGCTTATGGAGTCGTGGTAATATAAGCTCTGTCAAACGGAGCCGCCTGTATGCGCAGGTGAACCGGTGATTGTAGCGAAGAGGGTACACCCGTTCCCATCCCGAACACGGAAGTTAAGCTCTTCAGCCCCGACGATACTGCGTGGGAGACCGCGTGGGAAAATAGGAAATCGCCGTTTCACCCGCTCACACGGGCGGTTTTGTTATGCTTCTCTTCCAGAATGACGCACGAGGCTCGCAAGAAGGGATGATGGGCTGGGTGCGTTGCGCAGCAACGCACCCAGCCCATCATCCCTTCTTGCGAGCGACGCAGGCGCGATGCGTGATGGGAACCGCCGGATGTGGTAAGAGAACCGGAACAGTCTTCCTACAGACTCTTGAACTGTTCGGCGTACTTTTCGGCATAATCGCCAATGACAGGCAGCTTGAAGTACTTGCCCTGGAAGCCATTGACCATCAGCACGATCCAGCCAACGAAGGCCAGCAGGCCGAGCAGGCCATTGGCACAGAGGAACACGATGCCCAGAACCGGAATTCCATAAAGGAAGCGGAAAACGATCTCCACAACCGTGATGCCACCGAAGAACAGGATCGACTGCATAGCGTGGAAGCGTATGAAGCGGTTCTGCTTCTCCACGAAGAAAAAGATGATGCCTGTAATCCAGCCGAGCACATAGCTCAGGCCGGCGGCAACGTTCTGCGAGAGGCCCGACGCAGTGGGGCCGGCGGGCGCTGCATACGGCTGCTGGTAGCCACCCTGCTGTCCATACGGCGTCTGGCCGTAGCCCGGCTGTCCATAGCCCGGTTGTCCGTAGCCCGGCTGTCCATAACCAGGCTGCTGGCCGTATTGCTGCTGTTCATAGCCGCCCTGCTGCTGACCATAACCACCATACTGTTGACCGCTATAGGGATCGGTTGGCTGCGGCTGGGGAGGAGTGTAGCCGCCATAGCCGCCGCTATATTGTCCCGAATTCGGATACTGGCCCTGGTTTGGATCTTGTCCCTGGTAACTCATGTTGCCATCCCTCTCTTTGTATGATATTGAATTGATAAGAGCTTGCCGGTTAGAGCATATATGTACATACGCAGTTCATTCGGAAAAGTTGTGATTGTAAACCGAATGTACTAGCCCGGATTACGCAATTCGCTCATGCAAACTCATCCGTAACGAACGGCGAAAAAGCAGCGTTTCCCCGGCATACTGCTTGATATCCTCTCTGGTAGAACGATGCAGGCCGCTATTTTTAGCTGATGGATGTATCATTCGACGTTGGCCGGGCCTGCGGGTACAGATGATGCGCTGTGTGGTCGGCCGGTGGGACCATAAAGGCCGGTGCATCCGCTTCACCGGCTTCGTGCTCATCGCTCCCGGCGGATGGCCTGCCGCTGCGCCGTAAATTTTGCTCGTGCAGCACAGGCATGCGCTCATCGATGCGCAGGGGAAGCGACCCTCCATTCTCGGGCCGGTTCTCTTGCTCCGCAGGTGTCTCCTCCCGATCAGAAGAAGGAGGGGCATCGAGCAAAGCCTGCTCGATCACCTCATCCATCGTCTCAACAAAGGTAAACTGTACACGCTGGCGAATTCTGGCGGGAATTTCGGCCAGATCCTTTTTGTTGTCCGCAGGAATAATCAGATGCGCAATATTCGCCTGCTGCGCGGCAAGCACCTTCTCTTTCAGGCCGCCAATACCCAGCACGCTGCCAAGCAGCGTCACCTCGCCTGTCATCGCCAGATCATTGCGCACCGGACGGCGCGTAAGAGCGGACACCAGGGCGGTAGCGATGGTAATACCGGCTGAGGGACCATCCTTAGGAATCGCGGTTTCTGGCAGGTGAATATGCAGATCGGTTCCTTCCTGGAAGTTTGGATCGATGTGCAGTTCGGTAGCTCGTGTACGAATATAGGAGAGCGCAGCTATCGCCGACTCGCGCATCACATCGCCCAGCTGCCCCGTGACCAGCAGATCACCCTTGCCGACCATCGTTACCACCTCAACCGGCAGGAGAATGCCGCCATTCTCGGTAACAGCCAGGCCCATCGCGGCCCCGATCTGCGTGCGCAGCAGCGGCGGAGCGTTGCTATAGCGCGGCGTGCCCAGGTAGTGCGAAAGATTGTTGGCGGTCACGCGCACATGGGTGCCAGGCTTTTCCAGCACGGTGAGCGCTACCTTGCGGCAGATCGTCGCCAGTTGCCGCTCCAGATTGCGCACCCCCGCTTCCCGCGTATAGTCGGTGACAATGCGCTGCATCGTGGCGCGCGGGATCTTCACCTGCTCGGGCGTGAGGCCGTGCTCGCTTAGCACATGGGGCAGCAGGTGGCGTATGCCGATATTTACCTTCTCCTCCAGCATATAGCCTGGAAGATCAATGATATCCATACGGTCCGCCAGCGCGCGCGGGATCTGGTACTTCACATTGCCGGTACAGATAAAGAAAACTTCGGAGAGGTCGAAGGGCATTTCGAGATAGTGGTCAGTAAACGTGCTGTTCTGCTCGGGATCAAGCACCTCAAGCAGAGCGGAAGAAGGATCGCCGCGATACTCCGACGAGATCTTATCGATCTCATCCAGCAAGAAGACCGGATTGCGCACGCCCACCGTCTTCATGCTCTGGATGATGCGTCCTGGCAGAGCGCCGACATAGGTGCGGCGATGTCCACGAATTTCCGCCTCGTCGTGTACGCCGCCCAGCGAGATGCGCGCGAACTTGCGTCCGAGGGCGCGAGCGATAGAATAGCCGAGAGATGTCTTGCCAACCCCGGGCGGGCCGATGAAGCACAGGATCTGGCCCTGTCCCTCGTGCTTGAGATGGCCGCCGCGATTGGCGAACTGCTGGCGCAGCTGGCGCACCGCCAGGAACTCGATGATACGCTCCTTGATGCCCTCCAGACCATAATGATCTTCATCAAGGATTCGCCGCGTCGCCTCGATATCGAAGCTATCCTCGGTGCGCTCCAGCCAGGGCAGGGCCAGCACCCAATCGATATAGGAGCGAATCACCGTGATCTCGGCCGATTGTGGGGGCGTGCGCTCCAGCCGATCAATCTCCTTCTGTACTTTGGAGGCGACCTCCGGCGGCAGCGCTTTTTCCCGCAACTTCGCGCGCAGTTCATCCGCCTCCGTAGAGGTCTCCATACCCAGCTCTTCCTGGATCGCGCGCAACTGCTCGCGCAGGTAGAATTCCTTCTGGGTACGATCTACCTGGGAGCGTACACGACTGCGGATAGTGGTTTCGAGTTCGAGGATCTCGATCTCGTTGCCCATAATCACGCAGATTTTCTCGAGGCGCTCCATCGGATCGAGGGTTTCCAGCAGGTCCTGCTGCTGCTCCAGATCAGTGACCAGGTGAGCGGCCAGCGTATCAGAGAGACGTGCTGGCGTTCTGATCGCCACTATCGAATTGATATCTTCCGCCGAGAAGCGGCGATTGAGCTGCGCATAGCGTTCAAACAGATGCGTGGCATGGCGCACAAAAGCGTCGGCCTGCGAACCCTTGCTCTGGCTCTCCGGCTCTATATTCACCCGCACACGAATGAAAGGCTCGAAGTCCTGGTATTCTTCAATCTGCACGCGGCTGACGCCCCGCACCAGCACCTGGAGACTGCCGTCATGCTGCCGGTGCATGGTCGTCACCTCGGCCAGCGTACCGATAGAGTAGATATCTTTAGGCTGGGGATCATCTATTTCTGCGTTGCGCTGCGTCGCGGTAATGAGCATGCGATCAGGACGCATCATCGCCTCTTCGACAGCCCGCACCGTTTTTTCGCGCGCAATATTGAGCGCATGACGATTATGAGGAAACGCAACGATGTTTTTTAACGTCACCAGAGGATACACCTCGTCTACATCCTGGTCTATCTTCTGGTGTTCTTGCTCATTCATTGGTTTCCGCCTGTCTCTCCTGTTCGATCAACTACCTGTAAAAGAAAAAGAGCCAGCGTTAAGCGGACTCATCTTCGGAATATGCCGGGGCGCGCTCGCTGCGCGTCACAACCAGCGGTTTATGGCTACCGGTAATCACATCCCCGTTAATGATAACTTTCTTCACATCGGAGCGAGATGGAATCTCATACATTACATCGAGCAGCACGTCCTCGATAATCGTGCGCAGGCCCCTTGCCCCTGTGCGCTGCTTTAGAGCGCCCTCGGCCGCTGCTTCAAGAGCATCGCTCGTAAAGACAAGTTCCACGCGATCAAGCTGCAAAAACTTCTGATATTGCTTGATGACGGCATTCCTGGGTTCGGTCAGAATGCGGATCAGGGCCTCGCGATCAAGGCTATCCAGCGATACCACCACAGGCAGGCGCCCCACAAATTCGGGGATCAGGCCGTACTTCAGCAGGTCATCGGGGATGAGCCTGGTCAGGACCGATTCCTCGACCTCTTTATCCGCGGTGTCATGTCTGGCACGGAAGCCTATCGTCTTATTGCTGCCCAGGCGCTGCTCTACGATCTTATCGAGGCCCTCAAAAGCGCCGCCGCAGATAAACAGAATATTGCCGGTATTGATCTGAATGAAATCCTGGTGGGGATGCTTGCGCCCACCCTGGGGGGGGACATTAGCGATGGTGCCCTCGATAATTTTGAGCAGTGCCTGCTGCACACCCTCACCTGAGACATCGCGCGTAATCGAGGGATTATCAGACTTGCGGGCGATCTTATCGATCTCATCAATGTAGACGATGCCGCGTTCGGCGCGCGCCACATCAAAGTCCGCCGTCTGGATCAGGCGCAGCAGAATGTTCTCAACATCCTCGCCGACATAGCCGGCCTCCGTCAACGCCGTGGCATCCGCAATGCAGAAAGGAACATCCAGGATCTTCGCCAGCGTCTGGGCCAGCAGCGTTTTGCCACACCCCGTCGGCCCGATCATCAGGATATTGCTTTTACCCAGCTCCACATCGTCGATCTGCATGCCCACCCCGATACGCTTGTAGTGGTTATATACAGCCACGGCCAGCGTTTTCTTCGCGCGTTCCTGCCCGATGACGTAATTGCTCAATTGCTCGTAGATCTTCTTGGGAGTGGGTATTTTGCCTGTTTGCAGGCGTGGCTTATTCGCAGCGGTGGCCTGCTCCTCGTCGATGATTTCCCGGCACAGGTCGATACACTCGTCACAGATATAGACACCGCCAGGACCGGCAATCAATCGTTGAACCTGGTCCTGGCTTTTGCCGCAAAACGAGCAGCGGTATGTCGTCCGTATGTTTTTCGAGTTTGCCACGTTCGTCACCTTTCCTGCAAGTGCAACATTGCACATGGTGGTCGCATCGTTACTCTACTTTCTCAGCAGCCCGGGCGTCTGATGGAGGAGTTACAGCAGCCGGTTCCTCGGCTTTTTCGCTCTCAGTATGCGCTTCCTGCGCGGCGGCCTCGCCGGCGAACGCAGCGGCCTGCGCATTCTCCACAGTCGCTTCCTCTGCTTCTTCTGACACACTCCCACTGCCCTCTGCATCTGGATCGGGGCCAGCTATCAATTCTATCAAACGGCTCAGGGTCTTCTCGCGCCGGTAGCTTAATGCGAGCGCCCGAATGCCCGCCTCGGTACGCGGCAGATTCTGTCCTATCTGGGCATAGGCGTTAAAGAGCGCCTCGATCTCCTGCGCCTCAACCTCGATATGCTCCCTGTTCGCCACTTCATCCAGTACCAGTTCGCGCTTGACACGCTTTTCCGCCTCTGGTCGCAACTCCTGCATATACTCTTCGCGGCTCTTGCGCATTATCAGCAAGTACTGCTCCATCGAGAGATGCTGGCGTTCGAGCATATGCGAGGTCTGATGCATCATATCCTCGACCTCTTCATCGATCAGCAGCGGGTGGATCGTGAACTTTGATTGCTCGATCAGGGCGTTGAGGACCTTCTCCCGTAGGGCACCGTTGGCCTGGCGCTTCTTATTCTCAAGGATATTATCGCTCAGCGCCTTGCTCAGATCTTCCAGCGTCTGATACTGGCCCTCGCTGACCTTCTCCGCGAAGGCATCATCCAGTTCGGGGAGATGCTTCTCCTCCACCTTGTGGAGCGTTATCTCATAATCGGCCCGTTTCCCCGCCAGCTTTTCATTGCTGTAATCTTCAGGGATCGTGGTAGAGAAGGATTTGCTCTCACCCGCCTGCATCCCTACCACGTTCTCATCCATCCCCGTGAAGATACCTCCGCCCTTGTCAGTAAGCTCAAAGGTATGGTCCTTTAAATCGGAGACGCTTTCCCCTTCCACCGTCAGCTTCAGGTCGGCAGTAACGCGATCTCCAATGGCGGCCGGGCGTTCAACAACCTCCCAGCTTGCCTGGCGGTTACGCAGCGCTTCAAGCTCCTTATCAACCTCTTCCGAGGTAACGCTGACATCTTCGCGCTCAAAATGCATGGCATGATAGTCGGCAAGCTCAACGGGAGTGATAATCGGCACGGTCAGGCTGAAGTGGTAGGGCTGTCCCATCTCAAGGGTCGGAGCTTCCAGTTTCGGCTGTGTAATAGGGGTAAGTTCGTATTCTTTGAGCGTATTGCGATAGGTCTCAGCAATGAGATCATCGAGACCTTCCTGGTAGATGTACTCCTTGCCCAGCTTGCGCTCCAGAAGGGAACGCGGTGCCTTGCCTCGGCGGAAGCCCTGGACATCGACCTTTTGCACCAGTTTGCGATACGCCTTTTCCGAGGCTTTTTCCATCTCGTCCCAAGTCACATCTACTTCAAGGACGGCCTCGCTCGTTGGCAGCTTTTCAACAGAGACCTTCACATTTCCTCCAATAGATTGATCGTTCTGTATTGATCTGCTCGATAATCCTGAAAACCTGGTCTACGGCAACTGAGTGAACAGGCTATGGGAAGCACAGGGAGGCAAACCCGACCATAGACCACCCCACAACAGCGCCAGCAGTCTCAACCATGTTCAGCGATTTTCAAAGCGTTGTGATCTATGTCTCTCGTGTGGGTTTGCGTATGCACTTGCCCACAGAGGAGCAATCCCGGCGATTGCCCTCCCTTAGATACGACCTCTAAGCGGGAGACGGGACTCGAATCCGCGACAGCCTGCCTGGAAGGCAGGTACGCTTAGAATCACCGCCCGCTTGATACAAACAGGTCTGACAGGCCAGTTCATCGATCTGCCTTCGTTTATACCCACGATTGACCAGAGTTGTCACAAGGTATTTCTGGCTTCCTGACAAAAACTTTCGCGTATTTCTGAAGGCAGGAATCTGGATATTCCTTACAGGTCAATAGTATATATCCTTTTTCCTCTCAAGGCAAGCCTGAGAGTACATTCTATCCACGCGCTTCTTCCCGCCGCAGGCTCTGGCTCAGGCACAGGGATCGAAGCGTCTCTGTCCGGTGCGCCCGCGGGGATCATCGCCCTGGATGTCTACCCTGCGCAACTGGCGGATGTGGTTCTCGCGCAGGCGCTGGAGCCGGGCGGCTTTGGTCCGGGGCGGGTCACGGTCTCTGCCTTGCACGTCGTAGTGAGCAGGCAAGAGGAGCCGCTCATGAACTCTTCTGACTGACCAGCGTGCTCACAATCCAGCGCCCGGTGAATGTATCGTCGCAGAGGTCGGCGAAGACATTACGGCAGAGTTGCTCAACGACACGTTCACCGTTGACCACGCCGGACCTGAGAAGAAAGGTCTTGCTCGCTTCCAGCAGGCGCGGCGCGTGCAGATAGAGCCAGTCGTGAGCGTAAGCGCCCGCCGCCAGATCGATGAACTGGAGATGCTTGCGCAGGATCGACCAGGAGGGCAGTTTCAATTCGCTGCTCGCGCGCTGCACCTCGAAGGGCTGGCAGCCCATGCGTTTGAAGCCTTGCTCAAGGAATTGTCCCCAGGCGAACCAGGCCATGCTGCTCGTCTGCGGAAAACTCGCTTCGGTGATAATGATGTGACCGCCGGGGCGGCATACGCGCAGGCATTCATTCATGAACTCGGTCCAGCGCGCGAGAGGCACGACGAGCGAGAGAAAGCGAGCATGCACTACATCGAAGGAGCTATCTTCAAACTCGCTCATGTGGTAGAAATCGCCTGCGATAAAGGTAGCATTGGCCTGGCCGTAGATGTGCGCCAGCTGGCTGGCATACCTGATAGCCTCGGCATCGTGATCCAGCCCTACCACTTTGATGAGCGGATAGTTACTCGCCAGGTCGCGTACCCATTGTCCGCCACCGCAGCCTGCATCGAGCACCTTTTCCACCTTCATTACGTCGACCTCTTCCGGCAGCAGGGGAATATAATTGCGGAGCAATGCCTGTAGCTCTGACCACGGGCTGAATAATCCTGCGCCATCGTCATCATCTCTGTTCATCTGGCCCCCTACCCTTCAATCTTACTACGTGAGGCGCTCTTCGCCCATAACTATTCAGGTTTCCCGGCCACCTCCGGCGGCCTGTTCGCCGGGGTAGATGGCGCGCGAGACGGGCGGCGTTCGCCCCGCGCACCATCTACCTCAACACTGGCGCAGTGCCGCCGGCGCCTGGCCGTCTGGTGAAGAGAGGACCTGAGTAGTTACCTGTATCCTCCTTTCTGTTCAGGAGGTGCTTCAAATGTAACACAAAAACTTGACCAGATCAATAATTCGTGATATTCCGTGATAAATAGTGCTATTTTCATGATATTTTAAGCAGGGAACGATCAACGCTCGACAGCGAGGGCGAGCCGGAGAGCGCCATGGTCAGTTCCAGTTCGGCGCGCAGGAGTTCGAGCACGCGATATACGCCCGCTTCTCCATCGGCGGCCAGCCCCCAGAGCGCCGGGCGCCCGATCAACACCGCCCGTGCTCCCAGCGCCAGAGCCTTCAACACATCGCTGCCCCGGCGTATGCCGCCATCGACGTAGACCTCGCAGCGACCCGCCACAGCCCCGGCAACTTCTGGCAGTGCCTCGATGCTGGCAAGGGTGCCGTCAAGCTGTCGCCCGCCATGATTGGAAACGATAATTCCTGCTACGCCCCGTTCCGCCGCCATCTGTGCGTCGTCCCCGCGCAGGATCCCCTTGAGCAGGACCGGCAGCTTCGTGAAGGATTGGAGCCAGTCGACGGTCTCCCAGGTGTCGACCAGGTGCCGCCGGGCTGACGACTCTGCCGCATCGGGAGGGAAGTTGGGGAGCCGGACGCGCTTGCCGATCAGGAAGTGATTGCGGATATCGCGTTCGCGGCGTCCCAGGAATGGTGTGTCGACGGTGAGGACGATGGCGCGGTAGCCTGCACTCTCGGCGCGCCGCACCAGCTGGCCCGTCGTCTCGCGGCTGTGATGCGAGTAGAGCTGCAACCACAGTTCCCCTCCGGCAACCGCGGCCACCTCTTCGATGCTGTAACTGGCGGTGGTGCTGACGATCATCACCGTGCCGGCGCGGCCTGCGGCGCGCGCTGTCGCCAGTTCACCCTGGGGATGGGCGAGGCTGTGTGCCGCCGTAGGGGCGATGAGGATGGGCATACGCACCGGTGTTTGTAGCACTGTAGTGCGCATGTCGATGGCGCTGACATCGACCAGCACGCGCGGCCTCAGCAGGATGCGCTCGAAGGCGGCGCGGTTCTCTCGCAGCGTGACCTCATCGCCGCTGCCGCCCTGGTAATAGTCCCAGACGGCAGGTTCCAGGCGTTGCTGCGCCAGCGCCTCATAGTCGAAAAGATTGATGGGTTCCATTGAAAATCCTTGTTGCGGGTGATGGGTAAGGCGAGGTAAGGCAGGCGCCCGCAAGGGGCGTCTCTACATGTAGAGACGCCCCTTGCGGGCATCTGGGACAATATATTGCTGGCCGCCCATGTAGGGGCGCAGCGCTTCCGGGATGCGCACGCTGCCATCGGCCTGCTGATGCGTCTCCAGCAGCGGGATCAGGATACGCGGCGAGGCCAGCGCGGTATTATTGAGCGTATGCACGAATTTAAGCTTGCCATCCTCGTCGCGGTAGCGTATGTTGACGCGGCGCGCCTGCCAGTCATGGAAGTACGAGCACGAATGTGTTTCGCGATAGCGCCCCTCGCTCGGTATCCAGCATTCCAGATCGTACATCCCGACCTTGCCATCGCCCATATCGCCCGTACACACGTTGACGACGCGATAGGGCAGTTCGAGCGCCTGCACCAGCTCCTCCGAATTTCGCAGCAATTGTTCGTGCCAGCGCACCGATTCCTCGTGGTCGGCGCGGCAGATGACGTACTGCTCGACCTTGTTGAACTGGTGGATGCGGAAGACGCCGCGCGTATCCTTGCCGTAGGTGCCGGCCTCCTGGCGGAAGCAGGGGCAGAAGCCGACGAAGGTCATGGGCAGATCTTCGGCTTTGAAAATCTCATCCTTATACATGCCGGTAATCGAGACCTCGGCGGTCCCCACCAGGAAGAGATCCTGCTCATCGATCTGATAGACCTGATCGCGCCCTTTGGGGAACTGGCCGTTGCCGATAAAGCAGAAATCGCGTGCCATCGCCGGCACGATCAGCGGTGTAAAGCCCTTGCGCGCGATACGATCAAAGGCGAAGTGCATCAGCGCCAGCTCCAGGCGGGCGGCGTCGCCCTTGAGCGCGTAGCTGCGGCTCCCCGCGATTTTTACGGCGCGCTCGATATCCACCAGATCAAGCTTCTGCATCAACTCGTAGTGATCGAGCGGCTGAAAGTCGAAGACCGGCTTCTCGCCCCAATACTTGACCGGAACGTTATCGTTCTCGTCTTTGCCGATGGGAGCGCTCGGATCGGGAATGTTCGGGACGAGCAGCAGCATCTGGTAGCGCTCCTCCTGCAACTGGCTCAGCAGTGGCTCCTTCTCCTTGATCGTCTCCGCGAGCTGCTTGCCCTCGGCGATGAGCGCGTTACGCAGTTCGATGTTCTTCTCTTTCGCGGCCTGTTGAATGCGCTTCGAAAGCGCATTCTGCTGCGCCCGCGCCTCCTCGACTTCCCGCTGGAGGGTGAGCACCTGCTGATCCAGGGCCAGCAGGCCGTCGATATCGATAGGATTATTTTTCACCCGCGCCGCCTCTTTGACGACATCCGGGTGCATGCGAATAAATGCGAGATCCAGCATATGATTTATCCTTCCTTTGCTCGCGCCTGCGGCGCTCGGCTGATGGATGTGGTTTTGTAAAACGGGCGCTTCGCCCGTTTTACAAAACCACATCCATTGCCTGGCGCGGCACAGCCGCGCGACTGGCTGTCGAAAACAACAAAAAAGCGCCACGTCCCGGAAGGACGATAGCGCTGCATATACTCTATCGTGGTGCCACCTTGATTCTCTCATCGTAGAAGATCGAGCGATGAGACTCGTTTTTGCCCGGTAACGGGGGCTGCCGTCAGACGCTCATCGCGCAGACTCGCGGGTGGATTTCGCTCCTGCTGACTGCTGCGTTGCACCTGCCCGCAGCTCTCTGTTGCCCGGCACGAGCTACTTGTCCCGTTCATTGTCGTTGCGCTGTTTCATTGTTTCTCGTGTCAGCATAGCAGGCAAGATGCGCTTTGTCAATACCGGAGCAGTTAGCCCGTTGTGATCGTTCCATCGCCGTTCACGCGGATCGGCACCGAGGCCAGCGGCCTGTTAGCAGGTCCCCGGACGACTCGGGCGCCGGCGGCAGGATCAAATATTGCGCCGTGAGCCGGGCAAACGAGTTTGCCGCTGCCGGCGTTATAATTTACCGGCACACCCTGGTGGGTGCAGGCACGCTCAAAAGCCACAAAGCTGCCGCCGGGAAGACGTATCAACCAGCTTCCACGACCATCCGCCGGATTGGTAAATAGTTTAGCCGTGTTTGTGCCCTGGTTCGTGCTCCCGATGACTGTACCGGTATGTCCCGGCGTCGGTGTTGGGGTGGGCGGCTGCCTTGTAGGTGTTGGGGAAGCCGTTGATGTCGGCTGCTGCTGCTTGTGCTGGGCCGTGGGGGTCGTGGTCGGCGCGGAAGTGGCCGTGGACATAGGCGTATTTTGTGGCTGCGTTGCCTGTGTGTTCGCGGTTGCGGGCGTTTGCGTGGCGGTCTGACCGGTATGATGTTTCAGGAGATGCGCCAGACTCAAACCACCTGCGCCAAGCACGCCCACAGCGATAACTCCGCCCGTCGCCAGCAGAGCAACCGTGCGCCGGCGCGACTTATCGAGTGCACGGCCCCGTTTCGTGCGGGACCTGCCAGAGCGCGGGCCAGGATTGAGCGTTCCCGCCTCCGCTGCTTTCGTTTCCGGCAGCGCTGTCGTTGTCCACCAGACGAAAGGATCAACGGCCCCGGCACCGGCGGAAGCGCTCTGCGCCTCTGGGAAGACCACCCCTGACTGGACGGCCTGCGTTGTCGCGGAAGCGGGATCCGCCTGCATCGTGCCCTGCTGCCTGCTCGCGATTAACTCTTCTTCAAACCAGTTAACGGTGGGCGGCATGGTTACAGCGTCACCGGCTGCCGCTGTATTGCGCGGGGCCGCGGCAGGCGGTTTCTCCGCCATCTCCTGAAGCTGGAGGACGCGCTCGAAGGCATGCGCTAATCTGCCAGCCGATGAGAAGCGCTGCGCCGGATCACGCGCCAGCGCCTGTTGCAGTGCCAGATCCAGGGCGGGGGATGCATCGGGATATACCTCTTTCAATGAGGGAACAGGTTGCTGAACATGCTGCATTGCTACTGTCAACGGGTCGCCTCCGCTAAACGGAGGTCTACCGGCCAGCAGCTCAAATAATACAATCCCCAGGGCGTATACGTCCGAGCGCGCATCCCCGGGGGCACCCTCCACCACTTCGGGCGCCAGATATTCGGGCGCACCTAAAAATGTTCCCGCGATACTGAAGAGGTGGGCATAGGGATGTTCGCTATGCTCGATGCCCTGCATCGCCAGTATACGCCCAAGACCAAAGCCCGCGATCAGAACCTTTTGCTCATCGTTCAGCAGGATGTTCGCCGGCTTCAATGCTCCATGCACTACGCCGGCGTGATGCGCGAAATCGAGGCCCTCGGATACCTGTTTGAGAATCTCCAGGGCCTGAGCGGGAGTGAAGCGGATTTGTTGCTTGAGCACCTTTGCCAGCGAGCCGCTCGACACCAGGGGCGTAACGAAATAGGGATATCCGTACTGCTCCCCATAATCATAGATAGGCAAAATATATGGATGCTGCAACTGCTTCAGCAGCGACATCTCTTGCAGAAAGCGGTTCATGAACCGCTCGCGGGCCAGAGAGGAGAGTTGATCGGGGATGATAAAGAGCGTAAGCATCTCCTCCTCGTCCCGTCCTTGCTGCCGAAGCGTATAGACGGCGTTGAGCTTCCCGCAGCCAAGCAGTTGTTCGACCCGATAAGGTCCCAGAGTCACGCCTGCAAGCTGGTCTATCGGCAATGATACTAACGACATATGCCCCCCTTTTCAGGTACACCTCTACATTATCTATACAGTGTGACACGTTGAAGTCAAGCTCCTGGTGCCCTATCAGGACCAATGGGGGGTACATAATTTTCGGGGGGATGGTCGCGCGACGCAACTGTACCAAAAACACTCTGTGAAGCGAGCGCCGCAGGCGCGAGCAAGAGCTGGTCCCGGCCACCAGAGACCAGAACCGGCCGCTCTCAATAGGACCGGGGTACTACAGAGTATATCATTATGTTCCTCATTGATGCATATATACGCTTAGTTAAGTAGTGTTTATCGGAGATTGTCAACGAGGAGAAGTCCTGAGTGAGCGTCCAGTCGTCCTACCTGATTATCGGCAATGGTATTGCGGGAGTGACCGCAGCCGAGATTCTACGCCGCGAAGATCCCGCAGCCCTCATTACTATCATCGCGGATGATCCCTTTCCCGTGTATTACCGGCCCGCCCTCAAGGACTATCTGGCAGGTCGCGTACCGGAACATAAGCTCTGGGCGCGTCCCCATACCTTCTACCAGGAACACCGTATTCGCTTTATAGCGGGGCGCGTGGTCGGCATCAATGCTATGCAACACTGTGTGCAACTCCAGGACGGACAGTGGATAGAGTATCATACATTACTCCTCGCCAGCGGTGCCCGTCCCAGGCGTCTCGCCTGTCCTGGACTTGACCTGGCAGGCGTGACAACGTTGCGCACCGTTGCCGACTATCAGGAAATACTGCGCCGCCTGCCGGCCATAGAGCGCGTCGTCGTTTATGGTGGTGGCACGCTGGCCCTGGAGAGCGCGGAGGCGCTCAACCAGCGCGGCTATCAGGTCACGCACCTGTTACGCAACAACGTCATCTGGTCTGAAATACTTGACGCCACTGCCTCTGATCTCGTGTTGCATGAGGAGCGGCGCGCCGGCATCGATGTGCGTACCGGGGAAGCCGTTGTAGAGATCACTGGCAAAGATGGGCAGGTGAGCGGGGTCGTTACTTCTTCGGGCGCGCGTCTGCCCTGCGATTTGCTGCTTATTGCTATCGGCATTGAACCGATCATCGATTTCATCCAGGTCAGCGGTATTCACTGTGAACGCGGCGTGCGTGTCGATGACTACATGCGCACCAATATGCCCGATATCTATGCCGCGGGCGATGTCGTCGAAACGACCGACGTGTATACCGGACGTGTTCGCGTGCACGGCCAGTGGTATCCCGCGCTCCAGCAGGCGCGCACCGCCGCCTATAGCATGCTCGATCTGCTCGATACCGGCCAGGGGTTTCGACCCGGCGCCTTTTATAACGCGACATCTCTGAATGGGCTGGACTTCGTAGCAATTGGATTGACGACCTTTCCTCCGCAATATGCTCACTATTTCCAGGAGGTGGTTGCCGATCCCGTGCCGCGCAGCTATCGCAAGGTCGTGCTCAAAGATGGCCTGCCGCTGGGTGCCCTCTTCCTGGGCAATCGCCGCCACGCTCTGGCCTTCAAACGCGCCATCGATCATCGCGTCAACCTGGCGCCGGTAGCTCAATACCTGTTCGCCGATAATTTCGACCTTGAAGAGTGGCTGAACAACCAGGGGGTACCGGAAGCCAACCTGCACATGACCAGGCAGGATAGCACGCTGGCAGGCACCGCTATGATTCCGGCGCACAGCGGAAGACCTGACGCGTCCGCCGGTACGTCGACCCTCTTCATGCACATCCAGGGTTCCCGACTGCACACCAGCTCATCTCGCGCTATTCCCGCCGATGTGTTGAACGCGGCTGCGGATGCGCCCTCGCTCATCATTATCAGCGCGGATAGCGCTCCGGCAACGATCTCTCTGGCGCATCGTCCGCGCTTCATTCTGGGGCGCAGCAAGGAGTGTGATATTCCGCTGCACGATGCCGCCGTGTCTCGTACCCACGCGGAGATCTTTTCCGCGCCGGACGGCTTCTATATTCGCGACCTCGACAGCAGCAACGGTGTCTTTGTGAATAAAGTCAAGATCAACAATGCCTATCACCTCGCGCACGGTGATCGCGTAGTAGTTGGCAATACCTTGATATACTGCTCGTTCCCGAATATGACCCCGGCGCAGAGATCAACTTTCGCCAATCCGCTGGCGGAAGTGCAGCCGCAACTCGCCGGAGCAACGGCCAGCGTCCCGCCTGTATCGCCATCCGCGATCACTGGCATCCGGCACCGCGAAGATATCCAGACACTCACCGATCCGCGACTGCGTTTTGAGATCGATATGTGCATCGGCTGTGATCGCTGCATGGCGGCCTGTCCTGTGCCTATGTCATCGTTGATTACCATCGCCGATCTCAACCGGGCCACGATTTCCGAAACTGTTACCGATCAGGTCGCGCGCTTCACACAGGAATGCGTTATGTGTGGCTCCTGTGTGCCGGTTTGTCCCGTCGATAACCACCGTGACCTCTTGATGCTCTCGCTCAAGCAGCGCGTCGGCATCTCCTGGCAGCAGGAGGTTGACATGCAGCGCATAGCGAGTGTCCTTCCGCCTGGCTGGAGCGCGCCACAACTGATCGCTCGCCTGCGCGAACAGGGCGTCTTCGGCAGCCTGATAGGAGCGCCGGAACGTTATGTATTGCACCTCTATCTTTCTTCGCGGCTCGTGTCGCTTGAGCCGGGCGCAACGCTGATACGTGAGGGCGAGTATGGGCGCGACCTTTTCTTTATTTTTGAAGGCCAGCTTGCCGTCATGACCAGTGAGACCGGCGGTAAAGAGCTGCTCATTGGTGTGCTTGGTCGTGGGGAGCACATAGGCGAGCATACCATGCTCACCGGCCAGCCCTCGGTGATCACGGTGCGGGCACATACAGAGGCGCTGGTCTTGCAGGTGCCAGAGCAGGTTATGCAGCGCTATATGGAACTGGTCCCGCAGGCGCGGCAGATCTTCGAGCAGTTGAGCAATGCGCGATCCATCGGCGGCATTCTGAAACGCATGTCGCTCTTCCAGGGCGTCTCCGATGCCGACCTGGGAGCGCTTATCCAGCAGACGCAGGTGCGGCATTACGAGCGTGGCGAACGTCTCTTCGGGGAAGTCAGTGGGGAGGGCCGTCCAGCGCGAGAGACGCTGCACATCCTGCTGGAAGGCTTCGTCAAAGTCACGCGCCGGAGGGCGCCCGGAACGGGCTACCAGAGCAGCGACGAGCGCGTCATCGCCTATCGACAGAGCGGAGACTATTTCGCTGGCGGTCTCGACCTGCTGGGCGATGATCGCGCCGTGAGCGTGACCGCCATCAGTCGCGCGCGGGTGGCCGAGGTGCCGCATCATGTCATGCTCGCTCTTTTCCAGCGCTATCCAGAAGTGAACCAGCGCTTTACCATACGCCTGCGACAGTATATGGAAAGCGCTTCGGCAACCGCCGGGGCTACGAGCGCGCAGGAGCATCATGCGTCCCATGCTCTGCTTCATTCGCTGGTCAATCATGGCGTGGTTGAGGGCAGCGACGTCCTGGTCATCGACCTGGCTAAATGCATTCACTGTGGCGAATGCGAAGAAGCCTGCGAGCGGCGCCACGGGCATTCACGCATGAATCGCAAAGGTATGGTCATTGGCAACCTCAGTATCGCTACCGCCTGCCGGCAGTGCCAGGACCCGGTGTGCATGCTCTGTAGCCGGGCGGGCATTGCGCGCCTGCCCAACGGTGAGGTGTATATCACCGAGAGTTGCATCGGCTGTGGCATTTGCGCGGAGCGCTGTCCATATGGCGCGATTTCGATTGTGGATGTGGCGGATGAGGCCGGCGGGACGGAAGCCGCCTCGTCGTGGCAGCGCTTCAGCAGCTTTTTCACAAAGGGCATTGTTACGGAGCGCCAGCGTGGGCGAAAGGCGCTGCCAATGGCGCGCATCGCCGCCATCGAGAAGAAGCATGCGGCCCCCGGCCCTCTCGATCATATACCGCCCCGCGATGCCCTGGAAGCTATGCGCAAGAAGATAGCGATCAAGTGCGATCTTTGCGCAGGCTACAACGACCAGGCGTGTGTCCTGGCCTGTCCGATGGGGGCCGCTATTCGCGTTCAGCCGGCGCGGTTCTTTGGCTCAACCGAAGAAATCTTATGCCGGTAATACAAAAAAGGCTCCTTTTCTTCTTAGAGATGTCTGATTCTCGTCGTTCTTGCCCTCTCTGGTCGGGCACTCGTGCGGCTTTGCCGCTCCAGGGATCTTATTTGTTGTGTGGGAGAAATGCGCTGCGCGCGTTGGCCCACACTATCCCTCAGAGCCGCGCGAAGGACCGGCCAGAGGGAGTGAAGGCGCTGAGCTTCAGACCTCCTCTTAATTTGTTATATGGGAAAGCAGGCATCCTTTTAATCCTGCTTCATGGAAAGGGATGTGAACGCATTGACAGTTAAATCACCTGCGCAGCCGCGACTGGCGCGTCGTTTCTGGAAAACGCCATCCTCCAGAGCAAAATGGGTTGTGCTAATTATCGCGCTGGTCATCTATGGCGGCATCTACATATGGTATCAACATGCGCTCAAGGTGCAGCAGTATCCTGGTCCGTCCAGCGATCCATTGAGATTATTCGGCATTGTCTCTTTCGGGCTGGTGCTGATTGTTGCTGCCTACTCGCTGCGCCGCCGCTTCGTGCGCACGCTGCCTGGCCGCGTTCAGGACTGGCTCTGGATACACACCTGGCTCGGCATTGCCAGCCTGTTTATCGCATTTCTGCACGATAACTATTCCTATATTCTCAGCAATTATTGCTTTGCGCGCTACTGCTTCACTCAATCTGAAGGCGGAATGAGCGCGCTCTACGCTTTGCTGCTGCTCGTGGCGAGCGGAATAGTGGGACGCCTGCTGGATGTATGGCAGGCGCGTGTCATCGCGCGTGAGGCCAGCCGTAATGGCGTGGGCATAGCTCAGAGCATCGAGGATCATCTCGCCGAACTGGCGCTCACCGTAGAAAGGCTTGGCGCCGGCAAGTCGCCGGCTTTCAAAGAATACTGCCGGAAAGCGCTCGCCAGCACAGCCGCGCCCCCGGCTCCCCCGGCGCTGCCGCCTTATGAGCAGAATGATCTTCAGCGGGCCAATGAAGCACTTATCAGGCGTGCCCAACTGGCCCGCTCCCTCAGGCGTCAGGAACGCGCCACGATCATTATTACGGTGTGGCGCTTCATCCATATCCCGCTGGCCTGCCTGGCGTTAACCGTGATCGGCATTCACGGGCTGATCGAGCTGCTGAAGATGGTACTCCAGTGGCTCGGCCACTAAAAGGATCTCCGTTGCCCGGCGTCCGCGCCTGCTCTGGCTAAGTGCCTGAGTGTTAGCGTGTAGAAAAGGATAGAAATGGGGGACACCCCGGGTCCGGATGTTGTAGGGGCAGGGCTTGCTCCTGCCCTGCTCCTTTTAGATTTCGGCTACAGCGTCCAGACGCGGACGTTGGTGAAGGCGACATCAGTGACGGCGGTATGATCGGCGGCGAAAACGCCAATCTTGCCGCCAGCGTAGGTTGAATCAACGGCGCTGCCGACAAACTGCTTGTTGATGTAGAGGTAGATATTTTTGCCCTGCGCCACCACAGTCAGCAGATTGGGCTGGCCGAGGCCGGTCTTGATGGCCTGCGTACTGTCGAAGGCGATGGGTGTATTGTGGTCGTTATCCTTCGAGATGTTCAGGCTATAGTAGCCGTCGCGACCAATGCGGAACAGGTAGAATTTCGAGGCGGCATCGTTGGCGCGGAAGATCAGACCGCCCTCATCGCCCTTGACTATAGTCATCTGGACCTGAAAGGCGAAGTTGCTGAAGTTCGTTGCCTGCGCGAAGCACGGGACGTAGAATTGTTGCTGAAAGACGCTGGCATGCAGTGCGCCGCCTGTGAAGGTGCAGCCACCGCCGCCCTGGGCGCGATACACGTCCCACTCCGCGCCATCCTGCCCGGTCATCGCCGAAGTCAGCGCGGGCGTCTTAGAAGTAGCCTGATTAAAGATCGCCTGGTGCGCTGTCGCCGTCGCTACCACCTGCGCCGTTGCCGTCGCATTCGCGCTCGCGGTTGCGCTGGCGTAAGCCTGCGCCGTTCCTGTCGCGTGGGCGTTGGCCGTGGCTACCGTTGCCGTCGCCTGGGCGTGCAACTGGGCGGGACGAGCCACCTGCACGTAGTAGAGCAGGCCGAAGCCGCCGATCATCGGGATCAGCAGCAGGGCCGCCAGTAGCGCGAGCATCTTTTTCGAGCGCGTGACGCGCGGCTGCCGGTCCCACTGCTGCGGGTAAGGTGGCTGCGACGATGGCGCTTCGTAGTAGGGCGCCGGTGGCGGAGCATAATAAGGTGCAGCCTCGGGAAAGTAAGACTGCTGTGGCGCGTAGCCCGGCAGGCCATAACCGGAAGGCGCTGCCCCGGTGATATTCTCTGTGTTGGGTAGCAGCGAAGGAGGTGGTATGTGCTCCGTCGGCGCGGAGAACGGCGTCTCGACTATATTTCCCCGGCTGAAACCTGATTGGGCCGGAGGACTCCCGTAGGGAAAAGAGGGCGACGGAAAGGAAAGCTGGGGTGGTAAGTCGCCTTCCGCTACTGTGGTGTTACCACCGGGAGAGAACGGGGACGCGGAAAGGTCAGGGGGCATAACTTTCCCACATACAGGACAGATCCGCGTCCCTGCCGGCAATGATGTTCCGCAACCTGTACAATATGGCATGCGCTGCTCCACATGTTTCAATCCTCAGCAGTTCACGAGAAACTGCCGCTATGCCTGCGCTTTTATGAGCAGGTGTCGTGAGTATGCAATAGAGTATACTGTCGCACTTTTACTATTGAGCATAGCACGCCAATGCGTTTCTGCCAAGAAAATAGGAAGCCGGGGCTAGACCAGTCCAAGCTCCCATTTGGCATCTTCGGTCATGCGATCAGGCGACCAGGGGGGATCATAGGTGATTTCGACGTTGCAACTTTTGACGTTCTCCACCTCGCCGACGCGCATCTCGACCTCGGAGATGACATCGCCGGCCATCGGGCAGCCGATGGCAGTCAGCGTCATTGTGATCTGCACGTTGCCGGTCTCATTATTGATATCGACGTTATATACCAGTCCCAGGTCAACAATGTTGACTGGAATTTCCGGGTCGTAACACTCGTGAAGTGCGTCCCACACTTCCGCCTCATTAATCTCTGCCATTGCTGATGGCTCCTTTTCTCAGCATTCTCGCCTGTTCTCGCCTGGCGTTTGTGCGGCTCTACCGCACAGGTGATCTGGTTTGATGGGTGGGAACAGGCGCTTCGCGCCTGTTCCCACCCATCAAACCAGATCAGGCGAGCGCCGCAGGCGTGAGCAAGCACTGATCTCGTCAATCAGACATCCCTGACTTAATCCGAGTAAAACAGTAGGAATATATGATTGTAATATAGCGCATGGAAGAGCGCTCTGTCAAAACATACTGCCTACGCGTTCCAGGTATAGCTCTATGAAGCGCCCGGCATCGACGGCAACGGCGGCCTGCACGTCAGGAGCGCCGGGGGCATCGTCTTTAAAGTAGGCTACGGTCTCTCCGAGCGTCAGCGTGCCCGTCAGTTCTACATCCACATAGGCCGGCTGCCAGGTGATAAGGTCGGGCTGGAAGACGGAGGCGAGGCAGAGGGGATCGTGCATGGTAAAGTGGCTCGTACCGTAACGTGGTCCGAAGACATCAAAGGCGTAGGTCATCATCTGCTTGATGAAGTTCTTTACCGGGCCGCCGCCGCGCGTGAGCATGTCGAGCTGGTGGCGCAGAAGTTTTGCCTGCTGCGTTACGTCGAGGCCGACCAGGCGCACGGGCCAGCCGGCGTGCAGGACAATATGCGCGGCGTGCGGATCGGCATAGATGTTGAATTCGGCGGCTGGCGTAATGTTGCCGGGTACGCGCAGGGCGCCGCCCATAATGACGACCTCGCGCACCTGCTGCGCAATGCGCGGCTCGCGGCGCAGCGCAAGCGCGATATTGGTCAGCGGGCCGATAGGAACGAGCGTAATAGAGCCGGGGGCCTGCATGATCGTATCGATAATCAGGTCCACAGCATGCTGCCTCACTGGCTGAAAGGCGGGATCTGGCAGCACGACATCGCCCAGACCGTTCTGCCCATGTACATAGGCGGCATCGACGGGCTGGCGCACTAATGGCAGGCTGCTGCCGCGAGCGACGGGAATATCAGTGCGCTGCGCCAGGGACAGCAGGGAGAGCGCGTTGCGGGTGGTCAGGTCAACGCCCACATTGCCGCTTACCGTCGTGACGGCGGCAATCTCCAGTTCCGGCGACGCCAGAGCCAGAAAAAGCGCTAAAGCATCATCAATGCCGGGATCGGTGTCAAGAATGATACGCTGCAAGAAATTCCTCCCGTGTGGGCAGGCCCGATTGGGCGCCGAACTTCGTCACTTTGAGCGCGCTGGCATAGACAGCGAAGCGCAGCGCCGCCTCTGCATCCTGTCCCTCGGTAAGCGCTACGGTCAGCGCGCCGACGAAGCAATCGCCGGCTGCCGTCGTATCAACTACTTTAACCGAGGGTGCGGCCTGGTAAATGCTGCGCGGCTTGCCCTCCTCGCCGTCTGTTACCAGCAAGGCGCCGCGCGCTCCCAGCGTCACTACTACCGTGGCGATACCGTATTCGTGCAGTACCGTCGCCACGATGTGCGCATCCTCCATGCTCTCGACACGCTGGCCGGTGAGCAGGCTGGCCTCGGACTCATTGAGGATCAGCACAGATACCTGGCGCAAGGTCTCCTGCGGCAGCGATTGCGCCGGGGCAAGGTTCAGGATGGTCGGAACGCGCGCCGCATGAGCGGCGGCGATCAGATTCTTAACGGTGTCCAGGGGGATCTCCAGTTGCATTACCAGCGCGCTGGCATCGTGCATGGCCTCAATGATGCGCGCGAACTGTTCCTGATCCTTCCCTACACGCATATTGGCGCCGGAGGCGACGACAATAGAATTATCGCCGTTGGGCGTAAGAAAAATAAACGCGACGCCGCTGGCCTCTTCCTGGTCAACGACAACGAGGTGAGTGTCGATGGTATCGGCCTGCAACGCGCTGACCAGTTGTGCGCCGAAGGGGTCGGTGCCGACGCGGCCCGCCATTGTAACGGTAGCTCCCAGGCGCGCCATTGCTACGGCCTGGTTCGCTCCCTTCCCCCCGGGGACAAGTTTGAGGGAGCCTGCCCCCAGCAGCGTTTCCCCCAGCGCCGGAATGCGGGGAACGCGCACGACCTGATCCATATTGAGGCTGCCAACGACGAGAATATTGCTCTGCGTCATAACTCTAACCTGGAGTCCCCTTCTGGAAAAAATCCCCTTACACGAGGAGTGCCTGATGCTCAGCGGCCTCCCCCGCTCTGACCGGGCCATCGCGCGGCTTCGCCGCACGATGGAGGGTAGATGTCGTGTGATAAATGCGCTTCGGGCATTTATCCTTGCAACAACATATACCCCTTGCGCGGCCTTGCTATGGCAGAAGGGTGGGTGTCGTGTGGTAAATGCGCTTCGTGCATTTATCCTTGCCAACAACATATATCCCTTGCGCGGCCTTGCTATAGCAGGAGGGTAGATGTCGTGTGATAAATGCGCCTCGTGCATTTATCCTTGCAACAACATATACCCCTTGCGCGGCCTTGCTATAGCAGGAGGGTGGGTGTCGTGTGGAAGGGGCGCTTCGCGCCCCTTCCACACGACACCCACCCTCCTGCGAGCGCCGCAGGCGCGAGCATAGGAGGGTATCAGGAATCAGACCTCCATAGAGAAGCATACACTATGGTAGAGCAGCCTTGCAAGGCAGGTTTAAGAGAAGGTTAAGAACTCTCCCCGCCGGGGGCCGGATCCTCCCCACAATCGTAACCAACTCTCAATACAAGGTTAACGCTCGCGGTATACATTGCTACAGAGATGTGCCGTTATAGTAGATGGCGGGAGGTTGTGCAGGGGAAAAGCGGCAATCGGAGGAAAAACGTACATGCTGGATGTGCTCGACTCCTCGGCAATCCGCTCCGCTCAAGAAGCTGAACGGCGCCGTATCGCACGCGAATTACATGATAATGCCGTACAATCATTAACTGCACTGGTCGCGGACCTGGAATACTTTCGTACACGTCGCCTCTCGCTCGATGGGGAAAGTGGTCAGGAGGTGCTTGCAAAGGTAGAGATGTGGCAGGCGCTGGCCCACGAAACCCTGCTCTCTATGCGTCGAACGCTTGGCGGACTGCGCGGCTGCACGGATGCCGGCCTGGACCTGGAAATGGCGATTCGTACATTGCTGCAAGACATGCAGCGCTATGGCTATAGCGTGATCTTTGAATGCGATGATTGGCCCGGCACGTTACCGGATGAGTATTCGTCAAACCTCTACTGCATCGTCCGTGAAGCGCTCACCAATATCCGTAAGCATGCACAGGCATCGAAAATAAGCGTATTTATGTTCAGCCATGAGGGATGTCTCCATGTCAGTGTCGGCGATAATGGCATAGGTATGGCCCTCCTGCCAGCTTCCGCCTCTCCTGGGGGTGGCTATCATCAGGGGTTGATCGGTTTACGCGAGCGGGCCGCTGCGCTCGGAGGTCGAATCTCTATCGAGAGTGAGCCGGGCAAGGGAACGCGTGTTGATGTTGAGGTTCCGCTGCCCTGGGGAGAATAACAAGGGGTAGAGGATAGATCTTTAAGAAAGCAGGTCCTATGTGCTTGCGATTGCAGTCTCCTCAAAATGGAGCGAAGGAAGAGGAGCATAGTGTATCTCTTCCGTCCATCCCCTGGCAGACGGCTGTATATCAGCAGAACCTGAGAATGTCAATGCATTTTGCATCGGGGGGTGAAGACTCGAAGGCAGGGAGCGTGAATCCGCCAGCGGCGCGTGAGCCAGGTGGCTCGTGTGTCCGTATCGTGGTGGCCGACGATCAGCGCCTTTTTCGCGAGAGTCTTGCCGGTATCCTGAATGCGGTGCCAACCTTTGAGGTTGTCGCCGTTGCCGCTGATGGCATCGAGGCTGTAGATGCCGCGCGCCGGCTGGAGCCGGATGTCGTGTTGCTGGACGTGAAGATGCCCCGCCTGAACGGAATCGGGGCGGCGCGTCAGATCAGGGCTGCGTGCCCGCAGACGCGTGTCATTCTGCTGACGACCATTCCTGCCGATGGATATGCACGCGAAGGTCTGGCGGCAGGGGCGCATAGCTACCTGCTCAAAGATACTTCCATCGAGGAGTTGATCGCAGCGATCAACGCGCTCTGCACGGACAGGCGGGTTACAGAACTTACCGGGGGCAGGCGTATGCTGCAAGTCGCCGAACATCAGCGTGCGGATACCAGGCAGAGCCGCGAGAAGCTGACGGCCCGCGAGATGCAAACGCTGGTCATGGTGGGCAGGGGTATGGTGGCAAAGGAGATTGCCCGTGCCCTCGGCATTAGCGAGAAGACGGTGCGTAATCACATCAGTAACATCTATCGCAAACTCGGCATTTATGACCGTTCCCAGATGGTGATCTACGCGATGAAGAATGGTCTGGTCGATCTTCAAGATGTGTAATAGCCGGGTTGACTGGCAGCGTGCTGGAGCTTATGCTTTGTAAAGAACGCTATGCTTAACAGGCACGTTCTTCGCTTGCCGGAGGGTCGAAGCAAACTATGGCCGTGCTCACATCTCTATAAAAACATTGAGGGAGTGCCAGAGTGGCTACTATTTTTATTGATCGAGATGGGGTCATCAACGAAAACCGGTCAGATTATGTCAAAAGTTGGAGCGAGTTTCGTTTCATCCCGGGGTCGCGCGAGGCGATTGCGCAATTGACGCGGGCCGGGCATCGTATCGTGGTGTGTACGAACCAGGCCGGGGTAGCCCGTGGCAGCATTCCGATAGAGACGGTAGAGGAGATCCACCGGCGGATGATCGCCGGGATCGAGGAGGCAGGCGGTCACATTGAGAAGGTGTATTATTGTCCACATGGGAAAGATGAGCATTGCAATTGCCGCAAACCTCGCCCCGGCCTGCTGCTGCGCGCCCGCGACGAACTGGGCCTGGACCTGAGTGATGCGGTCTTTGTCGGCGACAGCATGAGCGATGTGCGGGCCGGGCTGGCCGCCGGCATCCGCAGCATCCTGGTCCTGACGGGGCTGGGGGCGCAGCAATTGCGCGAGCATTGCCACGAGGCCGAGGGGCCTTTCCTGGTGATGCTGAGCTTGAAGCATGCAGCGGATTTCATTGTGCAGGGCTTACATAGCCATATGGATACCCCGGTGGCCCCGGACCACAGCTATGCGCCATCGCTGCGCCGCCCGGCCTATATCGAGGCGGGATTGGTATAATCATCGAGACTGGCAATCCCGGGGTGCAGGAGCGCGGCGCTGGCCGGGAGGGGCCGCGCCTCTACGCCGTCCCATCATTCCTTCTCGTCTCTTCTCGATCACGGCCCGCCCGCGTAATTTACCTGTGTAGCGTAGTGCCAGAGCAGGGCGCCGTTGTCAGCCCGCAGCGCGTAAATGATGCCGTTGGCCGCCCCTACATAGACCACCCCGCCAACCAGATTCACCGAACTCAACACGGCTCCGAAAATGCGATACGTCCAGATCCGCGAGCCATCGCGCGGCCTCAGAGCGGAGACCAGACCACTCTCAGTGCTCAGATAGATCGTGTCGCCGGTTATCAGCGCGCCGCTGATGAGATCATCGCCATGCTGCCAGATCAGAGCGCCATCGCTCGCGCGCAGTGCGTACAGGGTGTCGTCATTCTGGCCCGTAATCGTGTTGGCGTAGACGATCCCGTCCCTGACCTGGAGCCAGGATAGTGCGCTCGCTTTTCCATGATTCAGCACATGATGCCAGAGGATAGCCCCGTCGCTGGCCTGTAAGGCATAGAGGTCCGCTGCTGCCGGTGGTCCGCCTTTGGCGTGGGCCGTCGCGCTGCCGAGGCCCAGAAAATCGGCGATGGTCGCCAGCACGGGCGGCAGGCTGACAGCGCTGGCCGAGGAGGAGGCATCGACGGCGGGCACGCCCGTAGCCGTATAGATCACGCCATCGGCAGCGGTGAGCGGCGTCCAGAGGCCATAGTTCCCATCGATGCCGCTGAGGCCATTATTGGAGGAGCGTTTCCAGAGCAGAGCGCCATCGCGCAGGCGCAGAGCCGTGATCGTGCTGTTGCTCATTCCGGGCTGGCTGGTCGAGACGAGATATGCCACGCCATCACTCACAGTGGGCGTATTCACCCGGTCCGTATTCGCCTCGCTGTAGCGCCACAGCAGCCTTCCATCGCTGGCCCGCAATGCATAGAAGCTATTCGACCCTTTATACCTCTCCGTAGCCGTATAGATTACGCCATTAGCAGCAAGCAACCAGCCGGAGGGATCGCTTCCAATGGCATAGCGCCACAGCAGCTTGCCATTGCCGGCATCCAGTGCGATGATATCACCGTTTCCCAGAGAGGCGTAGAGCTTGCCGTTTGCCAGTCTGCGCCCGAATATCTGGCTCATGGAGCTATAGTGCCACAGCAGCTTACCATCGCCCGCGCGCATGGCGAAGATCGTGCCTGATCCCATATATCCGAACGAAGTGAAATAGACTATGCCGCTATCGGAGACCAGTGGCGCGCTATCAACGGCATCGGCGGTGCTCTGACGCCACAGCAGTTTGCCATCGCGCAGGCGCAGCGCGTAAACGGCGTGATCGACGGTGCCAACGTAGGCCACCCCATCTTTTATGGTCATGGCCGTATTGTGGCCCGACCAGGCCGATGAAGTGATGGGCGTTGCAGTCGCAGCGGGCGAACCCGTCGCGGCGGGGTTGGCTGTGCGATGGAGAAAGACTATGGCGCCGGCAAGCGCGACGACGAGCGCCAGTCCGAGCGCCGCCAGTGTAAGAAGGTGATGGTGCGCAGCCCTGTGCTGCGCGGTTTCAGATATATTGTGCATAGGCATCCCTCCACCGTCCGAGTATATTGCACGTATCTGAAACCAGGCTGAAAAGCGTATCAGTTCGACACTGCCATATCACGCTTGCTATCAACGACGTAATGCTGGCCCGTCATCAGCGAGTGGAGGTAGTCATCATCCAGCAGCTTGAGGATGGCCCACGGATCCTCGCGTTCGTAGTACAGCATCTCCTGCCCGTTGACGAGCACAACGCGAATGTTGAGATTGTTGCTGGCGATCACCTTTTTCATGTCCTCGATGGTGATGGTGCTCAGATAGGGCTGGCTGGCGATATTCCTGAGCTTCTGCATCTTGGTCTTGTTGCGCGAGCAGGAGCGGGCGAAGGTCTCGAAATTGACGATGGGGATGCGCGCCCGAATCAGTTCCAGTGTCTCCTGGGCCGTCTTGAGCAACTCTTCCAGGAAGCGGAACATGTAATAAAAGTGCTCCTTTTTGAGAATGAAGAGGTCGTTGCCGCGACTGATGCTATCTAAAAAGCTGTCGAAGAGGAAGACTGGCTCCTCTATGCGCTCGTAGTAGTAGTTGTTGCTTAGCCAGCGGATGCCGAAAAATGGCGACTGGCTCAGCAGTTTTCTGGGTGTATAGTGGCGATAGAAGTAGATGGCCTCGCCCTCCGGCGGCTGCGCGATGATGACGTAGAAACGCAGCCCGGAGATGAACGCCCTCTCTTCACGGAAGGTATCCAGGCTGTTAAACCTGTTCAGCGGCTCAATCTGCTTGGCGATGACTCCGTAGCTCGTGAGGTCGAGATACTCGATCTCGTGCTCCTCCGGCTTCGCTTCGACGTTAAAATCTTGCAGCACAAGGTTGTGCCTCTGCTGTTCCCGGCGATAATCGTCGAGCACGGCGATCACAACTTCGCGAAACGTATGCTTGAGCTTCTCCGAGAGGAGCAAGCGCTGAAATTGCGGGATCGGCTCGCCCTCATCTACCGAGGCGAGACAGACTTCGATGCTACAGGTCCTCAGGTCAATCGCCAGGATGTCTCGGAGGACCTGTTCTACATTAGCCCTGACGGTGGTCATGGAACAATCACTTTCTTTTCTAGAAAAATGTCGTCGCTGATACGCACAAAGTAGAGCGGTTTGCCAACCTTCACACGATAGCGCGTTATCAGGAAGTGCGACAGATCGCTATGCTCGATGGTAATTTCGTAGAGGTGATAGCCGACGAGATTGAGCATCGGATTGATATAGAGCATATTCGAGTTCACATACAGGACGAGCAAGACAATGAGAAAGACGAGCAGCGCGGCGACCTGCTGAATGCCCTCAAGGGGATAGGTGACGAAGGGAATGAGGTAGGTAGCGATGTAGGCCATCACATCGCTATCTCGACGTTCATAGCTGGTTATTTTGTCCTGCGAGATGCCCTCGGTCCTCGTGCGCAGAAGGTATGCAGCCATCACTACAAGGCTGAAGATTCCCAGTGCCAGTACCGCGCTCGCCCATATCCAGTGTTTATTAAAGAGAAAAATGAAAAAGATCAGGGTGAGCGGAAAGTAGGAGCTGATAAAGAGCATGCTGCGCACAAACAGGTTGGACATGCGCCTTTCCCTTCCGTTGAGGCGTTCTCCCCTCTTACCTCTTCCTCACGCATGCAAATCTACACTATTTTGTCGTGTTTGGCAATAGAGATAGAGAGGTACCTGCTTTCCGGCACCCTTGCGTGCTCGCGCCTGCGGCGCTCGCTGGAGAATTGATGTGATGGAGCAGGAGCGCGAAGCGCTCCTGCTCCATCACATCAATTCTCTCTGGCGCGGCGGAGCCGCGCAAACTCCCCCTGACTCTGGTACTGCTGAAGCAGTTGATGTTGAGGATTGGCTAAAAGTAATGTAGAGAATAAAGTACTACCTCCTGTGCGTATTTGCCCTGCACAGAGTGCTATTGGTGTCTTACAAACGCGCAGGAGATTTTTCTGCCTCCGATAATCAAAATGCGTGGCCGCGCAATGAGGCCAGGCCACCATCCCCAACGCAAGGCCCCCGGGTGCGCAAGGGCTTGCGCTCGGCCTGTCCCACTTCCCCAGGCCCCCTCCGGCCAGCGGCGCGCCCCGGCGCATATGGCCGATCTTGCTGGGAACACGCCATGATCGCGCGGCTGTGCACGGAAAGAACGCCGCTTCTGGTCGTTCATAATCCTGCCTCACTCACGATGGAGCCGGCGAGCAGGGCGGCACTGTACTCGCGCAATTTCTCTATGCTCGCGCGAATGCGGGTGATGAGCGCGTCGATGCTGGCGGTCTCGCGGTCAAGATAGGCGGCGATGGCACGCTGCTCGGCGAGCGGCGGCACGATCACCGGCAGCCGCGCCACATCGGCCAGGTAAACGCCGCTCTGCGCGCTCTGCCGCGTATAAGATGCCAGGAAAGACTGAAAGCAACTGCATTGTGCGAGATAGTAAAAGTAATGAGCGTCGTGCTCTGGCCGGAAACGCAGCGTGGCAACACTGCGCTGGAAGGCAAGCGGCCCTCCATGATCGAAGATGGCGACGCGCCCGATGCTGCCGACGATGGTCAGCAGCAGATCGCCCGGCTGGAGGTAGCCACTGCTGTCGAGCCGCGCGAAGTCCTCGTATGCGATGCGGCTCTCCTGATCGGTGATGACGAGCCGCCCATCGTGTACGTTTTTCGCGCCGAGCAGCGGCACGCCATCGCTTACCCTTGCGAATGTGCCATGCGTGCCATCCCTCAGCGAGACAAGACAGCGTTTCAACATCATCCGCCGCCAGTGCGCGGGAATCTGCCCCGGCCACGCGCTCCCCGATACTTTATGGGCCTGGGAGGAACTCCCTCGTGGGCCAGCACAAGGCCCCGGCCCCACAACCCAACCGCCCCTGGCCCCTACGGTGGTCCGCAGCAGGCGCGGGGACTGATTCGTAGCCACCGTAGGGGCCAGGGGCGGGGAAATGGGGTGGCGGGGGCCTTGTGCTGGCCCATGTGAAGATTCCACCTCCGCCCAAAAAGTATCCTGGAGAGAGCCGTCCAATCCGCGCGTCACGACGCGATTGATGAGCGCCGCGCGCCACTCCTGAAGCAGCGCGATGAGGGCTTCTTTTCTGGCGATGAGCGCGTTGATCCTGGCCGTTGCCCGTTCGAGTCGGGCGACGATGGCGCGCTGTTCTGCGAGCGGCGGCAGCCAGATGGGGAGATTCGCCAGGCGCGCGGGGGAAATGGCCGGATAGCCCGCGCCCTCCGAATGTGCCATGACCAGCGCTACGAACTGTGGAGACTGCACGAGCCGCCACAAAAACGCCGGCTCTATCCCCGGTCCTGGCCGCAGCACAGCGAAGCCGGTAGAGACGACGAGATTGGCCGGCGGATGCTCGATCAGGGCGATGGCGCGCAGGTAGGTGCGCACCGTCGAAACGATGACATCGCCATGCTGCACCCGGCGGCGCGCGCGGCTCGGCGCGTCGCGAAACTTCATCTCCTCCGCGCGCAGGATAGTCCCGCTGGCATCCACGCTGCCAATATCGACGTAGCGCAGGACGTAATCGGGATCGGTCTCCTCCGGCAAAACATCGGGGTTGATGGCGACAGCGTATTTGAGGCGCTTTAGCACCTCATCACCTCCCGCAGAAGCTCCACGATATCCTTTTCCAGAGCGCGCAGGTCGGCCTCGATCTCCTCAAGGGGGCGTGGGGGCTGGTATTTATAAAAATAGCGGTTGAAGTTGATTTCGTAGCCGACTTTGCCGACCTGGCCGTCTTTGCGGTCTCGCACCTTCGTGTTGATCCACGCGTCGGGCACGTGCGGCCTGACCTCGCGCTCGAAATATTGCCATATATCTTCATTCAGCGGGACGTTCTCGGTGTCGCGCAGGTCGGGATCTGGTTCGGGATTGCCGTCCTGGTCGCGGCAGATCTCCGCCGTCTCGTCGCGTTCGCCGAGCGCGTTGAGGATGGCCTTGCTGATCGCGGGCGTGAGCGTGAGCCGCGCGGCGCGCGCGGCCCCGGTCAGCGCCTGCTCGAAGGTGGCGCGGTCCTTGTAGAGCGTGCCGGGCAACTTCGCGAGCATGGCGAGAATGGCGGCTTGCAGTTCGGCGCCGCCGCCATTCTCGAAGAGCGCGGGCTGGCCCTTTTTGCGTTTGCCGTTGGCGAGGTCGCGGAAGGCTTTCTGATCTTGCAGGCGCGCGATACGCTCGGCGCTGGCCTGGAAGTTGAGGCGCAGGGGCCGTTCGATAACGATTTTGCGATAGCCGAAATCGCTGGTCGAGAAGATTTTCGAGTGCTCGTCCTCGGCGAAGGCGAGATAGAGTTCGGTGATCTGCCTGATGTGCTCGCGCGAGATCTCGCGCCGCTTGTTGCCCAGGCTCTTGCGCGCCGGCACCCAGAAATCGGCGGCGTTGATGAGTTGCACCTTGCCGCGCCGCCGCTCCTCCTTGCGATTGGTGAGCAGCCAGACGTAGGTGGTGATGCCGGTGTTGTAGAAGATCTGTTCCGGCAGGGCCACGATGGCTTCGAGCCAGTCGTTTTTCAGAATCCAGCGCCGGATCTCGCTCTCGCCGCTTTCGGCGTCGCCGGTAAAGAGTGGCGAGCCGTTCATCACGATTGCCACGCGCCCGCCGCCATCCTCCGGCGCCTTCATGCGCGCTATCATATGCTGGAGGAAGAGCAATTGACCATCGCTCACGCGCGGCAGCCCGGCGCCGAAGCGTCCGGCGTCCTTACGCTCATATTCGGCCTCGATTGTCGTCTGGAACGCCTTCCAGTCCTTGCCATAGGGCGGATTGGCGAACTGGTAGTCGAAGGTCATCTGAGCGTGCGAGTCGCCGGTCAGGCAGTTGCTCAGCGCGATATGCTCTGCGTCGCGGCCATCGGCGCTCTGCATATAAAGGTCGGATTTGCAGATGGCGTAGGTTTCGGGGTTGACCTCCTGCCCATAAAGATAGATTCTGGCCGTCCCGTTGATCTCCAGGATGCGCTCTTTGGCCGTGATCAGCATGCCGCCGGTGCCACAGCAGGGATCGCTGATCGTCAGGGTGAGGTATGGCGTCTCCTTGATTTTCCTGCTATCGAGGGCCAGCGAGAGCGAGACCATCAGGCGGATGACCTCGCGTGGCGTGAAGTGCTCGCCGGGGTTCTCGTTCAGCGCCTCGTTATACCTGCGGATCAGTTCCTCGAAGATGTAGCCCATCTCATGGTTAGAAACCTTGTCGGGGTGCAGATCGATGTTTTTGAAGCGCTCCATGACCGGATAGAGCAATTTCGCACTGTTGAGCTTCGCGATGGTATTGGGGAAGCCGAAGTTGTCGAGCACCTCGCGCATATTCTCGCTGAATCCGTTGATGTAGCTTTGCAGGTTGGTGGCGAGCTGCGCATGGTCTTCGAGCAGGCGTTTGAAGTCGTAGGGGGAAAGGTTGTAGAAGGCGTAGCCGGAGGCGCTGCTGAGATGGCGTTCCATATTTTGCAACTGCGTCTTTTGCTCGCGCTGTAAGCGTTGTAGCATCTCGTACTGTTCCAGCACCTTCTGTCTGGTCGGCTCCAGTACGCAATCGATGCGGCGCAGGACGGTGAAAGGCAGGATCACGTCTTTATAATCGCTGCGATTGAAGGTGTCGCGGATAATTTCGGCGATGCTCCACAGAAAGTTGACCTTCTCGCTGAAATTGTTGATGCTGAAATCGCTCATTTCGCCTCCCTACAGTTCTCATCTGCTTACGCCTGCGCGGATCCGCCGCGTCATGGTTAGATGTTGTGTTGTGGGGAAAAATGCGCGCAGCGCATTTTTCCCCACAACACAACATCTATAAGGCGAGCGCCGCTGGCGCGAGAACGCTGGCGGCACTTGCGCGTCACGATGAGATTTTACAGGGGTAAGGCGGAAGAGTCAATCAGTGGGCAAAGTTTGTTCCTCCTCCAGAACTCTCTGCGCTAATTCAAGATGACATCCCCGGTGTAGACTGTTATGGTATACTCTAACGGTGATGTTTTGCGCCTGAAAGTGTGTCTGCTTCCCGACACCCTCGCTGACCACTCGTGCGGCGCAGGTGCCCGCAAGTACTGGCGCCGGAGAACAGATTCACGCTCTAACCCTGGCGATGGTAGAGCGTAGATACAGAAAGATAACGAACCTCATCCAGAAATCTGTGACAGATTGTATCAAGCGTACAACGAAACAGAAAGA
>DATGLE010000159.1:0-41483 GCA_035294325.1 Ktedonobacteraceae bacterium | reverse complement strand
CGTATCTTGCCGGGACAATATGCTGGTTCATTGCCCGCATTTAGGAGAAGAGTTATGAGCGGAATCTACGAAGAACTGAAAGACCTGCTCGCCAGAGAGAAGGGCGCCGCGCTGGCTACGGTTGTGCGTGGCCCCGAACACGTTGGCGCGAAACTGCTGGTCTTCCCCGATAAAACCACGCACGGCACTCTGGGCCTCGCAGCCCTGGATGCCGTGGTTACTGAGGATGCCGAGCGCGCCATCTGGAACGGCGACGCCAATACCCACACGTACACCCTCGAGACCGGGCTGCAACCGTATGATGTCTTCATCGAAGGCTTCCCGCCCCCACCCGAACTCATCATCGTCGGCGCCGGACATATCGCTATCCCTCTGACCACCTTCGCCAAAACGCTCAATTATCGCGTCGTGGTTATCGATGCCCGTGCCGCCTTCGCCACACGCGAGCGCTTTCCTCACGCAGACGAGTTGATCGTCGCCTGGCCCGACGAAGTATTGGAAAAGATGGACCTCAATCCGTCTACTTCAATAGCGGTCCTGACGCATGATCCGAAATTCGACGAGCCGACGCTCAAAGTGGTACTATCGCGTCGCGTGGGCTATATCGGGGCCATCGGCAGCCGCAAAACCAGCATGGAGCGCGCTGAACGGCTCAAGAAGCAGGGCATTAGCGACGAGCAGCTCGCCCGCATACATGGCCCGATTGGGCTAAACATCGGGGCCACTGCTCCCGAAGAGATGGCTCTGGCTATCATGGCCGAGATCGTGGCTACGCGTCACGGCAAAGATTCTAAGGCCATACTCGACTGGACTAAAAAATAGCATCTGCAACTTCTCATCCCTTGATTCGTCTTTTAACTAGAGGGTGTCCGATTGCTCACGCCTGCGGCGCTCGCCAGGTGGATATGGTTGGGTGAAACAATGCGCACAGCGCATTGTTTCACCCAACCATATCCACCTCTGGTGCGGCCTGGCCGTACCAATGACTGGAGAGAGGCTGCTGAGCATCGGACACCATCCAGGGGACGGGTGCTTGGCAAGGGTATAAACGGTATCATACTGCGTCATATGATTAAAATAGCAAAGGATATGCTATGCCTGATAAGTATTATGAGCCAGATGAGCCTACACTGCCGGCAAGTTATCCCGCCCGCAATCAGGAGCCGCAGGGCAAATTAGTTGTCGGCAGCTTTCAAAATCAATCGAGAGCCGCGCAGCGCCGGCCATATCAATATCCGCCACAACCTCGCCCGTCGCAGCCGGGCTATCCGCAATCTCCAACCGGCCCGGAGATGCCCGGGCCGTATCCCAACCAGGCGTATGCGCCGCAGAGACAGGCGGCGAACGCCCCCGCGAATTATCAACCCTATTATCAATCGCAGCGACGCCCACGGCGACGCAGCGGCTGCACCGTTGGCTGCCTGGTCGGGCTGTTGCTCGTCCTCCTGCTGGGCTTCTTTACTATCACAGTAGGCCAGCGCGTCCTGGCCTTCGGCTCGGCCATCTCGAACCAGCCACCGCTCAGCACGCAGACGGGCTATATGAGCGGTAGTGGCCGCACCAACGTGCTGGTGATGGGCTACGGAGGCGGCAGCCATTCTGGCGCCTTCCTGACCGACTCTATGACCGTCGTCAGCGTCATGCCGCAGAGCCATCATACATCTTTAATCTCGATCCCACGCGATCTCTGGGTGCAGGTGCCCGCCGGATCCGGCAACTACGCCAAGCTCAATACCGTCTACACCGTTGGCTCCAATAATGGACAAAATCCCGTAGCCGGCGGCAATGCAGCCGCGCAAAAGATCTCGCTCATCACTGGCCTCAACGTGAAGTACTGGGTGACAATCAATTTTACGGGCTTCCGCGACCTGATTAACGCGCTTGGCGGCATCGATGTCTATGTGCCGGACTCGTTTAACGCGTGCTACCCGAAGAACGACGATGCGAACATCGATGCTAGCTGGAAAAAGGTGCAGTTCAATAAGGGGATGCAGCACATGAATGGTGAGACCGCCATTGAGTATGCCCGTGCGCGTGAGCCGCTGGCGGTCTGTGGTATGGGCACCTCGGAGAACCTGGCCGAGTTGACCGATTTCGCGCGCTCGGCGCGCCAGCAGATTATCATCAAGGCCGTGCTGGCTAAAGTGAAACAGCCGGGGACGTGGCCGCGCCTCTTCGATGCGATGACCGCGCTCCAGCACACCATCTACACGAATATGTCTCTTGCCGACCTGGCCCTGTTTGCGACGAAGATGGATATGAACGATCCGCACACGGCCCATATCGGACTGAGCAACCAGAATGTGCTGGTAGATACGGTGTCGAATGATGGGCAGGCTATTCTGCTGCCGGCGAACAATAACTGGTCGGCTATTCCTGCCTATATCAAGCAGCACCTTTACCAGTAGGCCGAGATTTGTAAAAGTCGCTCTGGTGCGCAGCCGCGCAATTGATCGCGCTCATTGGACCTGTAGAGGGCATTCAGGCGCGATAATGAAAGTTAACAACCAAGATCGGCAATGGAAAGGGATGATGGGATGGCGTAGGGGCGCGGCGCTGGCTGGGTGGTCGGGGGGGCGGTGGGGGCCAGAAGCAAGCCCGCTCCTCTGTGCTGAGGGGGATGAACAGCAAAGCGGGCTTGCGCTTCGGCCCCCACCGCCTCACCCCCCCTCCCAGCCGGCGCCGCGCCCCTACGCCGCCCCGGGATTGCCGATCTTGAACGTTACACATCATCATCGCGCGGCTACGCACTGGACGGCAATCTCAATCTATTTTTTATTGGAGCAGGCATGCCACAACGCAATGCTCGCATCATCGGTGGTATCTATCGTATAGGGCAGACCATTACCCAGAGAGGGATGCTCACGGCCTGTACCGCCTACAACCATAATACAAATGATGTGGTGGGGCTTTTCATGATCGAATTCCCGCCCGCTTTGCAGCCGGAGGCAATCGAGCAACTGCTGCATCCGCTGGAACCGCGCCGCGCCGTGCAATCCCCTCATGTGCTGCGCATACATGATTGGGGCATCGATGGCACGCGTATCTACATCGTTACCGATCCGCCGCGCGGCGTCACATTGCAGCATGTGCTCGACACCGAGGATATCGGCCTGCAACGCGCCGTCGATATAACGCGTCAGATCGCGACGGGCCTCAAGGCGCTGCATGAACAGGGCATAGCAGGGCTGGACCTGCGTCCACAACTGATTACCGTCGATACGCTCGGCATAACGGATCGCGTGCAGATCGATGATGCCGGGCTGCGCCCGCTGCTCAGCGCCATAAACGCGATGAGTGATCGACCCGGCCAGGAGGCGGAGGCGCTCGATCCACGCTATGCCGCGCCCGAATATATCAGCGGCGCACCCATCAACCCCCGCAGCGATGTCTACCTGGCTGGCCTGCTCCTCTTCGAGCTGGTTACGGGACGCGTCCCCTTCGTCGGGCGTAATTATGCGGAAACAGGGATTATGCAGTGTACCTATCCCATACCGCGCATGAGCCTCTTTAAGCATGACACCCCTCTCGCGCTTCAGGAGGTCGTAGATTGCGCGCTGGCTAAAGATCCCGCACAGCGCTTCGCTCACGGTGCCGCCCTGCTGACCGCTCTGGAGAGTGTGCAGCTTCCCCCGGCCATTGGCCCGGTTATACAGGACACAAAGCTCACCCGGGCTATAGACCGGCTGACTGATGAGATGTCTCCGCAGGATACTGAGGAGGATGTGACCCTGCGCGCCACACTGATCGGAGAACACGCGACGATTCCCGCGATACCCCATATATCTACACAGATTGCCGGCCCGGAGACGGTCTACGCCTACCTCTGTTTCGAGCGCGATGGGACAGAGGAGCAGCGGATAGCCATCAAGCAGAAAAGCGTGATCGTCGGGCGCATTGATCCCAAACGCGGCCTCACTCCCGATATTGATCTGAGCGCCCTGGATCCGGGGATGACGGTCTCACGCCAGCATGCACGCATTCGTTTCGAAGAGACCTTTTTCTCCATCGAAGATCTTAAAAGCCACAACAAGACCCGGCTCAACCAGCAGGCGCTGGTCCCCCTCAAGGCCGAACTGCTCCAGCACGGAGATATCATCCACCTGGGCAAGGTGCGCTTGAAGTTCGAGGTGGCGGGCCTGAAAGATCTGCCGCCTCAATAAGCATGGTTCAGCTTGATAAGCGCCTTCATCATCCCTAATAATAGGGATGTAACAAATCCTATCAAAAAGAGAAAGGATACCCCGCATGGGCTTTGACCAGTATCACGAACCCGCGAACGAACTTTCACCAGAAACGCGCACCTTTGCACGCATCATCGCTTCCTTACAGGAGGAGTGCGAGGCGATTAACTGGTACGAGCAGCGTATATCGGTAGAGAAGGACCCGGACGCGAAAAAGATCATGCAACATTCGCAGGAGGAAGAATTTTTGCATTTCGCTATGGACCTTGAATTCCTGCTGAGGCGCACTCCCAAATGGCGCGTCTCGGCGCAGAAGATCCTCTTCCAGAGCGGTGATATCATCGAGAATGCTGAGAAAGGGGAGGAGGCTGAAGGAGCGTAACAGAATACAAAATGCTGGCAATACCCGGGTATTGCCAGCATTTTGTATTCTGTGGTCCAATTCACTTTCCTACCGCTTTTATGCGCTCGGGACGCCTGACGAAGTAGTAGATGAGCGCGCCGATGACGGGGACCATGAGGATAAAAAGCGTCCAGGCGACCTTATCGTTGCCCTCTGAAGGCTCTCTGGTAAGGCAGTCGACGAGTACCCAGATCCAGAATAGTAAAGCTACGACGGCAACACCGTTCATGCCCGGCCCGGGAATGCGAAATAGCCAGAAGAATGAAAACATTTTTCTCTCCTTTTGCGCATAGCTATCTAAATGTGTCTGGTTTCCGGCACTATTGCGTGCTCGCGCCTACGGCGCTCGCCTTATGGCTATTGTTGTGTGGGACAGGGGCGAAGCCCCTGTCCCACACAACAATAGCCATTCCTTGTGCGGCTTCGCCGCACGAACGCCCTGCACCCTTCTACTTTGTAGAATACGTGAGAGGAGCAATAAGTTGCATTAAGAGGCTCTAATTATGCATTTTTGGCGATGGCGATGAGATCTGCGAGCAAGCCCTGGCCCGTCTGCAACCTGCCAGCGCCGGGACCTATCACCGTCACCGTAGAGAGCGTATCCGTCTCGAAGCTGATGGCATTCATCACGCCATCCACGCGAGCCAGGGGATCTTGCTCTGGCAGCGCCACCGGTTCAACGCTGGCCTCTAACGGCGTCTCGGCAATATCCGAGACGGCCTGCAACGTTGCCAGGAGCTTGATGCGTTTCCCTTCTTTGTGTGCCTGGTGAATATCCTGCGTCGTGACCCCGGTGATACCCCTGCGCGCGACCTGATCGGGTTTGAGCGTGTGACCAAATACCAGCGTTGCCAGGATGAGCGCCTTGGCTACGGCGTCGTAACCCTCAACATCCGCCGTCGGATCGGTCTCGGCATATCCCCGTTCCTGTGCCTCCGCCAGCGCCTCGTCGTAGTCGCGTCCGCCGGCCATCGCGCTTAGAATATAGTTCGTTGTGCCATTGAGGATACCACGCACAACGCGCACCCTGGCTCCGGCCATTCCTTCCAGCACCGTGCTGATGACGGGCGTACCGGCCATCACCGTCGCCTCCATGCGTAATTGCACGCCGTGCTGCCGCGCCAGGGCCAGCAATTCATGGGCGGCCAGCGCAACCGGCCCTTTATTGGCCGTGATAACATGGATGCCTTCAATCAGCGCCGTGCGGATGTGGCTCATCCCCGGCTCGGCATCGTGTAGATTCGTTGGCGTCGCCTCCGCCAGCACGTCCGCGCCGGTAGCGCGCAGCCCCTCAAGCGTGTTCTCCCAGTGCCTGACGCCGGGGTGCTGTGACAGTGGCCGCCGCTTTGCCGCAAGATCCAGCAGCGTCGCTATATCCAGCCCATCTTCGCGGTAGATGAAACCATGACGAGCATTCGCTACGCTGACCAGGAGAACTTCGAGGCCGTAGTGCCGCGCTAACCAGGCTTTTTTTCTGGCGAGCAGCTCCGCAAAACCCTGCCCAACGACGCCAAAGCCAATGATGGAGAGACGAAATGCTTTCATGGCAAAGCCACCCTTTATAATCAAAATGTAGTGGCGAGCCTTGTGGTCGCCAGGACGAGCCTTGTGGTCGCCAGTTAGAGCCAGGATAGTTTGAGTCGATCAAGGACACGCCGGACCGGTCCCAGCTCCTCGATGCCGAGCATGCGCGCGACGCGCAGGTAGATCACCAGGCCAATGAAGATCTCGATCATCACCTTGATGATCGCCAGCAGCGCTCCACCGATGCCCAGTGTTTGAGACTGTGTTGTCACGATCACCATATCCAGCAGGAAACGAACCACTATCAGGCCCAGGCCCATCACCAGAGAAGCTATCAGCACACGTCCGATAAAGTGCAGCATCATGCGCGGCTGCAACTCACCGACCTTCTGGTGCAGCAGCCAGAACAGTACAGCGGCCTCTAATAATCCCGCGATGGATGTAGAAAACGCCAGTGCGCCCGTACCCCACTGCGGCCCGAAGACGGCCAGATTGACCAGCAGGAGGCTGAGAGCGATCTTGAAGGCAAATTGACCTATACTCACGATCACCGGAGTCTTGCTATCGCGCAGGGCATAGAAAGAGCGTGTGAGAATTTCGACGGCGACAAGACCGGCCAGTCCCAGAGCAAAGAACGTCAGAGGCACCGCTGTAGACCGGGCATCGCTCAGGCTGAAGCGGCCATGCTGGAATAGTGCCTGGATGACCGATAGTGCCAGCACCATCAGGCCAATACTCGAAGGGATGGAGAGAAAGAGAATGCTGCGCAATGTCTCCAGAATCGTACCGCGCGCTCGATCCAGCCTGCCCCGCGCCACATTTTCAGCCATGGTGGGAAAAGCGGCGGTGGCTACGGCCATGCCAAAGATGCCCAGTGGCAGGAGGACGAGCTGGAAAGCCTGGTTGTACTGGGTGATGAGACCATCTACCACCTGCTGAGTTCCCAGGTGTGAGAGGATGATCCAGGCGCCAAGCAGTTCGATGAGTGCACGATCTACAAAGGTCGAGAAGAAAAGCATGACCGAGTTGATAATGCGCGGCACCATCTGGCGTGCCATCTGCACGATGCCGGGATGGTGCCAGTCAAACGAGAAGTCGTAACGCATGCCAACTTTGCGCAGGCCCGGCACCTGGATGATGACCTGTAAAAAGGCGCCCAGCACAACGCCCCATGTCGCGTAGTAGACGGCAGCCTGGTCGTTGCGCTGCCCGTGAAGCGCGAAGTAGACGCCAGGGAGCAGCCCCGCGATCAATCCCACGTTATAGAGCACGGTGCCAATCGCGGGAAGCCGGAAATCCTGGCGCGCGTTCAATACTGCCTGCACAATCACGCCGGAGCCAAGTATAAGAGACTGCAAGAACATGATGCGCGAGAGCGAGACAATCAGAGCAATCTCCTTTGGATCATGGATGCCGGGGTTGTAGAGCGGCACAATCTGCGGCGCGAAGATAATGGCGATCAGAGACAGAGCCATCATCACGGAGAGGGCCAGGTTGAGCGCTGAACTGGCAATGTGCCAGGCCGTCTTCTCGTCCCTCTCTCCTACCATATAGTTAGTGAAGACGGGAATGAATGCTGAGCTGAGCGCGCCACCGGCGACGATATTAAAAATCATATCAGGAACCAGGAATGCCTGGACGTAGGCATCGGAGGTCGCGGTGGTACCAAAGACAAAGGCGAACATCGAACTGCGCAACAGGCCAAGTACGCGACTGGCGACAAAGGCGCCGGTGAGGATGAGCGAAGCCCTGGCGATGCGCACTCTCTGGATCATCCCTGTATCCTGCGCCGGCGCTGCCGCGGGCTGCATCTGGTTGGGAGCGGCGTAGGGAGGCAGGTTTCCCGAAAGCGTCGGCGATACTTCGCCGGGCGAGAGCGATAGTATGGGCGATGCCTGCACAGGCGATTGTTGCCCGCCAGGTCCCCATGGTGGCGCCTGCGGAGGCTGAAGCGGCCTCGATGGCGGCCTGCTCCCTGGTCTTTTCCAGGGAATAGAGACGGTAATATCGGATTTCATACGACGCTGCTGGCGGCGCATGCGCTCCTCGCGCAACTGCTGCAAGCGCTCCTGCCGCAGACGCGCTATCGGCTGCGAGGGCTGAGGTGGATCAAAATACTGATACTCCATGCCCTGACCATAGCCGAGCGAGGTCCCCATGTCATGGATTGGCTGCTGATATTGCGGCCTCCAGCGCGGCTCCTGCGGAGGTCGCTGTGGCTGCTGCGGCTGCCAGTTCCTGGGCGGCTGTGGCGGGTAGGCAGGAGGCAGCGGAGGCTGTGGGTAGCCCGGCGACTGTGAAGATGGTGGTGGCGGATACAGCGGCGATGGAGGTTGCACCGGGGACTGCTGTGGCGTCTCCGCCGGCTGATCCTGGTCATACTGCCAGCCGTAATACTCTTGTCGTTCCGGTAGCCTCTGCTCTGGTGGAGGCGGCTGCTGTCTTTCGTTGTCCACGATCTTCTCTATTTAATATACCGAACTGATGCGTGTGTAGCCGCGCGATTTATCATACCTGTTGAGTCTGTAACGCGCGTTCATGGCGCGATCAAGCGCACAGCTACACACATGAAGAAACTGTTACATTTCCTTGTGATAACCCCACTACTGCACCCTCGCTATATCCTGTTCGACAAGCATATCATAATCGAGGCTTTCTGGCTAGTGTAAAAGGATGTCTAACCTGTGTGTCCCGCCTGCTCTAACCGGGCCTTCGTGCTGCTCCGCCGCACCGGGAAAGGATGATGTAGCGGCGAACCTTGCGGTTGCCAGTCATGAGCCGCTACAATACAGGAAACGCAAAGAGGAGTGTTGCTATGCGCCGCACAAAGATCGTCTGTACCATAGGCCCGGCCACGAGTAGCGAGGAGCGAATCGAGGCGCTGATACGTGCCGGTATGAATGTCGCACGCCTCAATTTCTCGCATGGGGAGCAGCAGGAGCACGCGGTCGTCATTGAACGCGTGCGCAGGATCGCCGCACGACTCGGCGCCCCGGTTGCTATTTTGCAGGATCTGCAAGGGCCGAAGATCCGCGTCGGCGCGCTTGCGGGCGGGCAGCCGATCAAACTGGTGGATGGCGCCAGGGTGACGATTACGACGCGCCCGGTTGCGGACACCTCCCAGATGATCCCTACGACTTATAAGGAACTGCCGCAGGATGTGAAGCCAGGGGACCGCATTCTGCTGGATGACGGTTTGATGGAGCTGAAAGTGATTGAGGCCGCCGGGACCGACGTGCGCTGTCAGGTCGTGCACGGCGGGCTGCTCAAAGAGCACAAGGGCATCAACCTGCCGGGCGTGGCGGTGAGCGCGCCCGCACTGACCGCGAAGGATCGCGACGATCTGCGCTTCGGCATTCAGCATGATGTTGATTATGTTGCGCTCAGTTTCGTGCGCAGGCCGGAAGATATTCTCGAAGCCAGGCGCTGCATCCGTGAATTGCAAGCAGCGCATAATGGCGAACGGCAGAGGGAGCCGGCGCCCGTCCCCCTGATAGCGAAATTGGAGAAGCCGGAGGCGGTAGCGCACCTGGATGATATCCTTGAGGTGACGGATGGCGTGATGATTGCGCGTGGAGATCTTGGCGTAGAGATGCCGCCGGAGAAGGTTCCACTGATCCAGAAGCAGATTATCGCCAGGTGCAACCAGTTGGGATTGCCGGTCATCACGGCGACCCAGATGCTGGAATCGATGGTGACGAACCCGCGTCCCACCAGGGCCGAAGTCACCGACGTATCGAATGCCGTGCTCGACGGGACCGATGCGGTGATGCTGAGCGCCGAGACCGCCAGCGGGGCCTATCCTATCGAGGCCGTGCAGATGATGGTACGCATCGCTCTGGAGACCGAGGCGGGCAATAGAACCGCGCATCAGCCCGCGCACCAGCCGCTCACGCAGACGCGCGCCGTGAGCCGCGCGGCGCGCGCGCTTTCAGAGGAGGCCAGCGTCAAAGCCATCGTCGTCTTTACCCGCTCCGGCAATTCGGCGCACCTGATCTCGAAGGATCGCCCCCGCGTTCCCATCCTGGCCTACACGCCTTTCGAGAGGGTGCGGCGCCAGCTGGCCCTCTGGTGGGGCGTCTGGCCGTATTGCATCGAGATGCAGGGCTCCACCGAGGCGCTGATCGCGGCCGTCAGCCGCCGCCTGCTGGAGGATCACCTGGTGCAGCCCGGCGAGCATGTAGTCATTATGGGTGGCCTGCCTATCGCCAGCAGTGCGCGCACCAACTTCGTGAAACTGCACCATGTGAAGATAGCAGAAGAGTAAATCAATTCGTAGCTGCGCAATAATGGAATTTCCGACCAGGGTCGGCAATCGGAAAGGATAGCGGATATCAGTAGGGGCGCCGCGCCGCCGTGGTAGTGCGACCCGGATAACATGCCTGCGGCGCAAGCCCGCCCGGTTGCCAACAACGCACGATGGGTGCAATCAACCCGGGCGGGCTTGCGCCGCAGACAGGCCACCATTCGTTGCCCAGGACGGCGGCGCGGCGCCCCTGGGGCGATTCCAGTTTCTCCACACCGTCCATCGTCCTTTACCGACCTGTTACAATACCATCCTTAAAAAGCTGCGCGTTCGTTCGTTCTCGGCATAGTCGAAGATCTGTTCCGGCGGTCCCTGCTCCACAATTACGGCCTTATCCATAAAGATTACGTGGTCGGCAACCTCGCGTGCGAAGCCCATCTCGTGGGTAACTACCACCATCGTCATCCCTTCTTCGGCGAGCTGGCGCATCACCTTGAGCACTTCACCCACCAGTTCGGGATCGAGCGCGGAGGTAGCCTCATCGAAGAGCATGAGCTTGGGGTTCATCGCCAGGGCGCGGGCGATGGCGACGCGCTGCTGCTGGCCGCCGGAAAGCTTATGTGGATACGCCGAGGCTTTGTCCGCAAGCCCGACCTTTTCGAGCAGGGCTATCGCCCGCTCCCTTACCTCGGCTACCGGCTGGTGCAGTACGTGGACCGGCGCCTCCATCACATTCTCCAGTGCCGTCATGTGCGGAAACAGATTGAAGCGCTGGAACACAAAGCCTATCTGGGAGCGAATACGCGCGATGTTCGCCTCGCGGTCCTCCACCGGATGCCCGTTGACGATGCGGTATCCCAGCAGTTCGCCTTCTATATAGATGCGCCCATCGTCGATCTTCTCCAGGTGGTTAATGCAGCGCAGCAGCGTTGTTTTGCCGGAGCCGCTGGGGCCGATAATGACCACAACCTGGCCGCGCCGCACCGAAAGATCGATGCCGTTCAGTACCGTCAGATGGCCGAAGCGTTTGACGATCTTCTCCGCGCGCACCATCTCTTCTTTATTCGCCTGCCGTTCATCCATAATACATGTCCCTCCTGACCTAGTGCCCACTGACCAGTGTGCCAGTACCGCGCGCCTCGCCTCCGAAGCCGAGCATACGCGCCGTCCAGCCTTTCTTCTCGTAGAGGTCGCGTTTCGTTGTCCGATCCGGGTCCAGGCGGTTCTCGATCCAGTTCTGGACGTAGCCCCACAGCGTCGTCATCAGCAGGTAGTAGACCGTGGCGACGAGCAGCAGTTCGAAGGTTGAAAAGGTCGGTGAGCCGAAGACCTGAGCCGTATAGGTCAATTCCGCGAGGCCGATAACCGAGGCAATAGAGGTATTTTTGAGCATATTATTGAACTCGTTGCCCAGCGGTGGAATGATGAAGCGCGCGGCCTGTGGTAAGATGATGCGGCGCATTGCCAGCGGGAAGCGCATGCCCAGCGATTTCGCCGCCTCCATCTGACCCGGGTCCACCGATGTAATGCCCGCGCGCACAATCTCCGCCATGTACGCTCCCTCGTTGCACGAGAAGGCGACCAGCACGACGGCGTAGGCGGGCAGCAGCGCCGCCGGATTGTGAATAACCTTCGGCAGCCCATCCCACAGCAGCAGTACCTGCACCAGCAGCGGACTGCCACGAAAGAACCAGATGTAAGCGCGCGCCGGCCAGGTCAGGAACGGGAAGCGCGACATGCGCATCAGAGCAAGCAAGAGGCCGATAATGACGCCGAAAAACTGGCACGCCGCCGAGATCCACAGCGTCGTCCACGCCGCCTCAAGGAAGAACCCGGAAGGGAGAAAGTGCCAGAAAATATCCCAGCGAAACACAGGAACCCTCCTATCATGATGCCTGACCGCGTAGCGGTAGCCGCGCGAGCGGCGTTGGCGTCATGGCTTTCAAGAACTCCTCATACATATAAGAAAGCCTGGCCCTCTCCTGCGTGTCCCATCGGAGGGCCAGGACTCACCACCAGCGCTCAGGCAACCTGTCTGACATCGGCCAGGGAAATTTTCTGAGCGGCGTTCAACTGCCATTTTGAGAACAACTGGTCATACGTGCCATCGGACTTTACGGCGTTGAAGGCTGCCTGGATGGCGTTAAACATGGAGGTGTCGCCCTTGCGCACGGCGATGCCCTCCGGCGCGGCATTGACTATCGAGCCGCCAACTTCGAACTGACCGGGGTTCTGCTTGATGTAGTAATCAGTCACCGGCGAGTCCTGATAGGTAGCATCCACACGTCCATTCGCGAGCAACTGGATCACATCCGTCTGGTCTTTGAGCACCGTCATGTTGATCGCTGGCTTTCCTGCCGACTGGCAATCCTTGTTGGCGGCGTTCAGGTCGTCCTGCTCTACCGTACCTTCCTGCACGCCGACCTTTTTGCCACAGAGGTCCTTCACGCTCGTCAGGTGCTGTGGGTTGCCCTTCGGCACCAGCAGCGATTCGCCGGCGCTAAAATACGGCACGAAATCGACCTTCTGCTTACGCTGATCGTTGATGGTGATCGCGGAGATCACGACATCATAGCGTTTGGCCGTCAGGTCATCGATGATCGTGTTGAAATTCGCCGTGACGATTTTGGCTTGCAGGCCCATCTTCTGCGCCATAGCTGTAATCAAATCGATATCGAAACCGGTAGCCTTGCCGGTGGCTGTATCGATGAACTCCTGCGGCGGGTAGGTAGTATCGCTGCCCACGGTCAGAACGCCCGGCGTAATCAGGTCGGTGGGAGCCGCGATGGAAGGCTTCGCAGTGGGCGTTGCACCGCTCCCCGTTGTTGTGGCTCCCCCGCCACTGCTGCCGCACGCGGCAACCAGCAGCGAGAGTCCAACCATCACGCTCATGAGGAGCGCGCCCAGTGGCGCACGCTTGCGGAGCGCTCTGGAGGGATAAGATAGCATGGTAAAGAACCTCCTTTTAGTTATAAAGAAATAAATAGATGGATGCAATGGAGAATCCTGGTGTACGTAGTGTAGCATAACCTTGAAACTTTTAACAAGCTATGGCACTTCCTCATCGTTTGACATCACTACTCGCTATGCTATACTCTGATAGTAGAGTCAGCAAAGCGGGCGGCGGATAACATCGCGCTTATCCGCCGCCCATCTTTCGCGCGGCGGATAAGCGCCAGGAATATATGGTGTTGTGCGGGAAATGCGCAGCGAGTATTTCCTGCGCAACACCATATATAGGGAAGAAATTGTATGGGAATGCGCAGCGCGCATTCCCATACAACACCATCTCCAAAGCGAGCGCCGCAGGCGCGAGCAAGCAATGGCGCTCGGGTGTATCACAGTTGATTGTGTGTAATTATAATAGATGGAGCAATGTGAAAATGACAACTCAGGAACGAAAAGCTATTCCCATTCCAGAGGTAGAGGCGCGCGCCCCTATCCCAGAACAAAACCTGCGTATTCCCGGTCCGACGCCCATTCCTCGTGAGGTCATGGCGGCGCAGGCCCAGCCTATGATTAACCACCGTGGGCCAGAAGCAGCCGCCATCATAAAACGTGTCACGCTGCGTCTGCAATACTTCTTCCAGACCGCCTCACCCGTGCTGACGTATCCCGCCTCCGGCACCGGCGGCCAGGAGTGCGCCGTCGTGAACCTCTTCTCGCCAGGGGATAAGATCGCCGCCATCACCATTGGCAGCTTCGGCAACCGCTTTGCTAAAATTGCCGAGACCTATGGCCTGCAAGTAACGCGGATCGAATTCCCCTGGGGCCAGCCCGCCGATCCAGCCACCGTTGAGGCGCGTCTGAAAGAACTCGGCTCCTATCGCGGCGTGCTCGTGACGCATAACGAGACCTCCACCGGCGTCACGAACGATATTCAAACGCTGGCCTCGGTTATCCGGCGCCACAATCCTGACGCCCTGATTGCCGTCGATGCCGTCAGTTCTCTGAGCTGCGTACCGCTGGAGATGGATGCCTGGGATATCGACGTTGCTTTCACCGGCACCCAGAAGGGCTTCATGTGCCCGCCGGGCCTGATGATGATCGCCGCCAGCCCGCGTGCCTGGGAGGCCAATAAGCAGGCGAAGCTGCCGCGTTTCTATTTTGACTGGGAACTCAGTCGCAAGCGGCTGGAATCGTGGCAGCATCCAACAACGCCGCCGCTCTCCATCTTCTATGCGCTGGACGTGGCGCTGGAGATGATGCTGGCCGAGGGACGCGAAGCCATCTTTGAGCGTCACCGCCGCGCCGGCGAATATGTGCGCCAGCGCGCGAAGGCCATGGGGCTGCAACTGCTGGCCGATCATGAGCGAGCATCGAACACCGTCACCGCGATCCGCGTGCCCGAAGGCATCGACGGCAAGGTGCTAACTAGAAGGGTGCGCGAGCAGGATCGTGTCGTTCTGGGCGGCGGCCAGGAACGCCTGGAGGGAAAGATCTTCCGTGTGGGACATCTGGGCTTCTTCACGGAGGGCGACCTCGCGGCAGCAATGGATGGCGTCGAGCGGCGCTTACGAGAGATGGGTTTCAGGGGCTAGTAACGTGGCCGGGAGGAGAAAATATGACACAGTTGCAGGATGAGACGACGCAGCGAGCCGCCGCCTCCGTGCGCGTACTGATTACTGATCGCATCGCCCGCGAAGGCGTGGAATTGCTGCGTACACAACTGCCGGAGGCGCAGATCGACGAGCGCCCCGGACTCAAGCCGGAGCAGTTAAAGGCGATCATTGGCGACTACGCGGCGCTGATCGTGCGCAGCGAGACGCAGGTTACAGCCGATATTCTGGCCGCCGCGAAAAATCTGAAGATCGTGGGACGCGCCGGGGTGGGTGTCGATAACATCGATACCGAGGCGGCGACGCGCCTGGGCATTATCGTCGTCAATTCGCCCACCGGCAACATTATGGCGGCTGCCGAGCATACCATTGCGATGCTCATGGCACTGGCGCGCCATCTTCCCGCCGCGAACAGCAGCATGAAGGCCGGCAAATGGGAAAAGAGCCGCTTCATAGGCGTCGAGGTGCGCAACAAAGTGCTGGGCATCATCGGGCTGGGAAAGGTTGGCATGGCCGTCGCGCGCCGCGCGCAAGGACTGGAAATGCAGATCATTGCCTACGATCCCTTTGTCGCGCCGGAGCAGGCTCGCAAGAACGGCGTCACGATGTTGAGTATGGAGGAGGTGCTGCAACAGGCCGACTTTGTGACGCTGCACACCTCGCTGACCAGCGGCCCCCACGGCACGCGCGGTCTGATCGGCGCTCGCGAACTGGCGCTGATGAAGCCGGGTGCGCGCCTCATCAACTGCGCGCGCGGCGGTCTGATCGATGAAGCTGCCCTGCTCGACGCGCTCAACGCGAATCACCTCGCTGGCGCGGCCCTTGATGTCTTCAGCCAGGAGCCGATACGCGATAACGAGGTGCTCAAACAGCTTGTGGCGCACGAGCATGTCATCACGACGCCGCACCTGGGAGCCTCCACGGAGGAGGCCCAGGTAGGAGTCGCCACCGATGTCGCCGAGCAGGTCGTCTCGGTGCTGCATGGAGGCTTCCCACGCGCAGCGGTGAACGCTCCGCTCATTTTGCCGGAGACCTTGCAGATCCTTCAGCCATATATGAGTCTGCTCGAAAAGATGGGCCGGCTCTATACGCAGTTGCAGCCGGGTCCGCTCAGCAAGATCGAGCTGGCCTACAACGGTGAGATCGCCAGTTACGATCTGCGCCCGCTCCAGGCGGCGCTGATCAAGGGCCTGCTGGAATCGGTCTCCGAGGTCTATGTGAATATGATTAACGCGCAGGTGCTGGCGAAGGAGTGGGGACTGGAGATTACCGAGCAAAAATCTACCACGCCCGCCGAATTCGCTAACCAGGTTACGCTGCGCGTCCGCAATGCCAACGGCTATGCCTCATCTTTTGCTGGCAAACCGGGTTCGGGCGATGAGCACGTCGAGGTATTGAGCGGAACGGTGATGCACGGCATACCACGTATCATACGCGTAGGGCGCTATTGGACCGAGTTCGTACCTGAGGGCTATATCCTCTTCTGCCGCAACCCGGACCAGCCAGGGATGATCGGGCGCGTGGGTACCATTCTGGGCAGGGCCAATGTCAACATTCATCGTATGGACGTTGGGCCGAGCGTGCGCCAGCCGCGCACGCGACCGCAGAACCCGGCTGATACGGCGCTGATGATTATCTCGGTGGACGATCCTGTTCCCGATTGGGCGCTTGAAGAACTCGGCAAAAGCGGGGATATCTTCGGCGTGACGATGGTAAAGCTCTAGCCCTGGTTAGCCTATACATGCATAAGGTCACGGTTCTCTTGCGCAGCCTTATCGTCTGAATTTCCGAAAGGCTGCGCATGACGGCCGAGACCTTTTTTGATGGTATACGACACTGCGATAATGATGGCTGCCAGCAGGATCGTTACACCGATTGCCGGCAGCGTATAAACGCGTATCACGTGCACTGCCAGTCCCCAGCGGCGGCCAAGATTCCAACCGACAGCGAGGATTGCCAGGCACCAGACAGTGGAACCGGCCAGCGCTGCGAGCAGGAAGCGGGTGAAGTTCATCTGTGAAATGCCTGCCGGAAAACAGGCGAACGGACGAACATAGGGCAGCATGCGCGAGAGAAAGATCATCCAGGCGCCGGATTTCTGAAACCAGTCTTCCGCCGCCTGTATCCTGTGACGATCAATGTGTAAAAACAGAGCCAGGCGCAGAAGAGCGCGGCGGCCACCAGCCTTCCCGATGAAATAGGCGAGGCAGGCGCCCGCTGTGCTGCCGGAGATAGCGGCAACTGCCAGCTCCCATAAAGAGATATGCCCCATCGAAGCCAATGCGCCTGTTAACAGCAGCAGCGTAGTGTTGACAACAGGAACCCCGGAACTCTCCAGTCCAAGCGTTACTGCCACAATCAGACAGATCAGCAGTGGGTTGGCCTGCATAATAAAATGTGTCACAGTATGCAGCAGCATGCAGCCATCCTTTTTAGATCATCTCTTTCCTTACACCTTTCAGACGAACAGGTCGGCTCTCCGGTTGCATGAATATCGGTTCAACAGGGACTATTGACGTAACCTTTCAGATCCTATGAGAGCATGTGTTTTGATTCGCGTCCTCACCCTCGCAGGCCGGCTGGTCGCGCGGCTCCGCCGCGCCAGGATTTAATGTGTCATGTGAGAAGATGAGCTTCGCTCATTTCCTCATATGACACATTAAATAAGGTGAGTGGCGCAGCCGCGATGTGTGCTGGCAGCGGTGGCATAGTGTGTGACCGGAATGCAGGCGATATCGTTGTGAACTGAGCAACCAGTTCTATCAAATATTCGTAAGTAATTGGCAGTATGAACCTGTGACAGCCGGCACAATATATAAAAAGATACGAGAGAGAAAAATATAGATGACAGCACCAACCTCGTCCGTTGCCAGAGGCAGGGGAACGATCCAGACCAGCCGGGCGCAGGCCCGTTTCGCCTTCATCGTTCTGCTGGCTATCAATATACTGAACTACGCGGACCGCTCTGTGTTATCGGCGGTGCTCCCCAAAATTCAGGAGGATCTGCACCTCGACAATACGCAGCTTGGCCTGCTCGCCTCCTCGTTTTTGCTGATTTACGCCATCACCACGCTTCCGTTAGGCGTCTGGGCTGATAGAGGTGTGCGCAAAAATATCGTCGCGCTCTGTGTTGGCGTGTGGAGCGTTGCTACAGCTGTAGCGGGACTGACGCGCAACTTCGTCCAGCTTTTCATCGCGCGCTCGGTCCTGGGCGTTGGCGAAGCTGGTTACGCCCCGGCCTCCCTGTCGATGCTCGGCGACTATTTCCCCCGAGCGCAGCGCGGGCGCATCCTGGCCGTCTGGTCCGTCGGCAACCTCATCGGCACAGCCATTGGCCTCATTCTCGGCGGCCTGGTAGCCCAGCACTTCGGCTGGCGCTGGGCCTTCTATATCGTCGGCATTCCGGGGCTGCTGGCGGCCTTTTTGATCTGGCGTGCAACCGAGCCGGAGCGTGGCGCCTTCGATGAGGAGGATGGCGAGGAGGAGGACGCGGGCGAAATCGGGCATGGTGCCATTGGAAAGAATTTCTGGTGGGCGGTGCGCAGGATCTTTACAATTCGGACCTACTGGATACTGCTTGGCGCCTTCATCTTCAGCTTCTTCACTATTGGCAGCGCGCAGGTCTGGATACCCACCTACTTTGTGCGAGCTTTCAGCCTCTCGGTTGCTCAGGCGGGGAGCATCTCCGGCGGCGTCCTCGCCGGGGGCAGCCTTGTCGGCACAATAGTAGGAGGATGGCTGGCCGACCACCTGCAAAAGCGCTTGCCGCAGGGCCGCCTGCTCGTGGCAACCTTTGCCTTTCTCGTTGGCGCGCCGCTGACGCTGATCGCGCTCTCTATCCACGCCCTGGGGCCTTTTATCGGCGTGTTTGTCCTCGCTATTATATGCCTGAGCCTCTGCCTGGGACCACTGAACGCCGTGATCCAGGATGTTATAGCGCCGGAGATACGTTCTACCGCGATTGGCCTTGTGCTGCTGCTGGCGCACTTGCTTGGCGATGCCGCATCCCCTTTCATTATCGGGGTTATTGCTGATCGCACTTCGCTGGCTACCGCGCTTATCACAACTGCTCCGACCTGCCTGTTTATCGCTGGCCTGATCTGCCTGTTCGGCCTCAGAACCGTTGCCGCAGATATGAAAGCAATGCAGAAGCAGCTACAGAGGCAGAGAAGGTAATGCAGCGTGGAGAGAATGGGTGAAGGACGGAGGGAAATAGGAAAGACAGGGGACAAGGAAAGACAGGGGACAAGGAAAGACGGGGGACAAGGAAAGACGGGGGCAAGCCCCGTCTCTACATTCAGCACCGCGCAAAATGTAGAGACGGGGCTTGCCCCCGTCTTTCGCGTACCGTCTTTCCTATACGGTTTTTCGCGTACCGTCTTTCCTATACGGTTTTTCGCGTACCGTCTTTCACGAAGGAGCGGGCTGCGGGATTCGAACCCGTGATCTCAACTTTGGGAAAGTTGCATGTTACCACTACACCAAGCCCGCCAGCAGTCTCAACAGGGATGATTATAGCCAATGAATGAGCAAATGTCAAGGCCCTCTCGCCGGACATTCACGCGGCTCAGCCGCGTGAATGTCCGGCGAGAGGGCGAGAATACTGAGAACAGTCACACTCTTATTATTGACTGGTACAACTTCTTATGTTATTCTTTAGGATATATCAACCTGGATCCATAAAAAGAAGCACACAACAAGAGGGTCAGCCGCGTCGCGAGCAGGGGACTATGCTCGTGGCAGGATTTGGTAGATGCCATTTTAACGCCAGGCAAGCTGTATGTATGGAAGAGCCTCAAACATGGCGACAACTGCTGGGTAGAGTAACAGGTGATCCCCAGGAGCGACAGCGCATCGCCGATGCTGTTGGGGTCAGTGCTGTTACCCTGGTACGCTGGGCGATGCATAAGTCGAATCCACGTCCCGATAACCTGCGCCCACTGGTTGATGCTTTGCCACAATATCGCAAACAACTCGTCGAACTTATCGAAGAAGAATATCCTCATATCTTTGTGAGAAATTCTGAGACGAAGGATATTTCTCTGGAGATCCCTTCGGCCTTTTATGCGCGTGTCCTGAGCGCACATACCACCACTTCTATTCTATTGAGGGAGTCGACAATCTGCACGCTCATCCTCCAGCAAATATTAGAGCATTGCGATCCTCAATTTAAGGGCATGGCGATCATCATAGCTCAGTGTATGCCGCCCGCGCCGGGACAGAAGGTTCGCAGCCTGCGCAGGACGTTTGGCCGGGCGAGTCCTCCGTGGAATAGCCATATAGAGTATCATACCCAGTTTCTCGGGGCGGAGTCGCAGGCCGGATATGCGGTAATGGCGGGCCATTTTATCGTTGTGCAGAGCCGTGAGGAGAGGATGCGCACCTTTCCCAGCCATCAGAGCGAGGAGATAGAGAGCTATGCGATGTTCCCCATCTTGCTCGCCGATCAGACCGCTGGCTGCTTATGCGTCGCCAGCACGCAGCAGCATTACTTTACGCTGGAACGTCTGGACCTGCTCCAGCGCTATGCCGACCTGCTGGTACTGGCTTTTGAGCCTGATAAATTTTATGCGCTGGACAACATTGCGCTCGGTATTATGCCGGACCGGCGGATCCAGCAGCCCTTGATCGCGAGTTTTCAGCAGCGGGTGACGCAGGTTATGATCCAGGCATCGCGGCGGGAGCAGAGGCTCACCAGGCCGCAGGCCGAGACGCTGGTCTGGCATGAGCTGGAGGAGGAACTGCTCGCTTTGCAACTGAGATTGCATGCCGGCGACAAGAAGGACTGAAGCAGGGCTTCCCCCATTCTTGATGGAGCCATCCATCGCCCCCGCGTCCACCGGAGCTTCTCAGCGCGCCTGGTGCGTCAATGGCCTCAGCAGGGGAAAGCGCCGGCTAAAGCGCGGCGCTTGCATGAACTTCACATATTTGGTATGCTTACTAACAGGACAACTTATGAAAATATGCGTCCTCGCTAACTATATATCATTCTCGGAGGAGAGCGAGAGCTTATGGATACTTCTCTTCAACATGCCACTACCACAGAGGAAGGGCTAGAGGCCGAAGCGTACCATGAGGTGGCGGAAGAAGAACACCATCACATCCATCTACCCAATCCCAGCCTGTGGCCGCTTATTCTGGGCGCAGCTATTCTGCTCACGATCATTGGTCTGATGTTCATCCCGGATAACCCCTGGCTGGCTCTCCTGGGCATCCCATGCATGCTTATTGGCATAATGGGCTGGGCGCTCGAAGATCCGATGGCGCCGAAAGGAGGGGAGGCTGAGCAGAGATACGAAGAGGAGCCTTTCTCACCGCAGGATCATGAGGTGCTGGATCGGGCCAGGGCGATAGCGGAAGACATTGTGACGGTTAGCAGCACTGCTTATAGCACCCATCCCGTTAGAGTCGAGATCGAAGGCCCGGGCGTGCTGGCTCTGTATGGCAAGGTCGAGCTGGAGGCGCAGCGCCGCGAGCTTGAGGATGCCCTGCGCAAGCAGCCGGGCGTGATCGATGTAAAGAACTATATCGTCGCCGAAGATGAAATTTTGAATATTGCCAACCAGCGCCTCGCTAACCTGAGCAAGCAGGGGAAGCTGGAGGGTGCGCGGAACCTTTCGATACTCGTCGAAAACTACATTCTGAGCCTGTTCGGCGAGGTGCCTACCCGCGATATGAAGTATATGCTGGAGCGTGAGATGATCGGCATTCCCGGTGTACGCGTCGTGGTGAACCACATAGGCGTGAATAAGGATATCCCGGGCATGGTGGGCCGCACCCGCAACAAGATCTAGCAACGATAAAAAATTTGTAAAGCAGCCTGTTCATCCAGACCGAAGACCGGGGTAAGCGAAAAGCGAAAAATAGGATGTATGGAGAACGAGGCGGGAGGGAGAACGAGCAGAAGTTCTCCCTCCCGCCTTCTCGATGATGCGGGTATCTCTTCCTCACGAAGTTGCTAAGAGGAGAAGTAGCCCGGCCCCAGTTCGGCTTGCTTTAGAGCCACTTCGAGTGGATCTCCCTGCTGTATTCCCCAGGCAACCAGCATCTTTCCACGCCGCTCCAACTCTGCCGCGTACTCTCCACTCTGATAGAGCGAAGGATCGGGGCGTGAGGCAGTCAGATCACCAGCCTGGCCCAGATAGAGCATAGCATCGGCCAGAGCAGCACGCGTGGTCGCGGCTGCGCCGGTATTGGAAGGTATGGTTTCGGCTCCCAGCCACGTCCCGGCCAGCGTTATCATAGCCGGTCGGTTCCATGTCGCAATTTGTCTGGCCTGCGCGCTTGTATCCTCAGGAAGAATGATGAGGATATCGATGCTGAACAGGCTGTGGGGATGGCGCTGCTCAATCTGCGTAGCTGCATTGAAGGGAGCTTTATCGGGCGGCTGGTCAGGATCACCTTCCCCCCGAATGTTGTGTAACAGGTGATTGGTGCCAGCGATAAGCAAGGCGCGGCGGCCCTTTTGTAAGACCTCACGCTCGACCACTCCGGCGAAATGTGTGTCACGCTGCAAGGCGTAGGCTACCCAGTCCTCTTTGCGTTGCACCTTATCCCAGTCGATGGGCGGATCGCCCAGCAACACGCGCAAACGCTGCGAGGGCGGCAGCATCATGTTTACCGCACGCACGGAGCGGAAGAATTGCTCATACACAGGTGCATCCCAAACGGGATTGGCCCCTGTGATTGTCGTATTCCGCCAGATCTGGCGTAGATCCGTGTTGGCGACCGGCTGACCCGAGATGAAGCGGTCTATGATCTCCTGGTAGCGTGCATTGCCAAACTCGACGACAATATCGTTGATCTTGCCGGGCAGCGCCGGGTGATAGAGCAACGCCTGAATAAAATCGTGTTCCTCCTGTAACCGGTGAGCCTCTCCAAGTCCAATGAGCGGATACTTGTCCATGGCGTTGAAAAGAGCCTGGAGGGCGTTTTGTGGACGTGGAGGCGTCGAGCCTGGGGCTGCAAGGGCCGGATAGTTAGTAGCTCCGATCCCCAACGTTGCCAGTACCACTGTCGCCGCACTATAGCCGAAGAATGCCCGCCTTGATAAAGCACTCGTATATGTTATCATCAATTTTTCCTTTTCACTTCATAAGTGAGTTATTCATTGCGCTGTTGTCTGTATCTATACTTGCCTCGCGATGTATAAGCCAAACGTAGCCATCCTCCATGCCAGGTTCGACCGGAATAGCCCCTATCTGCTCGCTCGGCGTACCCACCACGCGGTAATCCATTTTGCCGCCCAGGTTCCGCATAGAGACGACCGTGCAATTGCCGGTTGGTCTGGGTCCGTTGGTGCTGACAATCCAGACCTTGCCCCGTGTCTCCTGGAGCATTTGCGCGATGGTGCCCTGGAAGATCACCCGCCCGCTTTTCATGACTGCAATGTTCTGGCACGTCTGTGCGATATCTTCGACAATATGCGTTGAAAGCAATACAGTACGCTCGCCTGCCAGAGCGGAGAGCAGATTTCGGAAGCGGATGCGCTCCTCAGGATCAAGGCCCGCCGTAGGTTCATCAACGATCAACAACCTGGGGTTATTGAGAAGAGCCTGCGCGATGCCAACACGGCGTTTCATACCGCCTGAGTAGGTTTTTAGCTTGCGCCCGGCGACCTGGGTGAGTGCGACCATGTCCAGCAATTCCTCAACTCGCTTGCGCCGTGTCCTGTCATCATCCAGCCCTTTGAGAATGCCGATATAATCCAGGAATTCGCGTGCATTCAGGTCGGGATAGACTCCCAGATCCTGAGGTAAGTAGCCCAGCATCTGCTGGATGGCCCGGCGGCCCCGGTCAGTAGCAACATCATGTGGGCCAACATGGATGCTCCCGCTGCTGGGGCGCAGGATACCTGCAAGGATGCGCATGAGCGTCGTCTTTCCCGCTCCGTTGGGTCCTAGCAGGCCAAACATGCCCCCGGGGATGGTCAGATCGAGTGTATTGAGCGCGTGTACATCGCCACGGTATATTTTTTGAAGCTGGCGAATAGTGATATCCATAACATTTCCTCTCCTGGCGCCTCTTATCAGCCACCTTTACCATTTGCTGTGTAAAGCATAATGACGATTGAGCATTTTGTGATGCATCTGGAGATGCATTCTACGGGCAGGACCCCGGTTGCATTGGATCTAATGGCGGGTCTGTTGCCAGAGTAGATAACTGCTCAGTGCGAGCATTATGAGCATGGATAGGATTAGTAGCAGCACGAAGCTTTCTACACCTTGAAAGGCCGTTGCGTGAGTTGCATGAAACATCGTTACTCCGAAGAATCCCTGGCTCATATAGCCGCCTGCCGGGGTCAATAGCGTTGCGCTGATCGTCGGGATACTCTTTGGCGCATAGAGATTGCCCCAGAACCAGTAGCCCAGAAAAAGGAACTGGTAGAGCGGGACCCAGAGAATTGCAGGGATGGCAATGGAGAATGCTCCGACAAAGAACATGCACGGTAGGACAATCGTAGCGAAGGTTTCCAGCGCCAGTGGCAGCACCATGAGATTGCCGGTCTGTACAAAGATGAAGCAGATGCCCAGGCAATATAGCAGACAGATTGGCAACCAGGTTGCCAGCGTACATCCCAGGTATTTCCCGAACAGACGTGCCCTCAGCGAGGCTGATGTGGTGGTTAGCAGCTCCTGGACCTTCGTGCGCTGGTCCCGAGGCAGGCGGTCCGCAATCAGAATGCCGGCAGCAATAGGTAGCACGTAGTTCATAAAGTTCGTCCAATAGACGACGCTTTCCAGAATAGCGACGCTTTGGAGATGTATAAGCATGTCGAGTATACCGGCGGAACGACTGATAAAACCCGCAACGAGCAGAGTGGTCAAGAACTGGACAATCCAGATAATAGGGCGGCGTACCTGCATACGAAATTCATAGTTGAACGCGCCCGCGAAGACGGAAAGATTCATCATTCTTCGCTGATTCCTTTCAAGAGACCTTCGGTATTACGCAAGAGTAACCAGCTAACAGGTAAGAGCAGGAGCGCGGTCAGCAATATCTCAAGGCGACTGCTTAACCAGAAAGATGCGCCGGGCGCCAGCGTGGTTGGGAAAAGCATTATGGGTTGCAGCCAGGGGGTTTTATCGATGATATTTCCCAGAAAGAGCGTTTCTATGATCCAGATGCTTGCCAGCAGAGCGCTGCTAGCCGTGCGGCTGCGTGTGAGCAACGACAGGCAGAAACCGGCGGCGACGAACCAGATAAGCGGCACCAGCCAGATCATCTGAGTTGCAAGCGCCTGGAGGGGAGTAGACCAGTTCTGTATCTGCTGCGGTGGATACTCCACATGAAAGAGCGCGATCAGTCCGCTGGAAAGCAGCGCAATGCATGCTGCCCAACCGGTGAAGAAGCAGAGGCGGCGCAGCGCCGTTGAGGCATAGGAGCGTGGCAGCGTCAACTGCAACTCCAGGGCCGGGTCATGCATACAGGTAGTAGCGACGATAATACCCATCACTACAGGGAGAAACATCTCCAATCCTGAGGAGAGGAAGCGCGCGGGTGCGACGCCAAGCGTGTGTAGCAGCACAGCAATGAGCGCAAAGCTACCCATCATCAGTGGAGGCGTGAGAAAGGCCAGGCGCCCAGGCAGCTTGAAGTCGTAGCTCCATCTATCCAGTACCATAGGAACCTCCGTGGTTTGTATTTGGATCTGGACAAAGGATACCTGCTGGCGCGTATTTTGTGATGCGGCTGGAGTCCTGTTTCGCTGATAGGACTCTGGTCGCGTTAGCAACACGACTGTATACGCTTGCGCCGGTATGCAAGACTACCCTATACTGAAGCCTATCTGGAGGATTTATGAAACGCTTCTGGTATCCCTTACAGCGTTTGCAGTGGAAACTGACGCTTTCCTATACCCTGATCACCATTGCAACGATCTTGCTCATCGAATTGCTCGCTTTCATCGGGCTGGTAACATACATCCTTTTCAACCAGGGGACGCTGCTGGCGGATAATATGCAGGCGCAGGCCAGACAGGCCGTGCCCTATTTTGTGCATGGTACACCTGATCGTAAAGCTCTGGCGAAATGGCTTCAGATTGTGAATATAGCTCTACCAGCGGGTGCGTTCGATGCTCGCCAGCAGAGCTTTCTCGCCGTCGTGGATAGCCACGGCGTAGTACTGGCCTCCCGTGGCGGGGCTGCGCCACCTGTGAACACGCTTCTCCAGAATATGCTCTCGGCTAACGCCGGGGCAGATCTCAGAGCAGTGTTGCGGGGCAGCAGTACCACTCTGAGCCTTAGCGAGAAAGAAAGCAACGCCATGCTCGTACTTCTCGCGCCTGTTGAGGAGAATGGCGGCCCCGTATTGGGAGCGCTGGTCACGCAAATACCTCCGTTCAATAGCGTCAGCCTCTTCTTGAACTACGGCAATCTGCTGCGCCTTTTTGGCATCAATGTTATACTTTTGACCATTCTGGCAGGCGGTGCCGGGACCCTCTTTGGCTCATTGACCGCACGCAGCTTCACACGGCGCTTTAAGCAGCTCTCTCTGGTCGCCGACAACTGGAGCCATGGAGATTTTTCGGTCATGGTCCGCGACCCGTCAGGAGATGAACTGGGGCAACTCTCCCGGCGCCTCAATGCAATGGCCGAGGAGTTAAAGACCCTGCTAGAGACCCGGCAGCAACTGGCGATCCTTGAGGAGCGTAACCGCTTGGCACGCGACCTGCACGACAGCGTCAAGCAGCAGGTCTTCTCTCTGGCTATGCAGGTAGGTGCGCTCAGAGTGCTGCTCAGGCGCGATGAGGATGCAGCAGAACGGCGCCTGAACGAAATTGAGCGCATGGTGCGTATGGCGCAGAAGGAACTGGCATCGCTGATCCATGCATTGCGTCCTGTGGCCCTTGAAGGGAAAGATCTGGCGAGCGCGCTCCAGGACTTCGCACAGCAGTGGGCTGACCAGACATGGATCAGCGCTCAGGTACATGTAGAGGGCACGGAGACACTCCCACACGCTGTCGAGGAGGCTCTGTTTCGCATTACCCAGGAAGCGCTCTCGAATGTGGCCCGGCACAGCAATGCCAGCGCCGTACAGATACAATTACACTGCAAGCAGGAGAGTGTGACGCTCTTGATCGCCGACAATGGGCAAGGTTTCAACGTTGCCAGAGCGGAGGGACGCGGTGTTGGCCTGCTCTCGATGCGTGAACGTATCCAAGTTCTGGGCGGCGATATCCAGGTTGAGAGTGCTGCTGGCAAGGGGACGGAAATATACGTGCATTGTCCCACAACACATATCGAAAAGAAAGGAATAGAGTAATGGCAGAGCCGATCACCTTGCTTGTGGTAGATGATCATTTACTGGTACGCCAGGGCATACAGGCCTTCCTGGAGGTGCAGCCCGACCTGCTTGTGCTGGGTGAGGCGAGCACGGGCGAGGAGGCTGTGCGCATGGCAGCAGAACTGGCTCCTGATGTGGTATTGATGGATCTGATCATGCCCGGCATGGGTGGTGTAGAAGCGACGCGCCAGGTCAAGCTGGCAAGCCCACGCACGCAGGTTATCGTGCTCACCTCGTACCACGAGGACAAGTATATCTTTCCCGCGTTGCGAGCAGGCGCACTCTCTTACGTCTTGAAGGATGTGGGGCCGGACGAACTGGCGGAGGCGATTCGCCAGGCTGCCAGAGGCGAGTCGATCCTGCATCCACGTATCGCAGCACGTGTCGTACAGGAGATTCAGGGCGTGAAGCATGAGGCCCATAACCCTGCGACCGATCTGAGCGAGCGCGAGTTAGAAGTACTGCGCCTCATTGCGGCAGGTCGTACTAACACGGAGATCGCTCAAGCTCTGATCATTAGCGAGAAAACGGTGAAAGGGCACGTCAGCAATATTCTGAGCAAGCTGCATATGCTTGATCGCACCCAGGCAGCAGTTTTCGCCTGGCAGCAAGGCATTGTACGCAGAGCTGAGTAGCAGACTTATTAGATTTTTTGTCAATCCGCCCGCTGTTCGCGTTTCCTGGTATTGAGGACGCGCAGCCAGGCATAGGGTACGCGCCATACGAGCAGCAGAATGGTGTTGGTGACGAGTGTGATGGTGGCGAAGGTCGCGGGCGGAACGCCGTGATCGACGAAGGCGCCGCGCAGGATCATCGCCAGCGGCCAGGAGGCAACCCACGAGAGCAGGGTGCGCCATGCCATCTTGCGCGGCTGATTGGCGAGTTCTTCGCGGAAGGCACCGACGAAAGGTGAGACAATAAACCATCCGGCGGCGAACGGGGCGGCGGTGAGCGCGATCTGGAGCAGCGAGTCGAGGCCCGCTGCCTCTCCGTGGCTGCGCCGGCCAATGGCGGCGAAGACGAGGAAGACGATGAGGTCTCCGATTGCCAGGATGGCGATGCGCCGCGCCTCCGCTCCCCGGCTGGTCGTCCTGGCGGGCGTATCGGCTGCGGCATCATCCTGTGTTTTCTCTTTCATATCCATGCCTTTATTTCTTTTCCTGTTGTTCGCGCACCAGTTCTTCGACGGCTGCCAGTTCAGTATGCACCCCGCGAATGCGCATGGCGACCACCGCGAGATACGCGAACAGGCCGGCCCAGACGATAGCGTAGGCCGCGACGAGATATGTCACTCCCTGCATAAGTATATCTCCTTTTATTCAACGCTGGCACGCAGGCGCTGCGTCAGCGTTTGCAACTTCTGCAACTGGTAGAGCTGTACCATCAAGAAACAATATAACAGGGTGAAGGTTGCCAGCGAGACCATCAGTGTGAGCACAACCGAAGGTGGCAGCGCCCCCGGCACGCCGACCTCCGCCGTTGGATGCTGTCCGCGCCACCATTGCACCGATAGATAGATGATCGGCACATCGACGACACCCACGATGCCCAGGACAGCACCGGCGTAAGCGCTGGCGGAGGTGCGGCCCATATAGCTGCGCAGCATGAGGTAGCCAATGTACATAAACCAGAGGATCAACGTCGCGGTGAGCTTCGGATCCCAGGTCCACCATGCGCCCCAGGTCGTTCTGCCCCAGATGGAGCCGGTGATGAGCGCGAGGGTGATGAAGACGGCCCCGATCTCGGCCGCGGCCCGCGCCAGCCAGTCCCAGCGCTCATCTTTCGTCACCATGTAGCCAGTGCCGCTCAGCGCCAGCACGCCAAAGGCCAGCATGCCGATCCATGCCGACGGAACATGGAAATAAAAGATGCGCTGCGCGTTTCCCTCGATAGCGTCGGTTGGCGCGTAGATAAAGATCATCCACAGCGAGATCATCATGCCGATGAAGGTGAGCAGGCCCAGCGTGAGAGATACGACAGGCGGCCTCTGCTCGTGCTTCCTCGCTGCGACTTTGTTATGGCGGGTGCCTGTTGCTTGCTTTGTTACGGCCATGTATTTTACTCCTACCAGACAGTGGGAAAAAGCATTATTCCTCAATGACATATGGAAACGTGAGCATAGCAACGCTCAGGAAGATCACATCGAAAGCGATAATCAGGCTTAGCCACGGCGGCTCGTTCACTGGAGGGACCATCAGGGCCTCTGTCGCGCGCACGGCGCCGGTGACGACGGGCACGATCAATGGAAACACGAGGATCGGGAGCAGCAGTTCTCTGGCTCGCGTCGCCGTAGCCATCGCCGAGAAGAGCGTTACAATCGTGGCGATGCCCAGTGTGCCCAGCACTACAACCGGTATCAATCCTCCTGTAAGCAGGGGGACATTGAACAATGCCGCAAAAACGGGCAGAGCAATAATCTCCACGACGCCGATAAAGAGCAAATTTCCCAGGAGTTTCGCGCAATAGATAGCCTTGCGATCCACCGGGCAGAGCAGCAGGCGATCCATTGCTCCCTGCTCGCGCTCGGCGGCGATAGTGCGGCTCAGCCCGAGCAGGCTGGCGAAGATAAAGGCGATCCAGAGCGCCCCGGGGGCGACGGCGCTTTTATTGTCGACGTGCAGGTCAAAGGTAAAATTGAAGATGACGAGCGCCAGCAGCGCGAACATCGCCATGCCGAGCCAGGTCTGTTTGCTGCGCAGTTCGCAGCGCACATCCTTCCACAGAATGGCCCCGGTCTGGTTAATAAAGGCTCTGATTGTGCTCATCGCGCCGCCTCCTGGTATGCCTGTTGCAGTTCTTCGGGCGTCAACCCTGCCGTCGCCGCCTCATAGACCAGGCGACCGGCGCGCAGTATGACGATCTTATCGCTGAAAGCCAGCGCGCGCTCAAGCTGGTGCGTTGTGAAGATCGCGCTGCCTCCCCGGGCGTTATGTTCGGCCTGCAAGCTATCAATCAAGGCGCATCCCTCCTGGTCCAGTCCCGTGTCCGGCTCATCGAGCAGGAGCAGCGATGGTTCATGCAGCAGGGCGCGCGCCCAGGCCAGGCGCTGCAACTGCCCGCGCGAGAGCGTTCGGGCGCGCTCGTGCATGCGCCGCTCCAGCCCCACGCGCTGCAAGAGGGAACAGGCGCGCTCCCTGGCGTGCGCGATTCCGTACATGCGCCCGAAGAAGAGCAGATTTTCCAGCGCCGTCAGTTCCTCATAGAGATACGGCTGATGCGCGACGAAGCCGACAAGGCTGCGTATTTGCTGCGCGTCCTGCACCATATTCAGGCCCGCGATGCGAATCGTGCCCGCAGTCGCTTGTGTCAGGCCAGCCAGCAGGCGCAGCAGCGTCGTCTTCCCCGCGCCGTTCGCTCCCAGCAGCGCCATACGCTCGCCTTGCAACAGCGTAAGATCGACGCCGCGCAGTATTGGTTTCAGGCCATAGCTCTTCTTCAGTCCTCTGACCTCTACCATACTGGCATGCTCATGCTCTGTACTGGCTTGCGGGCTGGCCTCCCTGTTATCGATGACTGTGAGAGATTTTTCGTCTCCTGCGTGGCTGAGCAATTGATCGCGCACCGGTTGCTCTGTAGCGCGCTTCAAAGGAGCGATTATGCCGCTCAATGTGACCAGGGCGCGATCAATGGGCGCAGCGGCGCGATTTATCGCGCTGTGAAACCGCTTGATAGGCCAACCGTGCGCGATAAATCGCGCCGCTGCGCACGGAACATTATCAATTGCTGCGCGCTCTCCATTCATCGCGATGCCGTCTCCTGCTCGCTCATCAGGGAGCGCAGGCGCGCTTTGAGCCTGGCGCGCTGCTGCTCATAGCTTCCTTTTTTCACTTTTCCTGCCTCAAAGGCTTTATCCAGCGCCAGCAACTCGCGCAGCAGCGCCTGCCTGCGCCCCTCAGTGGCCTGCGCGTCCTTTTGCTCTGCCTCGCTGGCGCCCTTGCCCTGCTGTCTGCTCTTTGCCGGAGCGCTGCCCTTTCTTGTCGCCGGCTGCTGGTATGAGCGATAGAGGAACCACGTCAGGCCCAGAACTGCCAGCATGACCAGCAGAATGACGATCAGCCAGGGATTAATTGTGCCGGCGGGCGCCTGTGAACTGCTGGAAGATGCTGGAGCAGGCAGATCAGAGAGTTGCAAATGCACCTGCTGGTTGCTGAGCAGGCCGCTCCCCTTGAAGACCTGATAGGAATGTTGATCGACGTTGACGATCCCCTGCGAAAGCAGCGTGCCTGAACTGGCGTGAATATCGGGCGGCACCATGAACGAAAGCGCCACTGTTGGATACATGGCCGTATAGGCAAAGTCGTAATTTGTCGTGGTATAGGGCACCTCGAACGAGAAGGCGAACTCGTTATCCCCCGGCACTATAGCAGCGTTGGTGGCAAAGCCGCTATCGGCCTGCAATGATCTATAGCCATCAAAGCCTTTGCCCAGCACAATGTTGCGCGCGCCTTTCGGCAGCGAGAAGAAGAGCGCGTGCGGCCTGCCCTTGCTGGCATCGAGCGAGCCAACGAAGGTGCGCGTATTCAGATTCTGGAAGGAGAAGAATTCGGAGACGGTGAAGGTCCCCAGGCGCGCATCGGGCGCATTCACCAGCAGCGTTGCCTGTACGATAGCGATTTTAGAGGTATCAGATGTGGACTCGTAGACCGTCAGATTCACCTGTTGGACCGGCTTGCTATTCAGCGCAACGATGTTCGAAACGTATTGTGCGCCCTGGTAGTTGATGTAGACGGCGTAGTTGATGGTCTGATCGGTTGCCAGGTTGGTGAAATTATACATGCCCTGCGCATCAGTGGTGGTCGTCCTCAGATCCTGAGCGCTGTTGCCCCGGGCCATCTGCAAGGTCACGCTCTGCCCCGCCAGCGGCGCATTCTTTCTGGAGCCGTCGAGCAACTGCCCGTAAATGCGCCCATTGCCGCCGGCGATGCTATGCGCCGAGGCCGGGGCGAACGAGAGCAGCGCCATGATTATCCCGGCAATAAGAGCCATCCAGAGTTTATTGTGCCGCATCATTCTCCTGCTCCCTCATCTTCCGTAACTGCTCCTCGATCTCCTCATCAAGTTCGCGCTCGTGGTCATAGCGCGATTTCAGCGCCACCAGTGCGCGCCGCATATAGCGCTCGCGTAGTGCCTGATAGTCTGGCTCCGCGATATTGCCGAGCTGGTAATCAAGCTCAACCTCCTGTAAGGCACTGCGGGCCGCCTGCTCGCGCTCGCTCGCCATGTTCTCCCCTCCGCCGAGCACATCCACCTCTCGCGTGCTGCGGGTGCCATCGGCGGGGCGGCGATAGAGCGGGTAGAGAACGAAGCCGAGCGCCAGGACTCCCAGGATGAGCGCGATCACGATAGCCATCGGTGTGCCTCCGTTCTATGCCTGGCGAAAAGCGGATCTTCGGCGGCCAGTTCGCGTTCGAGTTGCGCGCGATAAGGCTCCAGGTCGCTGTCGTCGATAGCTGCGGGGGCATGCTCGTCTTCGCCTGTAGCGGGAGTCGCAAGGGGGCGAGCGCTCCACTCACGCAGCGTAAAGACCAGGAAGGCGCCGCCCACGAGGAAAAGCGCAATCGGCACCAGCCACGCCAGCAGGGCGAAACCCTGCCACGGCGGCGACCATACGATCTGCGGTCCGTAGCGGCTCACGAAGTACTGGATGATCTGCTGCTCGGATCTGCCCTGCCGCAACTGCTGCCGGATGACGGAGCGCATCTGCGAGGCCAGCAGCGAAGGCGAATCCGCTACCGACTCATCCTGGCAGACCGGGCATTTCAACTGCGAGGCCACATCATGCGCGCGCTGATCGAGCGTCTCCGGCCTTGCCTGGCTCAGCAGCAGCGTTGACCAGATGGCGGCGATAACGGCCATGCCTGCCAGCAGCAGAAACAATGAGCGCCTGTGTCTCATGCCATCACCTCGCTATCCGCCGGCACTTTACGCGGCCTGGCTGCTCGCCCGGTGGCGGGTGTCGCGCGCACACTGCGCCGTCGTTCGGGCCACCAGCAGGTAATGCCGCCGATGAGCATCAGCAGCCCGCCATACCAGAGCAGCGGTACCAGCGGGTTGATAAAGACGCTGATGGTTGCCTGCGACGCCTGGTTCCAGTCGGCCAGGTAGACGTAGAGATCGGTCAGCCCGTAGCTCGTGATCGGGATCTGGCTCGCGGGCTGGTTGTCAAAATTGGTGTAGAATGTGCGGCCAGGATAGATATAGTTCTGCAATTCTCCATTATGCCAGACCTGCAACTGTGCCGTGATGGTCTCTTTATCCGGCTCCTGCGTATCGATATTGCCGAAATACTTGAGTTGATAGCCCCCGACGCTCATCACCTGCCCCGGTCTGAGCGTGGCGTCCTGCCTGACCTGGAAGAAGCTCGATCCGATGATACCCAGCGTGAGCAGGACGAAGCCGAGATGCACAAGATAGCCGCCGTAGCGCTGCCGGTAGCGCTGGAAGAGCATATAGAGCGCGATAATATATGGCTCGCCGTGTGCATGGCGCACGCGTGTGCCGCGCCAGAGTTCGTAGAGGATTGCGGCGGCCGTAAAGGCGCAGACGGCAAAGCCGATATTGGCGCCGATGCTGGTAATGCCGAGCAGCGGCAAAATGGCCGCACAGATAGCTGCGACGATGGCCGGAACGCCCAGGTTGCGCCGCAGCGCTGCTGTAGAGGTTCTGCGCCAGGCCAGCAGCGGACCTACGCCCATCGCCAGCACCAGCACGACCAGCAGCGGACCAATTACACGCTCATAAAACGGCGGCCCGACGGTCATCTCCTGGCGATTGAGCGTCGCGGTAATCAGCGGGAAGAGTGTCCCCCATAACGTAGCGAAGGCAATGCCGATCAGCAACAGATTGTTGAAGAGAAAGATGCCCTCGCGCGAGACCACCGCATCGAACTCCTGCTCCGGGTGCAGCTTCGGCAGGCGCCAGGCGAAGAGCGTACTCGAAAAGACAATAATCACGACCAGGAAGGCCAGGAAAAAGCCGCCGATATCGGAATAGGCGAAGGAGTGCACGGAACTGATCACGCCGCTGCGCACCTCGAAGGTTCCGAAGATCGAGAGCGCGAACGAGGCCATTACCAGGCAGAGGTTCCAGACCTTGAGCATCCCGCGCCGCTCCTGCACCATTGTTGAATGCAGGAAAGCCGTTGCCGTCAGCCAGGGCAGCAGCGCCGCATTCTCCACCGGGTCCCAGTTCCAGTAGCCACCCCAGCCCAGCACATGATAGGCCCACCACGCGCCCAGAATCAGGCCCGTTGTCTGAATCGACCAGGCTGCCAGGGTCCAGCGCCGGATCGAGCGCAGCCAGTCGCTATTGAGCTGGCCCGTAATCATCGCCGCGACTGCGAAGGCGTAGGGGACCGAAAAGCTCATGTAGCCCATCAGCTCCATTGGAGGATGAACCAGCATGCCAGGGTCCATCAACAGAGGATTCAGGCCCTTGCCATCCGCCGGGGCGATGGGCAGGCGCACGAAAGGGCTGGAGACAGTGGTGAGCATGAGCAAAAAGAATATCTCGATAGCCATCAGCGTTGCTACGATATAGGGCGTGAGCCAGGCGGGAGCACGCCGCGACGTAAGTACGAAGATAGCCGAGAAGACGGAGAGCATCAACGCCCAGTAGAGCAGCGATCCCTCCTGGCCGCCGTAAAACGCTGCCATGACGTAGTACCAGGGCATAGCGAGGCTGGATTGTTCCGCGACATAGCGCACGCCGAAATCGTGGGTGAGAAAGGAGAGGATCAGCGCGGCAGCGGCCAGCAGCATGAAGACGGCCACGACCAGCACGCTGTAGCGCGCGCTCGCGACCAGCGCCGGCCTCTGGCGAGATGCTCCCACTACGGCTGCCATAACCGCGTAGAACGCGAAACACAGTGCAAGGATAAGAGCGATGGTGCCTAAGTCTGAGAAATACACAATGCTACCCCTGCGTTCCTCTATTGAGTCGCCGCTGGCGTCGCCGATTGGAAGCGCGACGGACATTTGGCGAGCAGCGTCTGTGCCTGGAATGGTCCCTGCCCGCTGTAGCGCCCCTCTACAACAACCTGAATGCCGGGACGAAAGATATCGGGCACAACGCCGCTATATGTGACCGGCAATGTCTGATGACCATCGTTAATCACAAACCTGATTGAATCGCTCTGGTCGTTACGCACGATTGAGCCTGCCTGCACAACGCCAGCGACGCGCACCGCCTGCGTTGTGCAGATGGTGCAGTGCTTCAATTCGGAGACGGTCATATAATAGACGGCGTTCGTCTGCGTGTTCGCGTAAACGAGATAGATTACCGCGCCGAGAATAGCGATTCCGGCGAGGATGAAGCTCAACGGCAGCCGCCGCTTATGTGGCGGGACCACCTCTGGTTCATCGCTTTTTACAGTCACAGCAGACTGCACAACATAACCTCCATTAGCGGGGCGCGACGCTTGCCTCGAAGAGAATATTGAGCAGCGCGCCCAGTACGAATACGAATATGCCCAGGGTCAGCATGAGCTGCGGTGCCGCTTTAGAGATGCGCGTTGACCGCTTTGCCAGCCGCCGTACATTGCTCTGTCCCAGGTAGATTGCCAGCACAAACATACCGATGGCGCTGGCAACCTTGATCGCCAGCACGATCACATAGGACAGCCCCAGCGTCGTCTGCGTCAGGCGATCAAAGATCAGGTAGCCGCCGCTCAACAGCAGCGCACCCACACAGACATTGACCATGCGCCTGAACAGCGCCGCAATCTGGGCCGCGACGGCGGGCGCTGGACCGCCACTGCGCAGGGCCGGCGCCACAGCGACGAGATACATAATGCTTCCGCCCACCCAGGCCGCCGCCGCGATAGTATGGACCGCCCGCGCAACCAGGCGCACCGCCAGTATTACATCCATTGCGCTCGCCGCCTCTGATACGAGATTTAGCGCATCATCTTCGCCATTTCAAGCTTTAATCCTTGAGATGTCAGTGGGTAGATCCATTTGGCGACGACAACGCCTTCTTTGTTAATGAAAACCGTCTCAGGAAAGCCGGTGACGCCATAGTTGATCGCTGTCGCGCCATCCAGCGTATCCTGCACATTAAGATAAGGGATGCCGTATTTGTGAATGAAGCTCAGCGCCGCGCTGGACTTCTCCGAGCCATCGATGCCGATAAAAACAACGCCCTGCGAGCGCAGCTTCGGCCAGGCTTTTGCCAGGAATGGCGCCTCCTGATTGCAGGGATCGCACCACGATGCCCAGAAGTTCAGAATCACGGGCCTCCCTTTGAAGTCCGCGAGATGGATCTTGCCATTCCCGCCGCTGAGAACTGGCAGCGTGAAGTCGGGCGCCGTCTTACCAATCAGCGGACTGTTGATGTCGCCCGTAGTGGGGTTGCCGCCGGTACTATCAAGCTGATTCTGGTTGTGCGCCGGCGTCAACAACTGCGTCCAGAGCAGCACAAGCAAGCCAGCATTTAAGACGCTCACAACAGCAAAAATCGTGATGCTACGCTTGCGCGAATTTTTTTTGACGGCGGTCGGCTCCGGCCCCGGTGCCAGCGTCTCAGTTCTGTCAGGCAGTATCTCGCGTGTACCCATAAAAGATTTACTATTCCTGAAATAAGCTAAATACCACTATGTGCAGGTATTCATGAACGCTCGCCGCTGCGCGGTTCGCCATGGTGTGGGAGTCTGCGGATGCTCGCCCCGCAGGCTCCTGTATCATAAGGTGCACCCCGGGCGCACAAAAACAGACGCGTCAGGTTAAGTAAGATCAGACTGATTATCGTGCCTGCGCCTGATAGTCAACTTGCAGTCAAATCGGCGGACCTTACAATGACCTGAACGTTACGCCGCGCTGAGGAGAGGCGTCAGGGATTGAGGCTCTTATGCTCCCGGTGGCGGATCACCGCGTTGACGGCCACGATCACAACCGCAACAAGCGGGAGCAGGATCGCGAAGGTATGCCAGCGGATCTCCACAATGCCGCCGGCGACCGCTCCAAGACCGTAGATGAGTAACACCGACGCTTGCAGCTTGACGCGGTGCTCCACTCCTGGCGGCACATGTGGTGTGGCCTCTTCCGGCGATTGCGTGACCGACGATTCGACTGCCGGGAGGAGCCAGCCGACAAAACCGATCATCAGACTCGTTATCGTGCCAGTGATATAGGTTGTCGCAACCCCCGTAACGCCGATGCGTAGTATAGCGGCGCTCTGTATGCCCATTGCCAGCGCCGAGAGCACGATCAGAACATGTACCGCGAGGAAGTCGGGCCTGGCCCCGGCAATATACCAGCCAGTAGCGAAGAGGGCAAGGATGACTCCTTCCAGGGCAATAGCGCGGGTGATTACTGGCGACCAGCCAGGCGTGCCGAGTCGCTTGCGGCCTCGCCAGATAACCTCGGTACCCAGGGCGGCGCCGAGACAGAAGCCGATCAGGGAGGCAACCGACCTGGATGCTGCCAGTACTTGCCCTTCCCCAAGCGAGATGGCGAGAAACACGGTATTGCCAGTCATATTCGCGGTAAAGACGTGACCGAGGCCCAGGTAGTTGATCGCGTCAACGCTGCCGGCGGCCCACGCCAGGATGAGGAGCATGATATCTTCGGTGACTGTCGGTACATTCCAGGGTCGTTTCCCGCCGCTCGCTGCCTCACTATCGCTCTTTTGTTCCATCTCGACTCCAACCACATTTTCTACCGGGACTGCTCCTCGCGCTGCCGGCGCTCATTGAGCGGGATAACCTTTGGCTCCTCCTGAGAGGGCTGTGAAGTGGTGCCGGACGCCTGGGCGCTCTCCAGATAGTAGCTGAAAGTGAGCGCCGCACCCACGGCCAGCGGGATCAGCCCGGGCAGCAGCCACGGCCCGAGATGGAATGGCGTGGCCGTGTATATGGGCGGCAGGATAAAGCCAATAGGATAGAGGCCGATAGTGAGCGCCACACCGACCATCATCGTAATCAAGCCCGCGCGCAGCAACACATTGCTGCGCCTTGATTTGCGCAGGCTATCAGGATTGATGCCATGTGTAATCAGCGCCATGCGCTCTCTGTGGTACAGAAAGCGTAACAGCACGATGAAGCCAAGAAAGATCGCCAGGGCCAGCAGCCAGCCAAGCAATACTGCAACCATTCAAACGAACCTCTTTATCGTTACAGCCATTGTATGGTAAGATATCCATAGCCAGGGGAATGTTTCGTCCGATACGTGAAACATTCTTCCATGATCTACCCTCTCAATATTAAAGACCATGAGTGAGTACCTGTTGCAACCGCCGCAAAGCATAAGCGTGCCTATTCCGAATATCGGCGCCTCTACCCGCGCAGAGCAGGATGATACCGCGCTCGTTACTGCCTCCCAGGCTGGCGATCAGGACGCCTTCGCTCTCTTGGTACAACGCCATCAGCGCCGTGTTTTTAACCTGGTCTATCGTATGCTCCAGCAGTATGAAGAGGCGAACGAGGTCACTCAGGAAACCTTTCTCGCGGCATGGCAGGGCTTATCCACTTTTCGCGGCGATGCCCGATTCTCTACCTGGCTCTATCGTATCGCCTACAACTGTTGTTTGAAACAATTGGAGCAGCGCAAGCGAGACAGGGCGCTGCAGGTAGCGTTACAGGCGGATCATATCAACACGGAAAGCCATGACGATGCCGAACAGGAAATGCGCGAACGCCAGGCCCTTGTGCGTGAACACCTCTCGATGTTGCCCGCGAAATATCGGATTGTACTGGTATTACGGCATCTACAGGAAATGACCTACGAGGAGATGGCTGAAATACTGACATTACCTATCGGTACTATTAAAACACATTTATTTCGCGCTCGCAATTTACTCAAAGAACGTCTCATGGCGTTTGAGCACGAGTGGAGAACGAGAGGTTAAATCATGCGTTGTGCTAAAGCCGTCCAGCAGCTACAACTGTATATCGATAAACAGCTTACACTCGACCAGGTTCGTACACTGGAAGCGCATCTCGCCACCTGTAAGGCTTGCCGCGAGGAACTATTCCTGCTCGAAACCATCGAGGGCGCCTTGCAGAATATGGAATCTGTGGCCGAACCTGCCGACCTCACAGAGAATATTATGCGTCGTGTTGCCCTGAGTACTCAGCGAGCCGAGGAGGTTCCCGCGAAGGCAGCCAGGGAATCTACAACCGTCAGGGAATTTGCGTCTATGCTTTTTCGCCCATCGCTGGCGGAGCTGCTGGCCGCCGGGCTGCTCGCGACAATCACCACTCTGGGAGTGCTGCTGGGACAGCCGTCTGTGCGTGAATCTCTGCCCCTTACCGATGGGCACGATATCTTCTCCATACTCTTCCTCAGCCTCCGGCATATCATTCTGGGCATGAATAGCGGAACGCTGATGCTGGTCTTCTGGGTGCTGGGCACCGTTCTGGGAGTATGGATTACGCTGGCGCTTGCTGGCAATGAGGTGCGTTCGCAATGGCTCAAAGCTATGCTGGATCGCCTGCCCGTCTGGTGATAGTGAAGTAGTCGGGGCACCAATGGTTGTGCGCACAGGGTTAAGGTAACTGCAAACGGGGGTATATGGAGTGATGGAGTTTGCCAGAAAACGCCGCCCCACTGAAATTCTACGTGGTTTCTTCCTGCTGTGCCATCCCGGCCCCGTCCTCCTGCACACGGTTGCGATCTTCATGCTGGCGCTGCTGGCCGCGTGGCCGCATCTTGTCCCGGGTATTATTGCGCTGCTCGTCGCGGCGCATCTTGCCATGCAGCTCTCTATTGCTATCCTCAATGATTACTGTGATCGCCGGCAGGACGCTGCCAGCAAGAAGCGCAAACCGATTCCTCTGGGAATGGTGCGCCCGCGTGAAGCGCTCATCGCCGGCCTTCTGTTGATCCCGGTCATGATACTGCTATTGCTGCCGCTCAACCCGCTGGCGCTGCTTATCTCGCTGCTCTATCTCGCCTTTGGTCAGGGTTATAACCTGGGATTGAAGGCGACGCCGTTCAGCGGGATTGTCTTCGCGCTGGCGATCCCGCTCATCCCCGTCTACGCCTTTGCCGGTGTGGGGCACGTCATTTCGCTTGTGTTCTGGCTGGTGCCGGTGGCCGCCCTGCTGGGCGTTGCCCTGAATTTAGCGAACTCGCTGCCCGATCTGGAGGAAGACGCGGCTAGCAGCGTTCGCACGCTGGCCGTCGCGCTTGGCCTGAAACGCTCGTTGATCGTCTGCCCGCTGCTCATCTTTCTGAGCATGGTACTGATCGGAACGCTAACTGTAACGCTGCTCGTCCCTGCGCGTATCTGGATCGTCGCGCCGGCGCTGCTCGTTGGCTGCCTCGCGCTCATCGCCATGCTGCTGTACTTCGGTCCTGAGCGGCCTTTGCGAGCGCGCAAGCTGTACTTTTATCTCGTTGCGGCGACGTGCCTGGTACTCGCCGCCGGTTGGCTGACAGGAGCGCTACTTTAATGCCGCTACAACTCACTCCTCTCGAAAAGCTGCTGGCACGCCTCAATATTTTGCCCGTGCCGCTCTTTGATACGCCTCTGGCAGCAGGCATCGCCAGGGTGCTTGTTACGGCCTGCGAACTGGGCGTCTTCGACGCGCTGAGTAAGCGTCCCCTGCCTCTACAAGCGCTGGCCGAAAAGCTCGAATGTAATCCGCAGGGATTGCTTCTGCTGCTCCAACTGCTCGTCTCATCTGGCTATCTGCAATGCCGTAATGGTCTGTATCGCAATAGCCGCATGGCGCAGCGCTGGCTCACCAGCGCATCAGCGGTGAATATCGCGCCCTATATCATACATAGTCCTGATATCGTTGCTATCTGGGATCATCTGCCACAGGTAGTACGCACCAACAGCCAGGCCATGCGTATGCCCTACGCTGAAGACGCGAACGCGCCGGAGATGCAGAAGCTGCTGGCCCGTCACTACGCGGGCCTGGCTGCCCTGGCTACCGCGCTCGGTGGCGAGATCGTCAATCGTGTGCGTGTGCCGGGCGGCGCGACGCGCCTGCTCGATGTTGGCGGCTCGCACGCTGGCTACAGCGCGCTCTTCTGTCGCAAATATCCGCTGCTGCACGCAACGATTCTGGATATGCAATCGGGCATCGAGGCGGGCATGCTCACGGCGAAGCGGCTCGGCCTGGAGGAGCGTATGAGTTTTGTCTGTGGCGATATTGTGCAGGATGACTTTACGACACTCTTCCGAGAGCCTTTTGACGTTGCGCTCTACTTTCACATCGCCCACCTGCTGCGGCCAGAGGTCAACCAGGCCGTATTAACGAGAGTCGTGCAAACGCTCAGGCCAGGCGGCATGCTCATTTTCGTCGATCAGGTCACGGATCAGACGCACGGCTC